>JAKAJI010000081.1 GCA_021813825.1 Acidobacteriota bacterium | reverse complement strand
CCGGCTTCCGAAACCTGGAAATCCTGGTTCCGCTCCACGGAAGAAAAAATCACGGCCCAGGAGATTCAATACCTCCGCAATCTGGCCGAACTCCAGCGCGGCTTCGAACACCGCACGGCGCAGCTTGCCGCCAGCCTCGACGTCCGCGCCGCCCGGCTTGAGTCCGCCTTCCGCGATCTCGTCAAAGCCCAACACGGTGACTTTTCCGGTCAACTCGACCGCGCCGCTCTCGCATTTCGCAAAGAGCACGACGAAGCCCTCCGCCGCCTGCGCGAGCAAACCGAGGCGCTCATCCATTCCGAATTGCGCGTCCTTCGCCAACGCGCGCTCGCCTCTCCGGCCGCACCGGCCGCCACCGCGCCCGCTGCCGCCGCGCCTTCTTGGGAAGGTGTCGACTGGCTTCGTTTCTCCGAACAGTTCCGCGGCTCGGAAGACGACATCCGCCATCGCATGCGGCGCTACGCGCAGGTCTTCGCAGGCTGCGCCCCGGTACTCGACTTAGGCTGTGGCCGCGGTGAACTCCTCGAAGCACTTCGTGACTCTGGCATTGCGGCGCGCGGTGTCGAACTGAGCGGTGAACTCGCCGCCATCTGCCGGGCCAAATCGCTCGACGCCGCGCAAGCCGACCTCTTCGGGCACCTGGCCTCGCTCGAAGACAACTCCCTTGGCGGCGTTGCCTGCATCCAGGTGGTCGAGCACATCCAGCGTCCGCTGCTGCCCGAGCTCGCCGCCCTCGCCTTCCGCAAACTGCGCCGCGGCGGCGTCCTCGCCATTGAGACGCCCAACCCCGAGTGCCTCGCCATCTTCGCCACGCACTTCTATCTCGACCCCACCCACCGCCATCCGCTCCCCGCCGCGCTGCTCGCCTTCTTCCTCACCGAAGCCGGGTTCGCGCGCATCGAGGTCGACTATCTCGCATCGGCCGCCGAAGCGTTTCCCGAGTTGGCCGGGTTGCCCGAACCCGTCCGGCGCCGTTTCTTCGGCGGGCTCGATTACGCAATCGTCGCCCGCAAGCCGGATCTCTAGCGCACGGGGCCGCGCGGCTGCGTTGTGCGCGAGGGAGAGAAGGACCGGCCTTCAGATCAGATCGTGTGGATCGAGCGCGGACGAACTGGCGCCCCGGCGCTCCCAAAGCTCGATCGCCTGCGCGCAGAATGCGGTCGACACCGGATTCACGTAGGGCATGAGCCGGTTCTGTTCGCGGCCGAAGGCGAAGCCTCCGCTCAACGCCGTGACGCTCCCGCCGAGTTGGAGCGACGCCGCCGATACCGCCTCCCGCGCCGCATGCGGTTCGGCCAGGCCGATGAGCCCGAAGTTCGCCGCATAGACTCGCAGCCGCAGAAGCTGCGCGTACACATCGGAGCGAACAAATACGTCCTCGATCTGCCGCAGATAATGCCCCACGCGGTCAATGCCTTCGACAATCGCCCGCGCGCACGGGGCGCGCTCGGCGGCGTGCAGCAGGCCTTCCAAAAAATAGCAGTAGGCGTGCAGCCGGTCCATGATCTTCCGCGGGTCCGAATCGCCCGGAAGAAACCGGTCGCGAACCTGCAGACAGAGATCCAGCGACTCCTCCCATGCATCGAGGAACGCCATATCCGCGGTCTCTTCGTAAAGCCACCGCCACGCCGTCGCCGATTTCAGTTGGTAGCATCCGGGCCGCCCTGCCCATCGCCCCGCGTCGGGCGCCGGACTCAGGTCCGCCAGTCGCACAATCGGGTGCGGCAACCCGCCACCCATAAACGCCCGGATCATCGTGTGGCCCGCTTCGGCGGCCGCATCGAGCCACGAGCGGTCGCCGGTCTGCCGCCACGCGGCCATCAACCCGCGCAGAATGATGCCCGTGTCGAAGAAGTAAGCGTGCTGGCAAGGCTCTTCCCCCGGCCGCGCCAG
Organism: Acidobacteriota bacterium; assembly: GCA_021813825.1. Classification (GTDB taxonomy): domain Bacteria; phylum Acidobacteriota; class Terriglobia; order Bryobacterales; family Bryobacteraceae; genus JAJYKC01. The sequence goes on along the minus strand of JAKAJI010000081.1, from coordinate 12,850 downwards.
TTCAAACGGATAAAGCGGGCCCGCTTCCCGAAGCAACCTCGCCGCGTCGAGCGCGCGGGCCAGGTACTCGTCCTGTCGCGTCAGGCGGTGAAAATAGAGCAGCGTACTCACCGCATAGCCGGTAATTTCTAGTGAAATGCGCGCATTTCGCCCAAGATCCGATCGGTAATAACGGGCTACTCCGCCGTTTCCTTCCTGGATGCCGGAGCGGAGCAGCCAGAGGCCCGCTTGGCGGAATGACGTGAGCTTGGCGATCTGGGCCGTTTCCGTCAAAACGCCTCATTGTAGCACCCGCGAAGGCGCACGCCATCGGCCTCCTCCCCATCCTCCCCGGCCGCCGCAGAAATAAGCGGATAAAACCCTCCGCAGGACCGCTGCCGCTCCCTGCCAGACGGCCAAACATCGCCGAATTCCCGCCGAAATTTCCTCGCCGCAAAACAAAGCACGCGCGGCCCGGGCGCCCCTGAACCCTCCGCCACACTGTGGACGCCGCTTCACACTTACAAGGCCGGGTAAATCCTTTACTGCCTTAATGAAACCGCACTTCCGCGCGCCTCGTCCGACGTGCATACGCTATACTAGAAAATTCGTCTGATTCGCTTACCATGAAGTTTCTCGCCGCTCTTCTTCTACTGCCTCTCAGTGTGGCTGCTCAGAACCGGTTCGTCACCGGCATGGCCGCCCGCGCGGTCATCGGCCAACAGACTTTCACCGCCCAACAAGCGGCGGGAGACCCGGGAGTCAATCCCTCGGCCAGCCTCCTCGGCGCCGTCAGCGGACTCGCCTGGGCGAACAACATGCTGTTCGTGGTTGATTCCAACCGCATGCAGGCCGAGCCGACGCAGAACCGCGTGCTCATCTTCCCGCAGTCGAGCCTGCCGGTGCCGCCTCCCGACGCTGAACTCACTTATCAATACGCCCGGTGCCCGGTTTGCGGCGGCACGGCTAGCGTAGTCATCGGCCAGCCCGATTTTGTATCCGTAAACCCTTACCGCACCCAGAACGGCCTGCAGAACCCTGCCGCCGTCGCAAGCGACGGCAACATCGTCGCCATCGCCGACACCGATAACAACCGCGTCCTCATCTACAACTCCATCCCCACCACCAACGGCGCCAACGCCAGCGTTGTCCTCGGCCAGAAGGATTTCACTTCGCTTGCTACTTTCGCCCAGTCGGCCAAGTCCCTGCTCGGCCCGCAGGGCGTCTGGATCCAGGGCAACCATCTCTTCGTCGCCGACACAGTCGCCAACCGCGTCCTTATCTGGAACTCGATCCCAACCTCAAACGATCAGCCCGCCGACGTCGTCCTCGGCGAGTCCAGCTTCACCACGTACGACACCAACCCGCCCACCGACGCTTCCCACCTTCTCAACCCCGTCTCGGTCACTTCTGACGGTACGCACGTTTTCGTAACCGACCTCGGCAACAACCGGGTCCTCATCTGGAATTCGATCCCAACCCAAAACGGCCAACCCGCCGACGTCGTCCTCGGCCAGCCGGATTTCAAGAGCAACGCAAGCAACAACACGAATAACAGCGACTGTCCCAGCACCGGCTCCGGTTCCAACATTACGTACCCGGCGCTCTGCGCCGCCACGCTCAGTTTCCCCCGCTACGCTCTCGCCGGCGGTGGACGCCTCTTCGTCGCCGACGGTGGCAACGACCGCGTGCTCGTCTACGAATCCATCCCCACCAAGAACGGCGCCGCCGCCGACGAGGTCCTCGGCCAGTACGACCAGTTCTCCAATATCAACGGGATCGAGTCCGACCCGTCGCAGGGCAGTCAATCCGACGCCAACCAGATCACCGCGCCGCAGTCCCTCGCCTGGGACGGAACCAACCTCTACGTCAGCGATCCTTTCGACCGCCGCGTCCTCGTCTTCACCCCCGGACAGAACCTCATCTCTCGCACCGGCATCACCAACGCCGCCAGCCGTGAGGTCTTCGCCCTCGGCACCGTCACCTTCGGCGGCACGATCAACGCGAACGACACCGTCACCATCACGGTCAACAGCGCCAACTACACCTACACGGTGCAGAAAAACGACACGTTGACCTCGGTCATCAATAACATGGTGCAGCAGATCAACTCGTCCAACAACGGCACCGGCGACCCGAACGTATACGCGATCGCGGAGACGGCGATTACCGAGATCGTGCTGGTGTCGAAAATCCCCGGCGTGGATGGAAACAACATCACTTACTCGACCACTACTTCCTCGACGGCGCAGATCACCGCCACCGCGGGAGGCGGGAATCTCGCCGGCGGCCAGGACGCGACCGAAATCGCCCCCAGCACCCTGATCACGGTCTTCGGTTACGGCAGCCTCACCGACCAGGCCCCCGCCGCGGCCGACGTCACCAAGCCTCTTCCACTGCAGCTTGCTGGCGTGGAACTCTACATCGACGGCACGCGCGCGCCGCTCGAATACGTCTCACCCACGCAGATCAACGCGCAGATGCTATCCCGAGTCGTCGATGCAACCAGCGTCACAACCTGGGTCCGCTCCGTGCGCCAGGACGGCTCCGTGATCTGGACCGCCGCCGTCGGCGTACCTATCGTGCCTGGCAACCCCGGCATCTTCGCCTATCCCGGCCAGGAACCGCGCCAGGCGATGGCGGTCCACGCCAGCAGCAGCGCCACCAACGTCGTCTCTGTCGACGGAACCGCCAAGGCCGGCGACGTGGGAACCATCACCATCGGTTCCAACGCCTACAGCTATACCGTGGTGGCCAGCGACACGCTCACTTCCATCGAAAATCAATTTATCAGCCTGATTAACGCTAACTCGAGCGAGGTTGTCACCGCTCAGGCCGCCGGCGCTTTCAACCGCATTATCCTCACGGCCAAACAGCCCGGCGCCGCTGGAGTTGGTACGTCCGTCAGCGTGAAAGTAAGCTCCGGAGCTAATCTGCTGCTCACCGTCCTCGGCCCCGGCACCATGTGCTGCGCCAATACCGCCGGCGCCCCGGTCACCACAGCCAATCCCGCCGTCCCCGGCGAACTCATCAATATCTACGCCACTGGGCTTGGCATCACCGTCGCCGCCGACGGTACCTGGGAAAACCCGGATGGCGTCCCCTATGCGGGACCGCCCAACAACGTCCTGCAGTCGGTTGATGCTCTCATCAACGGCAACAGCACCGCCAACGTCCTGTTCACCGGCTTCCAGCCCGGCTCGATCGGCGTCTACCAGGTGACCCTTCAGATGGGCGAATCGTTGAGCACTAACTTGCAGAGCACGCTGCGCATCGCGCAGAACCTGTTCACCAGTAACATCGTCACAATTCCGATCTACGCGCCGACGTCGTCCACCAACACGCCGGCAGCGCTTCGAAACCCGGCGTCCCGGCCCGGACCGGGGCGCTCGGCTCCTGTAGTGAGGCACTAAATGGGTTTGGCAGTCAGAACGATTCGAGAATCGGCTTCGGCACAGGTTCTCTCGCGTCTCCGCGCGGTCTGCGCCGCGCTCCCGGACGCGCATGAAACCGTAGCCTTCGGTCACCCCACGTTCCGCGTCAAGGAACGCATGTTCGCGGTCCTGGAGGAGTACCGCGGCGAGCTCACCGTCGCCGTCAAGGTCGGCAAGGCAATGCAGTCGGTCTTCTTGAAGGATGCCCGCTTCCTCCGTACGCCGTATCTCGGCCAGCACGGATGGGTGTCGCTCCGCCTCAACGCCAACGGCGCCGCCACGGACTGGGACGAGGTCGCCTCGCTTGTGCGCGGCAGCTACGAACTGGTGAGCGCGAAGCGGCGCTAACCCGCCGGCGCGCAGATCTCGAGGCCCGGCACTAGGAAGGACTTAGGTAAGCAAACGCATGATCGTCGTAATGCAGGAGGGAGCCGGCGAGCCGCTGGTTCAGCGCGTCATTGACCGCATGGTGTCGGCCGGCTTCACGGTGCATCGTTCCACCGGCGTTGTTCACACCGTGCTCGGCGGCGTAGGGCCGGAAGAGAACGTCGACCCGGCCGACTTCGAAATTCTTGAAGGCGTCAAGGAATGCCACCGCATCGTATCGCCTTATAAGCTCGCCAGCCGCGCCTTCCGCCCCGCCGGCACCGTCATCCGCATCGGCAACGTCGAGATCGGCGGCGGCCGCATCGTCGTCATGGCCGGGCCCTGCAGCGTCGAGAGCCGCGACCAGATCGAACGCTCCGCCGAAATCGCCGCCAATGGCGGGGCCACCGTCATCCGCGGTGGCGCCTTCAAGCCGCGCAGTTCTCCCTACAGCTTCCAGGGCCTCGGGGAAGAAGGCCTGAAAATGATGCGCGAGGCAGCCGACCGCCGCGGCCTCCTCGTCGTCAGTGAGGTCATGGATCACACCCAGATCCCGCTGCTCGAAGCCTATTCCCACATCCTGCAGGTCGGCGCCCGCAACATGCAGAACTTCAACCTGCTGCGCGAACTCGGCGCCCGCCGCACCCCCGTTCTCCTCAAACGCGCCATATCGGCCACCATCGAAGAATGGCTGCTTTCGGCCGAGTACATCCTCGCCGGCGGCAACTACGACGTCATGCTCTGCGAGCGCGGCATCCGCACCTTTGAAACCGCCACCCGCAACACCATGGACATCTCCGCCATCCCGGTCGTCAAACAACTCTCGCACCTGCCCATCCTCGGAGATCCCTCCCACGGAACCGGCCGCCGCGACAAAGTCCTTCCCATGGCCCGCGCCGCTGTCGCGGCTGGCGCCGACGGCCTCCTTGTGGAAGTCCATCCCGATCCCGATCACGCTCTGAGCGACGGCGCTCAGTCCCTGCGGCCGGATCAATTTTTGGAAATGATGGGCCAGCTCCGCGCCATGGCGCCGGTGCTCGGACGGACGATCTAGCGGCCGTGGAATCGGTCGCCATCCTGGGCGTCGGCCTCATCGGAGGCTCCTTCGCCCTCGCGCTGCGCGCCGCCGGGTTTCAGGGCGAAATCCTCGGCGTCTCCTCCCCCTCCACCATTGAACGCGCCCGCGCCCTCGGCGCCGTCGACCGCGCCTGCACGCTCGAAGAAGCCGCCCGCCGCGCCGATCTGCTCTTCCTCGCCCAACCGGTCGGCGTCATCCGCGATTCGCTCGCCGCCATCGTTCCGCATCTGCGCCCGCACGCTCTCGTCACCGACGCCGGCAGCACCAAAGCGGAAATCGTGGCCGAGGCCCAGCGCCATCCCGCGATGCAGTTTCTCGGCGGACATCCCCTCGCCGGTAAGGAAATCCGCGGCGTCGAAGCCGCCGAAGCTACGCTGTTCCACGGGCGCACCTGGGTCTTGACGCCCGTTAAGGAAGACTTTCTCCGCTGTCCCGCCGCCGTCGAATTCCGCGCATGGCTCGAACGTATCGGCGCGCAAATTGTCGCGATCGACCCCGAAACCCACGACCGGGCGCTCGCCTTTTCCTCCCACCTGCCTCAGCTTGCGGCCGTAGCACTGGCCTCGAGTTGCGGCGCCTCGGGCCTCGCCGATCAGATCGCGGCCGCCCGCCTCTTCGGGCCCGCGCTACAAGAAGCCACGCGCCTGGCGCGCAGTCCATTCTCCATTTGGCGCGACATCCTGGACACCAATCGGGGCCCTATCCATCGTGCGCTTGAGTGTTATATCATGAAACTGCAGCAGTTGAAGGAGGAGTTGGAGCGGGGTGAAAGTTCCGGACTGGACCGGGAATTCCAAGCTGCGGCGCTGTTTGCTGCATCCATTCGACCTTCAGGACAATTAAACGAAGAACGCGAATCATCGCGTCGCAGTGTTTATTTGGGGGACGAATTTTCTCGGAAATGAGAATTATTCAGGTGGAATGTGATGACTGACACTCTTGCTGAAATCATCCGGAATGAGTTGCTGCCGCGGGACGCAACCCTGCGCGACGTGAGCGCGCGCCGTTTCGTGCCCGTATTCGCCGAAGGGGATCCGGCCGAAACCCTTTACTTCCTCTCGTCCGGACTCGTTAAGCTCTATCACCGCTCGCCCGACGGCAAGGAAGTCATCTTCCACGTTGTCTCCGCCGGCGAGATCTTCGGCGAGGAGGCCATCGAGGAGGACGCCCGACGGGGTTGCTCGGCCGAAGTCCTCCAGGACGCCACCTGCTCCGCGATCTCCCGCACGGCCTTTCTCGAGTTCGCCGACAGCCATCCGCACTTCTGGCAGGCGTTCAGCCGCGCGCTGATCAACCGCGAGCGCGGCCTCTGCCGCAAGGTCGAAATGCTCTGTCTCCGGGAAGTCGAAAGCCGGATCCTGTTCTACCTCCGTGACCTCGCCGGACGCCTCCGGGCCGCCGGTCAGGAAACAGACTTCGAAATTCCGCTCTCCCAAAGTGAATTGGCCAACCTCATCGGTGCGACCCGCGAAACCACGTCCACCACGCTGAATTCGCTCGCCCGGAAGGGGCAGATCAAGCTGGGCCGCCGCATGATGATTGTTCCGGCGCTCAACGACAACCACGACCCGGAAGAAGCGCCCATTCAGACCGCCACTTCGGCCTGAGGCGCCGATGCCGCAAGCCGCGTCCCGCTTCCTTGTTGAAGGACGGGTGCAGGGAGTAGGGTTCCGCTGGTTCGTCTTGAGCGCTGCGCGTTCGCTTGAACTCAGCGGCTGGGTCCGCAACCTCGCCGACGGCCGCGTCGAGGTCTACGCTTCCGGCGATCCCAAACGCCTCAAGCAACTTGAATCCCTGCTCGCCGAAGGCCCCCCGCGCGCCGACGTCCGCTCGGTCACTGCGCAGCAGGCCGCTCCCGAATCCTCCAAGCACTTCGAAATCCGCTGAGCCAGCGCCCGCCTGGCGCACTGGACCGCGAGCGGCTCCGTAGTGCGCGTCATCAGGAGGAACTTTTCCAGGCCTTCTCGATCTCGGCGCGCCGCGACTGAAACTCGTGAAAATCGTCCATCGTCTGGCCCGCGTAAGCCGCCGCGAACGCCAGCACACGGTGAACAAAGCGATCCTCATGCCCGGCGATCTCACCGAGCAGCGCGCGAGGGCCGCTCTTGCCTATCGTCGCCAGCAGATGCGCCCGCGCGGTGATCTCGCCGAAGATCGCCGCCGCCTTCTCAAACCGCTCGAAAGCCGTAAACTCGCGGTGCGGAAACCGGGCGTCGTTGGCGCCGATCTCGCGCCCCTGCACAGGCGCTTTGGCTAGCCGAGTGTAGCCCAGGTAGCGCTTCGGATGAAGTTGAAACGCAAGCGTATTTTCAATCACCTGCTTCGCCCGCCCCCGGCTCCGTTGCGGCCGCTGCGCATCGAGCGCTGAATCGAGCGAGTCTTTCCATTCCACGAGCCGCAGCGTCTCCCACGACGCCTCGCCCTCTCCCTTGCTCAGCAGCAGCGCATATCTCCGCCGCCCCAGACTGCCGCAGCCCGCAAACCGGAACGCCACATCCTCGATGCGGTATTTCCGTTTTCCCCTCGCCGCCCGCACTTTGCAGTTCTCGATGTACTGCGGAAAAGCAGCCGCTACTGCTGCGGCCACCTCCCGGCCCGCGGGCTTCAGATGCCGCGGTATCCGCTGCAGCACAAACCGGCCCCGCGTCGACTCGGCCGCCAACCGCCGCATCATCTCCACCCGCGACTGCTCCGAGGCCAGCGCCAGAGTCTTCCGCACATCGTGCCGGTCCGGCAGCCGCTCAAACTCCCTCCGGTGCTTCAGCCTCCCCAGCCGGTGCAACGCATCCAGGTACGTCCGCACGAAAGTCTCTGCCAGCAAAACACCGTGCCCGAACGCGTGCGACGCATCGAGCGAAGCCAGCACCAGCGCCGTGGCCATGCGCCGCAAATCGAACTCGTACGGCGCGCTCGTCGTCTCGTCGAAATCGTTGATGTCGTAAACGACTTCGCCGGTCACCGAACGAAACGTCCCGAAATTCTCCGTGTGCAAATCCCCGATGATCGGACCCACCGCCTCCGCCACCGGCCACTTTCGAAATGGCCCCGCCGTCAAGTCGCTCGCGAAAAGATGGAACGTCCCCCGGAAAAACGCGAAGCTCGAAGCCGACATCTTCTCCCGCTTCAGCACCAGGCTCGCGGGATCGAACCCCCGGTTGAATCGAAGAATGGCGTCAACGGCGCTGCGCATTGGAAAACCTGATTCTAAAATACGAAGGGCCGCCTACGAGGGCGGCCCTTGTGCAAGCTGAATTGTTGTACCGGGTCAGGGCCGGGAAACGTTCTCGGCCTGCAGTCCCTTCGGACCCCGCTTGACCTCGAACTCCACCTCGGTGCCCTCCTCGAGCGTCCGGTATCCGTTCATCTGGATCGCCGAGAAGTGCACGAAGACGTCCTCACCATTAGTCCTCTGAATGAATCCATAGCCCTTCGCGGCATTGAACCATTTCACTACACCTTTTTCTTTCACTACTTATTTCTCCTAACTTATGTCATGCGCATCGCGCCGGAGCCGCCCGAGGAGGCTGTTACACAGCCCACCCAATACGCCCCTGGCGATTCGCATGGGTCAATCAAAACTTCGGCTATAGTATCTCAAACTCCGGTCCAACTGCAAGAAAAAACTCAACTGGAGTAGTGAAAGATGCCGGACATTTTGGACCACCGAGGTGGGTCGGAAATCCCCTGATCCCTCCGTCCCATCCCCTACGGCTCAGATTTGTCCTGCCGCCGCCGGCCGCGCCAGCCCCAAAGCCCGGATCCGTTTGTGCAGATTCGTCCGCTCCATCCCCAACGCCCGCGCCGCGCTCGAGATGTTCCACCTCGATTCCTCGAGCGCCTTCAGAATATGGTCCCGCTCGGCCGCCGCCCGCGCCTCCTTGATGTTCGATGCCGGCACCGCATCAATCGCCAGCCGGATCTCAATCGGCACCGAGCCCGCCGGAATCACGTCTTCCGGCGTCAGAATCGCCATCCGCTCGATAATGTTTCGCAGTTCCCGCACGTTGCCCGGCCAGCCATAGGCCTCCAGCAGCGGATACACCTCCTCGGATAGCTGCTTCTGCCGGAAATTGTTCCGCGAGCAGAAGTCTTCCAGGAAATACTCCGAAATCGGCCGGATATCCCGCAACCGCTCGCGCAGCGCCGGCATGTGGATCGGAACCACGCACAGCCGGTAGTAAAGGTCCTCGCGGAACTTCCCCTGGCTCACCAGCGTCCCCAGGTCGCGGTTCGTCGCCGCCACCACCCGCACCGAAACCCGGATCGGCATCTCCCCGCCAACGCGGTGAAACTCGCCCTCCTGCAGCACCCGCAGCAGCTTGGCCTGCGACGCCGAGTGCAGGTCGCCGACTTCATCAAGAAAGATCGTCCCGCCGTGAGCCAGCTCGAATTTCCCTTTCCGCGCCGCAATCGCTCCCGTAAACGCGCCCTTCTCGTGCCCGAACAGTTCGCTTTCCAGCAGCTCACCCGGAATCGCCGCGCAGTTCACCTTCACAAACGGCCCCGCCGCGAACGGACTCTCCCGGTGAATGTGCGCCGCCAGCAGTTCCTTTCCCGTCCCGCTTTCGCCGTTAATCAAAATCCGCGCATCGGACCGCGCAGCCATGGTCGCCTGCTCGACCACGCGGAGAAACGATGGCGCCACCCCGATCATCCGCGGCCCCGCGCCAACGAGTTCCCGAAGCTGCGCGTTCTCCCGCCGCAAACGCGTCTGCTCGATCGCGTTCTTCACCGCCAGCAGCACCCGGTCCCGGCTCAGCGGCTTCTCCAGAAAATCGAACGCTCCGGCCCGTGTCGCCTCCACCGCGTCGGTAATGGTTCCATGCCCGGAAATCATCACCGCCGGCGCTTCGTTGCCGGCCTGCCTCTGTTCGCGAAGAAACGCAATCCCGCTGCCGTCCGGCAAACGCACGTCCAGCAGCATCGCGTCCGCGTGCGTTGCCTCGACGCGCGCCTCGCCCAGCGTCCGCGCCACCGACACCGCGTAGCCTTCGTGTTCAAGAATCATCTGCAGACTGCGGCCGATGTTCGGCTCGTCGTCCAATACCAGCAATCGTGTTTCCGGCATCTTTACAATTTCACCGCGCTTGCCGGCAGCACCACCCGGAACCCCGCCCCGCCGAGCCGCCCCGGAATGCAGGCGATGTCGCCTCCCATCCGTAGCGCGCTCTTCCGCGCGATCGACAGTCCGAGTCCCATGCCGCCGCTCTTAAAAGAAATGGACGGCTCGAACAGCGTTTGGAGAGCATGCGGCTCAAGCCCCGGGCCCGAGTCGTGAATCTCGATCCAAAGCTGCCCCCCGCCGGCCTGCGTCAGCGCCAGAATCTCCCCCTTGGGTTCCACCGCCTCCGCCGCGTTCTCCAACAGATTCGTCAGCGCCCCCTTGAGCAGATCTTCATCCGCCAGCGCCGGAGGCAGGCTGTCGGCCGCCTCGATCCGGTAGCCCACCGCCGGATGCGCCGCCTGCAGCAGCGAAATGCGCTCCTCGAGCAGCGTATTCACATCCAGTTCTTTCGGGCAAAACGGCGGCTCGCTCGCCAGCTCGGAAAACGCCCGCACCCTCCGTTCCAGCCCTGTAACCTCATCCACCACGATCTGTGAAGCCTGCCGCAGAAACTCCGCGTCCCGCCCGCCGGCCCGCGCCGCCACTTCCTCCATCGTCAGACGGATCGGCGTCAGCGAGTTTTTGATCTCGTGCGCCGTCTTGCGCGCCAGCGCCTGCCAGCTTTCCAGCCGCGTCATCGCTACCAGCCGCTCCCGCGACTGCTCAAGCTGTGCCGCCATCTCATTAAACGCCCGGATCGCCGCGCCCGTGTCATCCCGTCCGGTCTCCGGCACGCGATAGTTCAGCCGGCCCGCCGCAACCTCCGCCAAGCCCGCCGTGAGGGACCGGATCGGCCGGCTCAGCCGGTGCGCCCAATACACGAGAAACGCGAACGACAGCACCCAGATCGACGCCGCCAGCAACAGCAGCGTGAGCGCGAAGCCCCGCCGCAGGTTCCGCGCCAGGCTCGCATCCAGAATCGCCCTCGCCCGGCTATAAAGCGACGTCAGCTCTCCCAAATGCACCGTCCCCAGCGGAGCCGAATACACCAGCAGCCCATGCCCGCCGCGCGCCAGGTAAAGCACCCGGTTCGACGCGGAATTGAGCAGAAAGCGCTCTTTGTCCTTGCCGTTCCAGAACTGCCGCCACGAATCAGGCCACGACGACGCCGTCCCCGCCGCATACCGCGCCGGCGCCGCGCGTCCGGCCTCCGCATCCCGCTTGAGCGCCTCGCACGTCTGCAGATAGTACGCGTGACCGGTATCCCGCAGCGCCTGCGTCGTCTCGTCCAGTTCCTTGGTCGGCGAAAGCGCCAGGCTCCGGTCCAGCAGCGACACCGACAGCCACAGCGTGATCAGCAGCGGCGCGGCCGTCGCCGCCAGAAACACCGCGATCAGCTTCCTTTCCAGCCGGTGCACGTCAATGCTCCAGATCGCGCACCCGGAACGGCAGGCTGTCGATCTGCCAGTGCTGTTGCTGCGACCGCGCCGGCCGGCTGAAGATCTCGATCAGGCTCGCCAGGTTCAACCCCGGATCGCCCAACAGCGGCGCCGCTTCTTCGTTCTCCTCCGCCCGCATCTCCAGCCGCACCATCAGCAGCCGCATCCGGTCCAGATGCGCCGCGCCCAGGTGCATCCGCCCCAGACACCATGCCTCGGCGTCCGATGCCGTCAAATGCGACGCCTTCTCGCGCGGGTCCCGCATCCGCGTCACCGCGAACTTCTCCTCCCACACGTCGTAGCTGACCAGGAACCGGTCCACCGACCGCTCCAGCGGCGGCGCCGCCTCCGGCGCGAGCAAACTCAACTGCGCATCGAAGCCCAGCGACAACCCGTCATGCAGCCGGTCTAGCGCCTTGCCCGTGAGAAAGTGAAACCGCGGCGCCGACACGCCAAGCTGATTGCCCTGGAGCGATACCGCCAGCACGCTCGACGACACGCTAAGAGCATACGCCGTGACCGCAAACAATCCGGCGGCGATGGCGGCGGCTTTGGCGCGCGCGTGAATCAAAAGTTCATCCCGGCGATCAGCACCGGTTCAACCCGGCCCTGACAGAGTGGGAAGGCAACGGCGAGCAGCATCCGCTCCCGCTCGATGCCTGCACCTACCGATTGTCGCAGTTCAGGGCTCTCTCCGCGAAGCCACACCGACCCCGTGTCGTAAAATACACGAGCCGCCCGGTAGCCATACTCGAGCGACGCCTCCGCCGCCCGGTCCCCGCCTAACGGATCGATGTCGAACCGGTTCCAGCCCCGGAGCGTCGTGCTGTCGCCCAGCACAAACCGCTCCGGCAACGGCGCCACGCCGGAAATCGTCCCCGCAAGCATCGAGGCCTCCACCCGGTGCCGCCCGCGCCGCCACGCATATCGCGCGTCCATTTGCTGCTTGGCGAAACCAAAGTCGGACCCCATCGTTCTGGCGGCCGCCTGCAGGGCGTAGCCTGCCTCCAATTCCTGAACGGAATCGTCCGCGCCCGTCCACTGCCGCTGGAAGCGCAGGGTATTTACCAGCGAGTTGACGGTCTCGGTTCGGGCGGCCGAATCAAGAGGATGTAACTGTTCGATCTCAAACCCCGCCGTCAGCGTCACCGCATCGCCGATCAGCAGATGGACCGCGGGCAGCACATCCCAACTGGATCGGATCAATCCCGCCGCCGACGGCCCGGCCGCCACGAGCGCTGGGGACTGATACGAATTCTGAAAATCTTCGAACTGCACCGACAACTGCATCGCGCCGGCCATCAGGCCATTCTTCTGATACGCCGCCCGGAACCCAGCGACCGTCGCGGCCATATCCTCGGCGTCGCGGATCGCCGTCAGCGCCAGCACACTCGTGCCGAACGTCGCCGTTGCCGCTCCCTCCGCCGTCCATCCCAGCGCGGAGTTGTACACCACCCGCGGCAGGTTCACATCGAAGTGCGACGGGTTCGGCTCTACGTCCAGCACCACC
>JAKAJI010000485.1 GCA_021813825.1 Acidobacteriota bacterium | reverse complement strand
CAGCGCCTTTACGATGAAGTACGCGAGCTGTGCCTGAAGCTGCGCGCACTCGAGACGCTCGGGGTGCCGGTGGTCGCGGCGCTCAACGGCTCGGCGCTCGGCGGCGGCATGGAGATCGCCTGGGCGTGCCACCGGCGCATCGCCATCGACGACGGCAAGAGCGAGTTCGGCCAGCCCGAGGTTGCGCTCGGTCTGCTGCCGGGCGGCAACGGCATCGTGCGCACGGTGCGCCTGTTCGGCATTCAGAAGGCGCTCATGGAGGTGCTGCTGCAGGGCCAGCGCATGAAGCCCGCGAAGGCAGCGTCGGTCGGGCTCATCGATGAATTGGTGCCGGACCGCGCGGCGTTGCTGGCGAAGGCGCGCGAGTGGATCCTCGCCAATCCGGGCGCCAAGCAGCCCTGGGATCGCGACGGCTACAAGATGCCGGGCGGTACGCCCACCACACCGGCATTCGCCTCGATACTGCCGGCGTTCCCGGCGAACCTGCGCAAGCAGATCAAGGGCGCCAACATGCCCGCGCCCAAACTCATCATGGCCGCCGCGGTCGAAGGCGCCGCTCGGGACTTCGATACCGCGTCGCGCATCGAGAGCCGCTACTTCGTCGAGCTCGCGACCGGTCGCGTCTCGAAGAACATGATCAAGGCGTTCTTCTTCGACCTGCAGAAGATCAATTCCGGCGCGAGCCGCCCTCAACCGGCCGATATCCCACAGTGGGCGCCGATGAAGGTCGGCATCCTCGGCGCCGGCATGATGGGCCAGGGCATCGCCTACGTCACGGCGATGGCCGGCATCGACGTCGTCCTGAAGGACGTGTCCAAGGAGCAGGCCGAGAAGGGGAAGAGCTACTCGAAGAAGCTGGTCGACGGCGCGGTGGCCAAGGGCCGCATGACGCGCGACAAGGCCGACGCGGTGCTGGCGCGCATCGCGACCGCGGGCACCGCGGCGGACCTTGCGGGCTGCGACATGCTCATCGAGGCGGTGTTCGAGAATCGCGACCTCAAGGCCAAAGTGACCGGCGAGGCCGAGGCGGCTGCTGTACCCGGCGTGCTCATGTGCTCGAACACCTCCACGCTCCCCATCACCGGCCTGGCCAAGGCGTCGCAGGCGCCGCCACGGTTCATCGGCCTGCACTTCTTCTCGCCCGTCGACAAGATGCCGCTCGTCGAGATCATAGTGGGCAAGGAGACGGCGCCCGAGGCGCTGGCGCAGGCTTTCGATTACGTGCTCAAGATCAAGAAGACTCCCATCGTCGTGAACGACAGCCGCGGCTTCTTCACCTCGCGCGTGTTCGGCATGTTCGTAAACGAAGGCATCTCGATGCTGGCCGAGGGCTACCACCCGCAGAGCATCGAGCAGGCCGCGGCGCAGAACGGCTCGCCCATCGGTCCCCTCGCTGTTTGCGATGAGATCTCGCTCGAGCTCACGCGGCACGTGCGTGAGCAGACGAAGAAGGACCTCGCCGCTGAGGGCAAGACGTATCCCGCGCAACCGGCGGACGCGTTGGTCGATCGGATGTGCGACGAGTTCGGTCGCAAAGGCAAGGCGGCCGGCGGCGGGTTCTACGAGTACCCGGCGGGCGGAAAGAAGCACCTGTGGCCCGGCATGGTCGAGCACTTCGTGAAGCCCGAGCATGCAACGCCCGACCCGGCGGACTTTGCCGAAATGAAGGATAGGCTCCTGTACATCACCTCGATCGAGACGATCCGCTGTCTCGAGGAGGGCGTGCTGCAATCGGTGGCGGATGCGAACATCGGATCGGTGATGGGGATCGGTGCGCCGCCGTGGACCGGCGGGACGCTGCAGTACGTCAACTACGTCGGGCCTCGTGCCTTTGTCGAGTGCGCGCGCCAGCTTGCCGCTCGCCATGGCGCCCGTTTCCAGCCCCCGAAGCTGCTCCTGGACATGGCCGACCGCGGCGAGACGTTCCAGTAGGATCGGTGTCAGCTCCGGCGAAGTTGACGGAGTAGGAGTCGCCCGGCAGGTCGGCGGCAAGAACCCGGAGGTGCCACGCAGGACGAGAGCCCTGGTCGGCCACCCGATCTGTGCCGCCCTGTCGCGCTCGGCCGTGAGACGGCGGCGGGTGCGAGGAGCCGAGCGGAGGCTCGGACGCGTCGCGTCCCAATGGCTCTTGCTGCATCTCGAGATCGGCTGCACACGCGGTGAAATACCGAAATGGAGGATCGGCGTTTGTCAACTTCGCCGGACCTGGTACCTATCTCATGAACGACTGGTACCTATCCCACGCCGCACGATTCCGCTACTGGCGCACCTATTGGGACGGCCCGAGCATGTACGTCAAACCCGTACGCAGCATGAAACGGTCGCTGACCTTGGAAAGGCCAAACGCGGGTTCAAGACGCAGCGACCAGCCGGAGGAAATGAGATATGTGAAGACGGCACCAAGGTAGTGCTGTTGGGCGTTCCAGTCGAAGCCGAAGCGATCCTCGGTCCCCAGCGCTCCGGCCATCTCCACGCCGTAGCCCACGCGGCTCAGGGAGAGCGCCGGAGGCGGAGCCATCCCGGCCATCCCTGCCATCGACCCGCTCATCCACGACGGCTTGACAAACAGGCCCAACGCGTACCCGTACGCGCTGCCATAGGGGGCTTGGAGCGCTGTCTCTCTGATGAGATTGAAGGTGGCGTTCAGCCGATCCCAGTCGTGATAGACAATCACCCGCTGTTCGAACGTGCGGGCCCGGGTATGGCGGGCGAGCGCCAGCGGCTCGGTCAGGTCTTCGCCGCCAAAACCGGAAACCTCCATCTTGTACAGAGCCGCCCCGTTGAGATCTTCGTATTCGCCGTACAGGGTCAGGTTCAGCCACCGGTCGTCGCGAAAGAGATGGAAATAGGCGCCGTAGCGCATGCCGCCGTAGGTGGCGGGCAGGCCGGCAATCTTCTGACCCTCGGCCATGACGCCCACCGTCAAGCGCGAGGTGAGGCCGTACTCGACCATGAGCATCCCGGTGTAGAAATCGTTGCCGTAGCGCGCCGATTGATAATCTTGCAGACTCATCAACATCAAGGAGTGGCCTGCAAGCGGGTAATTGATCGCGGTGAAGTAGGGGTTCATGTTCATCTGCGCCCGCGCCAGGCCCGGCAGCGTCGCCCACAGGACGCCGGCGAGGAGGAGTCCTTTGCAGTGCGAGGTCGTCGTCATGGGTTCACCTGCGTGAACCTACGCTGTTGCGTTC
>JAKAJI010000080.1 GCA_021813825.1 Acidobacteriota bacterium | reverse complement strand
GTGGACGCGCACTATGAGTTACTGAAGCGCGGGCAGTATCAGAAGCTGGCGAACGTGCTGCAGTTGACGCCGGACCCGAAGATTCCGGTGGAGATTTACGAAGCGCGGAATGCGGTGAACATTGCGCAATCTTCGGGGGCGGACAAGGACGCGCCGGACACGTTCGCGAAGGCGAAGCAGGACCTGGAGCAGGCCGAAAATTATCTGAAGCGGAAGCAGCGCAAGCCGGCGATCATGATTGCGCGGGAAGCGGCGCAAACAGCGGAGGATTCGCGGGCGATCGCGGTGAAGCGGCAGGAGGAGCAGCGGCAGGAAGCGATGAAGGCGGCCGAGCAGGCGGCGAAGGAGAAGGCGGCGGCCGAGGCGGAGGCGCGGGCGAAAGCGGACGCCGAGCGCAAGGCGGCCGAGGCGCAGCGAGCGCAAGCCGAGGCGGCGCAGCAGAAGGCCGAGATGGAGAAGATGCAGGCGCAACTGGCGGCCGCGCAGGCCGACGCGGAGAAGGCGCGGGCGGATGCGGCGCGGGCCGAGGCCGCGGCCGAAGCGCAGAGGGCGCAGCAAGCGGCCGCCGAAGCGCAGAAGCAGGCGCAGCAGGCGGAGATGGAAAAGCAGCAGCTTCGCGCACAGCTTCTTTCGCAGTTGAATGCGGTGCTTGCGACGAGAGATACCGACCGCGGGCTGGTAGTTACGATGGCCGATGTGCTGTTCGATTCGGGGAAGTACACGCTGAAGCCGGACGCGCAGTTGAAGCTGGCGAGGCTTGCGGGCATAATCCTGGCGCATCCGGGACTGAAACTGACCGCGGAGGGATATACGGACTCGACGGGGAGCGCGGCGTTCAACCAGAAGCTGTCGGAGAAGCGGGCCGATGCCGTGGCAGAGTTTCTGCACGACCAGGGGATTTCGACGGACAATTTGAGTTCGATGGGGTATGGCGACGCGAGGCCGATCGCTTCGAACGACACGGCGGCGGGACGAAAGCAGAACCGGCGGGTGGAGTTGATCGTTTCGGGTGAGGTGATCGGGACCAAGATCGGCGCCTCGCCCGCGGCTGCCGCGGCGCCAGCCCAGCCATGATGGAGATTGAACCGGTCGTGCTGGCGGGCCGCTCGGTGCGGCTGGAGCCTTTGTCCCAAGCTCATTTGGCGGGTCTGCTGCGGCATGGCCTCGACCCGGACCTGTGGACGTGGATGCCGGTGCGGATCGGCGACGAAGCGGGCATGGCGCGATACATCGACGACGCGCTCGATGAGCAAAAGCGGGGCGTTTCGTTGCCGTTTGCGACGTTGGACGCGCGGACGGGCGAGGTGGCCGGCTCGACGAGGTATCTGAATATCGAGCGGAAGCAGAGGCGGGTGGAGATTGGGTCGACGTGGGTGATGCGGCCGTGGCAGCGCTCCGCGCTGAATACGGAGGCGAAATACCTGATGCTGCGGCACGCCTTCGAGCAGTGGTGCTGTTTACGGGTGGAGTTGAAGACGGATGTGAACAACGTGCGGTCGCGGACGGCGATCCAGCGGATTGGGGCGCGGGAGGAAGGGATTTTTCGCAGCCACATGCTGATGCAGGGCGGGAGGGTGCGGGATACGGCGTACTACGGCATTACGTATCAGGAGTGGCCGGAGGTGAAGCGGCGCCTGCTCGAGAGAATGGCGGCATGAGCGGGGGCACGGCGTGGCTCGCTTCGCCGGTTTCGCGCGAGCACGACACAGGGCCGGGGCATCCGGAACAGCCGGCGCGTTTCGATGCGGCGTTGCGGGGCTTGGCCGGACGGCCACTGAGTGCGTTTGACGGGCGCACGGCGACGGAAGAGGACTTGCTGCTGTGCCATCGGCGGGAGTATTTGCGGACGGTGGAGCGGGATGTGGCGGCGGGCCGGGAGATGCTGGCGACGGGCGATACGCAGATCTGCCCGCGGTCGCTCGACGTGGCGCTTGCCGCGGTGGGCACGGTGTTGGAGGCGGTGGACCGGGTAGCGGGCGGGGCGGCGAAGAACGCGTTTGCGATTGTGCGGCCCCCGGGGCATCACGCGACGTCGGACCGGGGCATGGGGTTTTGCCTGTTCAACAACGTGGCGCTGGCGGCGCGGTATGCGCAGAGGCGGCACGGGGTGGGGCGGGTGCTGATCGCCGACTGGGATGTGCATCACGGGAACGGCACGCAGGAGATTTTTTACTCCGACGGTTCGGTGCTTTTCTTCAGCACGCATCAGCATCCGTGGTATCCGGGAACGGGCGATGCGAACGAGACGGGGGAAGGAGCGGCGCAGGGGACGATCATTAACTGCCCGTTGCCCGCGGGTTCCGGACGGCAGCAGGTTCTCGGGGCGTTCGAGCATCTGCTGTTGCCCGCAGTGGAGCATTTCCGGCCGGAGTTTGTGTTCGTCTCGGCCGGCTTCGACTCGAGGCTAGGCGATCCGCTGGGGCGCTTCCGGCTGACGGATCACGATTTCGCCGACCTGACGCGCCTGATGGCGGAGGTGGCGGACCGTTACGCGCACGGCCGGCTGGTGAGCATGCTCGAAGGGGGCTACGATTTGGACGGGCTCGAAGCCGCGGTGGCGGCGCACGCCGCGGAACTGGAACGGGCCGCGCGGTAAGGGTAAGCGGCCGGCACCACCAGAGACGGGAGATTCACCCTTCCGTTCTTGCCTCTTTCCGGCGGTTTGGGGCATAGTTAGAAGTGGGTAAGGAGATGGCCGCGGAGGGAACAACGGCTGCTTCTACCTGCAGGAATTCGATGACGTCGGGTGGCTCTATATGGCGGAGATCTTGTACCTTACCGAACTATACGGCCTCCCTGTCTTCGATCTGAAAGGGAAGCGCATCGGCGTGGTCCGCGATGCCGCGCTTGTACCACTGGTGGACGCGGCGCGCGTGGACCGGTACCTGGTGGGTGGAGGTTGGGCGTGGCTGACGGTGCGCTACGACCAGGTGCATTCGATAACGCTGGACGGCATTTCGCTCAAGGACGAGCAGCTCACGCCGTACCATTCCGACGAGTACATGCTGCGGCTGATGCGCGACCTGCTGGACCAGCAGATCATCGATGCGCATGGGCGAAAAGTGGTCCGCGTCACCGACGTTACTTTTGAGATTGTGGAGCGCGAGGACCGCGCGGAGCTGAAAATTGTCGAGGTAGACATCGGGGTGCGGAGCGTCTATCGCCGGCTGATGCGCGGGGTTCTGCCGCGCCGCTGGATTCGGAAGACGCAGACCCACATCTCGCCGAACTCGATTCCGTGGGAATTCTGCAACATTCTTGAAGCGGACCCGCAGAGGCGGCTGCGGTTGAACATCAGCAACAAGCTGCTTGAAAAGATGCACCCGGCGGATCTGGCCGATATTGTGGAGGACCTGGGTCCAGAGGACCGCGAGGCGATTTTCGAGACAATCGACAGCGAAGTAGCGGCGGAGACGCTATCGGAAATCGATCCGGATATTCAGGCGAGCATTGTCGAGTCGCTGGAGACGGAGAAAGCGGCGGAGATTATCGAGGAGATGCCGCCGCATGAAGCGGCGGACGTGCTGGGTGAACTTGAGGAAGAGACGTCGGAGGAGATTCTCGAGGAGATGGGGCCGGAGCCGAAAACGGAGTTGCGCGAGTTGCTCGAGTTCGACGAGGATTCGGCGGGGGGCTTGATGAGCCGGGACTTTCTCGCGGTGAATTCGGGGGCTTCGGTGGCGGCAGCACTGGCGGCGCTGCAAACGCGAGAGGAGTTGCCCGAGACATTGAACACGATCTTTCTGGTGGAGGAGGACGGGAAGCTGACAGGAGCGGTTCCGATGTCGCGTTTGCTGGCCGCGCCCGCGCATGCGCCGTTGCGGGACCTGGCGCTCGATCGATTGCTCAGCGTTCCGGAAGACGAGACGAAGGACCGGATTGTGGAGCTTTTCGATAAGTACAATTTGCTGACGCTGCCTGTCGTCGACGAGCAGGGAAAACTGTCCGGCGCGATCACCGCGGACGAAGTCATTACGCTATTGAGGCAAAAATGAAGGACGACCCTGGCCATGTGGAAGCGCTTCCGGACGCGGTTGCTGATCTTTGCGGCGGTAATCGGGCCGGGGCTCATTACGGCCAACGTCGATAACGACTCCGGCGGGATCCTCACTTACTCACAGGCGGGAGCCAAATACGGCTATTTGCCGCTGTGGACGCTGATTCCCATCACCATTCTGCTGATCGTGACGCAGGAGATGTGCTCGCGGATGGGCGCGGTGACGGGCAAGGGCCTGTCGGATCTGATCCGGGAAGAGTTTGGCCTCCGCACGACGTTTTTCCTGATGGCGGCGCTGGTGGCGGCGAATTTCACTAATATCATCGCGGAATTCGCCGGGATTGCCACGTCGCTCGAACTATTTCACATCTCGCGCTATGTTTCGGTTCCCCTTTGCGCGGCGGCGGTCTGGTACCTGGTGGTGCGGGGCAGTTACCGGAGCGTGGAGAAGGTGTTTCTGGTGGCGTGCGGGTTGTATGTCACTTACATCATTTCCGGATTTCTGATCGGGCCGGACTGGAAAACGGCGGTGATGGCGAGCGTGAAGCCGATTGTGTTGTTCGACACGCCTTACATTTTCATGCTGATCGGACTTGTGGGGACGTCGATCGCGCCGTGGATGCAGTTTTACCTGCAGTCGGCGGTGGTGGAAAAGGGCATTACGGCGAAGGAGTATGTCGAGAGCCGGCTGGAAGTAGTCATCGGGTGCATCATCACGGATGTGGTGGCGTTCTTCATCATCGTTTCCTGCGCGGCGGCAATCTGGGCGCACGGGCCGCGGGATATTGAGAACGCGGCGGATGCGGCGCTGGCGCTGAAGCCGTTCGGCCAGTACGCTTATCTGTTGTTCAGCGCGGGGTTGTTCAACGCGTCATTCTTCGCGGCCTGCATTCTTCCGTTGTCGACGGTATATACGGTGTGCGAAGGGTTGGGATTTGAGTCCGGCGTGGACAAGCGGATGGACGAGGCGCCGATCTTTTACTGGCTTTACACGCTGCTGGTGGTGTTCGGGGCGGGAATCATCCTGTGGCCGAATTTCCCACTGGTGAAGATGATCATCTTGAGCCAGGTGATCAACGGCGTGCTGCTGCCGTTCGTGCTGATCTACATGGTGCTGCTGATAAACCGGCAGCGGTTGATGAAGGAATGGACGAATTCGCGGTTTTACAACGTGGTGGCATGGTCGTCGGTGGTGATCATGATCGGGCTGACGTTGGCGCTGGTGGCGATTTCGGTGAAGGACATGCTGTCGGCAGCCTAGGCGGCGCGGCATGGGATGATGTCTGTGATGACGCCGTCCATACCGCAACCGAAGATTCACCTGGCAAACACGCCGGACTACCGCGAAAACTATTCAAACAGCGTACAGATGAGGGTGAACCTCTGGGATTTCTTTCTGCTGTTCGGGACGGTGAATCAGACCTCTCCCGAAGCGGTAACGATCCAAAACTTTCAGGGGATTTATCTCAGCCCGCAGCAGGCGAAGGCGCTGTTCAACGTGTTGCAGCAGAACCTGACGCAGTATGAGGCCACGTTTGGCGAGATTCGAATCGAACCGAAGACGCCGGGTGGCTCGATTCAGTGAACCGCCGGCGGGGCACGGCGCTTGCGCTGGCGGCCTCTGCCGGAATCGTGTTCGCGCTGCATTGGCAGTATCTGCGGCTGCCTTACTTCTGGGATGAACTCGGACAGTTTGTTCCGGCCGGGCTGGACATTCTTCAACACGGAGCGTGGATTCCGCGCTCGACGGTCCCCAATTCGCATCCACCGGGGCTGATGGCCTATCTGGCGCTGGTTTGGCGCGTTTTCGGGTACTCTATTCCGGCGACGCGCGCCGCGATGCTGGTGGTAGCGGCGGGGGTCGTTGCAGCGACGTTCCGGCTTGGGGGAAGGTTGGGATTACGGCCGGGATACGCGATCCTGGCCGCTGCGCTGCTTGTGGCCGATCCATTGTTTCAGATGCAGGCCCTGCTTGCGCAACTTGATCTGCCGGCGGCGCTGATGACGGTTGTCGTCCTGGTGTTGTTTCTCGATGACTCGGTGGCATGGGCGGCGGGGGCTTCGGTCGCGCTGGTGCTCATCAAGGACACAAGTGTGGTGGTTCCGGCGGTGCTTGGCGTGGTGTTGCTGCTCGAGGGGCGGCGGAAGGATGCGCTGGTGTTCGTTGCGCCCCTGGTGGCGCTGGCGATCTGGCTTGCCGTGCTGTGGCATGAGACCGGGTATCTGTTTGGGAATCCCGGATACACGCACTACAACCTGACGTATGCGCTGCACCCGGTCCGGGTAACTGTGTCAGTTTTGCGGCGGCTGTATTTCTTGTTTGTCGCCGATTTCCGCTGGGTGGGCGCGGCGGCGCTGCTTTATTCGCTGTGTAACACGGATGTATTTCGAGGGCGGGCGTGGCGGATTGTATTCATTGTTGGCGTGGTGCAGACGCTGCTGGTCACGCTGCTCGGCGGAGCGGCGCTGGAACGGTATCTGTTGCCGGTGCTGCCGGTGCTTTACTGCGGGTATGCGGCGGGGTTTTCAAGCATACCGATACGGTGGCGGGTTCCGGCCGTAGCGGTTCTGGGAGCCGGGTTAGTAAGTGGATGGTTCCTTAACCCGGCGTTTCCCTTTCCTTATGAGAATAACCTCGCCTTAGTCGACTTTGTCCGGCTGCATCAGGAGGCAGCGAGGTATTTGGAGAGGCATTACGCCGAAGAGACGATTTACACGGCATGGCCTCTTACCGGGGCGCTGCAGCGGCCGGCGTTCGGATATGTCGACCGGCCGATGGCGGTGCGGGAGACTTCGGATCTGCGGGCGCGTACGTTATTGCAGCTTGCCGGGGAGCGGCCGCGTGTGTTGGTGCTTTACAGCCGGACATGGGAGCCTGAGTGGGGGGTACTGCGGTTTCGCTGGGTGGTGCGGTTCCTGACTCGATACTACGAATACGGACCGGACCTTACTCGCGAAGAGGTCCGCAGTGTGCTGCACTTAGAGCCGGTCGCCCGGTGGGAACGAGGCGGCCAGTGGGTTGAGGTATATTCGGGGCAGCCGCCGGGCACTAAGGACTGAGAGAAGCCGCTCGTCTGGATGTCCTTGACGAGGAGATTATAGGGGACGTCCTGCGAGGCCGGACTTCCCTGCGTAAGTCATTCCGGTAGCGGCAGCACCGCTGGGAACGATAATCGCCGGACTGAGAGCATGAATGACCACCGGCCCCACGGCCAGCACCAGCAAAACCGGAAGCGCGATGACTGTGATTCCAGAAGATTCGGAAAAGTCGAAGGGAATTGGGTAGCTCCCGAGATTTTTGCGGGAATACGGAGAGTACCGGTGATCCGGCCAACTTGTCCGTGCCTGTGCCGCTTGTGAGGTCGCGAAGTAGCCGGGCGCTAGTCCTCGGGTGGGATCTCGAAGTCGAGCGTTTTTCGGAAGCCCTGGGTTTTCCAGAAGCCGTAAATCATGCCGACGGCGAGCCAGATGCCGCCGAGGACGTGGGCGCGGCGGTCGAGGTTGAACCAAAGCGCGGTGCAAATGACGAAACCGAGGAGCGGGGGGACGAGATGGGTGAGGCGACGGTCGCGGCCACGATACCAATAATGCAGGAAAGAGGAAAAATTCACGCCGGCGAAGCCGATGAGGGCTCCGAAGTTCAGTAGCTGGGCGCCGTCTTCGTAGGAGATGAGAAACGATCCGAGGAGAGCGAGCGCCCCGACGAGCATGACGTTGTTGGCGGGGACGCCCGAGCGGGCGCTGACTTTGCCGAAGAAGCCCTCGGGGAGCGAACCGCTGCGGCCCATGCCGTAGAGCAGGCGGGCGCCGGCCAACTGCGCGCCGGAGCCGGAGCCGAAGTTAGCGAGCAGAAGGGTGAAGCTCATGGCGATGGCGAGCGTGCTGCCGCCGACGACGCGGGCGACGTCGGTGTAGGCGGTTTCAACGGCCTGGAACGGTTTGCCGACGGGCCAGACAAGCTGCGCGGCGTAGACCTCGATGGCGGAAAGGATGCCGATGATGAGGCATGTCAGAACCATCGCGTAGAGGATATTGCGGCGGGGATTCTTGGTTTCTTCCGAGAGGGTGGAGAGGCCGTCGAAGCCGATGTAAGTCAGCACCGCGATGGAAGCGCCACCGCCGATGCGAGCCCAGGAGAAGTAGCGCGGATCGTAGAAGGGATGGATGAAAGTGGAGGCGGAGAGGGAGGGGAGAGCGGAGACCCAATGCGCGGTGCAGGCGAGCATGGCGAGGATGACGACGCCCATCGCGATGGCCATGATCGCGTTGATGCGGGCGGTGGTGCGAACCTTGCGGAGATTGGCCCAGGTGAAGATGAGCGTGAAGAAGACGGCCCACACGGCGTAGGGGATGCTTGGGATGAGGTGGACCTGGGCTTCGCGGCTGCCCCAGATGACGCAGATGAGTGGATTGAGAAGGTAGTCCATCAGCATGCTCCAGCCGGTGGCGAAGCCGAGCGCGGGGTGGATTTCCTGGGCGACGTAGGAATAGGCGGAGCCAGCGCTCGGATAGACGCGCGCCATGCGGCCGTAGCTGACGGCGGTGAACAGCATGGCCACCATCGCCATGAGCACGGTGGTGACAACGTGGCCCATGCCGGTTTCAAAGAACACGCCGAAGGGAGGCATCGGCGCGGTGGGCTGCACCATGATGATGCCGATGAGGACGAGTTCCAGCAGTCCGAGCGAGCGGATGAGGTGCGTCTTCGGAGCGGCGGGTGTGGAGGCTGAATCGGGCAATTGGGAATTATAGCCTAAGCACGGGGCGACGCCACCCTTGCCTGACATATCATGAAGATTGGACCCGACGCAGTCATCGGCCGGAAGGGGCGGCAGACAAGGTCTCTCGCGGAAACTCGCGATCATCGTAATTAACCTGGCATCGCTGGCGTGTCTGGTGTGGGTGTTGCGCGGCTCCGGGTTAAGCCAATTGAACCGCGAGGTGGCGCATTTGCACTGGCCGTGGGTGGCGGTTTCCGTCGTTTCCGGCGTTCTGGTTTACCTGTGGCAGGCGTGGCGATGGAGCCTGCTGTTAGCGCCTGTGAAGCCGGTGTCGGTCAGCCACTCCACGCGCGCGATTTTCGTCGGATTGTTCGCAAATGAGTTGCTGCCGCTGCGGGCCGGCGAAGTGGTGCGGTGTTTCCTGCAGGGGCGCTGGAGCCAGATCCCGTTGTCCGTGGTGCTCGCCTCTGCCTTGATTGAGCGGATCTTCGACGGCGTCTGGCTGATGGCCTGCCTATTTGCCGCCTTTCGCTCGATGCCGCATATGCCGAGGTTCATCGTCGATGGCGCCTACGTGCTTGGGACAGTGATCCTTGTCGTCGCGGGGTTCTTGGGGATCGCGATGTACTGGCGGGAACAGACGCTGGATGCGCTGGTGAAGGCGAAATGGCTCAGTTGGGTGCATATTCTTGTCAAAGATCTCCATCTGATCGGACATTCACGCTACCTGTACATGGCGTTCCTGGTGAGCATGCCGTACCTGCTGATGCAGGTTCTGCCGATTTACGCACTCTTTCAGGCTTATGCGCCGCTGGAGTATCTCGGTTGGCTGCCGGCATTTGTGACGATGGTGATTCTGCGGCTAGGGGCCGTGGTGCCGCAGGCTCCGGGAAGCCTGGGGGCGTTTAACGCGCTGACGGTGGTAAGCCTGCTGCTATTCCATGTGCCTCGAGCGCTCGCCAAACGATTTTCCATTCTTCTGTGGGTCGTTGTGACGATTCCGCTATTGCTCACCGGCTTTATCGCTCTGGCGATCACCGGCGTGAAACTCGACGAACTTCGGGCTCACGCCGAGGCCGCTAAGAACACGTCGCCGGAGCCCGCTCCCGCGTCCCCTCATAACTAGAGCACGGCCGAAGACCAAGTAACCCTTACTCAGACGGGATTTCGAGCTTGTCTTTCAGGTGCTCCATCCGGCCCTTGTTCCTTCCGTATTTCACGAAGTCGGAAATCAAGGCCGCGAGGTCTTCGGAATGGTCCGCGTTTGCTTCCAGGTAATCCTGATAGGCAGGGAGCTTCAAGCGCTCCGGATGCTTCGTCAGATAGTCGATGATCGACTCTGTGTTGGAGGCCAGTTCCTTCAGAATCGGCCGGATGCGGTCTATGGCAGTCCTCTGCCACGGAGAGGCGTTCTCGCGCACCGCTTCCAGTTTCACGAGTTGGCGGCCGACCGTGTTGATGTGGTCCTTGATGCGAGCGACAGCGTCCGCGTGGCTTTGCCACGAAAGGCTGCTGCGGGTAAACGACTCCATAGTTTCCGCGTCCTGCTGCAGTTGGAACGCCTGGGCTCTGGCGTCAGAAAGCAACTCGGTAGCTTCCGGGGAATCCGGGACTTCGGCTGCTCTCAGGCATACCGGAACGATGCTGGCGCCCGCCAGAAGCAGCGCCAGCGAAACCCTTGCCGTAAGCTGTTCACGCATAAGATACTCCTCTACTTCTACTCATCTCGGTCCGGGCAGTCTGCGCCCGAACCGATCCTTACCCCTCAGCGCAGGAGCGTGACTTCGCGCGCCATCTGCCGTTAGAACCCATCCACTTTCCTGGGCTACCAAGGGCGAACGGCTGGCACGCCAACCGCAACGCGCAAAATCACGCCGGCGCTCTTGCTTCCACTCAACTCATCGGGCAATCGCTCTGCCAAGCCATCATGCGTCCACACCCCCAATTCATAAGGCTTTAGCGCTTGCCGGGTATCGAAGCGGGTTCAGGCGGTTGTATCAGCGTTCGAATTTTGAACGTTCCACAGAGGATCTGCGTGAATTACCTCAGGCTGAGCGAACCCCCACCGAAGAGAAGCAGAGACAACGGAGGAAGCAGTAGTGAAAAGAAAGTATGCCAGTCAAGCCCACCAAAGAACGTTCGCGGTATCGCGTTGACCCGATGCATCATACCTGCGAGCACGTTCTGCCGTGCCGCCCTGGCATACGATTTGCTAGATACGCAAACAAGAGTCACCAGAACTCAGTTGATTGAATCCATCTTCCGGAGGTCCCATGACAACCGTCCCCCCCGAGGCTCATTTCTTGCCTGAACCGGTATTCCCTCAGCGGCCGGGACTCCTCTCCGATCCGCCGGGCTTTGACGAGATGCCGCACATCCCCCCGGCACACCGTCATTGGAGCGTACCGCATATCTACCGAACGATGCGGGGCTGGCTGTTTCCGTACATTCGCTCGCGGGTGTTGCCTGGCGACTTTCACCCTATCATCGCCTACTTATTCACCGAGTATAAGTGCAATCTGGATTGTCATTACTGCTGGGCCTATGACAATCGGGTGAAGGGCATGACGGAGGAGACGGCACGGCGTTCCATCGACTGGCTGCGGGACAGTGGCGCGGGCGTGCTGGCGCTCATGGGCGGCGAGCCACTGTTGCGGCCGCAGTTCGTTCACAAGGTTGTCTATCATGCGGCCAAGAAGGGGCTGTTTGTTTATCTGCCGACCAACGGGCGTTTGCTACGGCCGGAGGTGACAGACCGGCTTGCCGACGCGGGGGTGGCGACCGTAAATCTTGCGGTCGATTCCTATGCCATAAAGCCCAGCCTGCCGAAGGCATTGGTTCCGATCCGGAAATACTTCGATTATATGGTCAAGAAGCAGTACCGGTACGGATACACAGTCTTCTTCAACATCAACATTTGCCGGAATAACCTGGAAGACGTCAAGTTACTCACCGAGATTGCGCACGACAATGGCATCGCGACGGATTACCACGTGAACGAAGCGCCGCTGGTTGCGCCGGATGAGCATTTCAAGCACTTAAACAACAACGAGACCTACATTCGGGAGGAAGACCAGCCGCGGATCGCCGAGTTGATCGACTGGCTGATTGAGAAGAACCGGGCGGGTTACAAGATGGTGGACTCGGTGCAGCGTCTGAACGGGATGAAGACTTTCGTCCGCGGCGGCCACG
The DNA here is from genome assembly GCA_021813825.1 of Acidobacteriota bacterium. Lineage (GTDB taxonomy): Bacteria > Acidobacteriota > Terriglobia > Bryobacterales > Bryobacteraceae > JAJYKC01. Next base: position 2,892 of record JAKAJI010000080.1, on the reverse strand, counting down.
AGCGCTGGAACTGCCGGGCCGGCCAGAATTCGCTCATCATTCGGGTAGACGGCACACTGGCGCCGTGTTTCCCGATGTATTCGGCGACACATGACTGGGGTTGTGTGGGCGCACATAAGTTTCAGCCGGAGCAACTGCGGGAAATGAAGGCGTCGTGTGAGCTGAATTGTCTCTCCACGCTGAACCACGTTCTGGCTCTTTGCTATGACGACGGGCGAGTCATTCGCTATTTTCTCAAGCAGGCCAAGCGGGGATTCCAGGGGGTGAGCGGGAGCGTCGAATGAGAGCGATGTTTGCCGTTGTTTGGGCGGCGATAGGCGAGTGCGTGACGTGCGGAGAGCGTCCCGGGGAACTTACGGCGGAGGACGTGGTTCAACGGATGATGGAAATGGACCGGGCACGGGCGGCGTCGATGCGCGCTTACATGTCGGACCGTCTCTACATCGCCGACAACCGGCGATTCTCCAAGCATGCGGAAGTGGGGGTGGAGGAATGGTTCGCTCCGCCGGATCAGAAGGTCCTGCGGGTGGTATCCGAGGAGGGTTCGCCGGCCGTCCGCCGGCGCGTGATTGACAAGCTCATCGAGGCGGAGCTTGAGTCCGTCCGGACCGGGAACCGTGAGCAGACCCATGTTACGGACGACAATTATCGATTCCGTCTGGCCGGGAAGGAGATGTTGGCCGGTTATTCCTGCTACGTTCTCGATGTTAGTCCGAAAGTGGAGAAGAAGTATCTGATGGTGGGGCGAATCTGGGTGGATGAGACCGACTTCGCCATTGTGCGGATGGAAGGGCGTCCCGCGAAGTCTCCTTCGTTCTGGACGCGGGATGTGCACTTCGTTCGTAGTTACAAGAAACATGGGCCGTTCTGGCTTCCGGCGACTTTTGAGTCAGAGTCGAAGATCCTGCTTGCGGGTACGAGCACTTTGAAGATCGAGTATTCCAATTACCGGATCGAAACCAACGCTAACTTCGTCTCTGAAACGGGTGCGCCCTGACGGGGTTCCGATGGAGTTGCCTGCGGCTAACAGAAGGCACAACGCAGCGGGGTGCTTGCGTTGCTCGGCCGGATCCGGCGCTGCCGGCGCCGTGCCCCCGGAAGATGTCGTCCGGCAGGCGCTGGAGCAGGAACGGACACGGCTGCGGCTCGCCGCCGGTCTGCCGGAGATCCGGCATTTCCGCCGCCCGCAAGAGCGGCCGTTCGTAGCCTCCGAGCGCGATCGGGTGACTATCCTTGTCGGCGGACTTACCTGGAAACACGAGGCATTGTTCCGCGCGGTGTTTCAGGGCAATGGCTACCGCTGCGAGACGCTTCCGAACCCGGACGTTGTTTCGTTCGAACTCGGCAAGCAGCATGGGAATCACGGCCAGTGCAATCCGGCCTATTTCACGATCGGCAGCCTGATTCAGTTCCTGCGAAAACTGGAGAGCCAGGGCATGAGCCGGCAGGAGATCATCGACCGCTATGTCCTGTTTACGGCCGGATCCTGCGGCCCGTGCCGGTTCGGCATGTATGAGGCGGAATATCGCTACGCTCTGCGCAACGCGGGCTTCGAAGGTTTCCGGGTGCTGCTATTTCAGCAGACCGACGGGATATTCGCCGCAACGGGAGAACCGGGTCTGAAATTCACGGTCAACTTCGGCATGGGAATGCTCAATGCGCTGATGTTGGGCGACGTAATGCACGATGTGATCTACCAGATCCGGCCGTTCGAGACGAAACCCGGCGAGGCGGACCGAGTCTTCAAAGAAGCGATGGACGGACTATGCACAACGCTTCGAGACCGGACTCCGTTCGAATTCATGCGGGATGGACCGGAGTGGCTGACACGGCGCGTGGCAGATAAGCCTGCGATCCGGAACACGCTGAGCGTCCTGCTGAAGATTGTCGATCATCTGTACGGGAAAGAGCACCGGGAGGCTCTGGCGGCCTGCTGCGACAGGCTCGATTCGATTGAGGTGGACCGCACGCGGGTAAAGCCGGTGGTGAAGATCACCGGGGAATTCTGGGCGCAGACGACCGAGGGGGACGGGAATTTCCGGATGTTCGAGTTCCTGGAACAGGAAGGCGCGCAGGTCCTTGTGGAGCCGGTCTCGACGTGGGTGGCGTACATGGTGCATCTGGCTCGTCTCGACATCGCGACGCGGGCGAGGCTGGGCGTCAAGGTGTCGCGGAAGAACGCACTGTTGCTCGATGCGTCGGAAGCTTTGTGGGCGCATCTCTATCATCGCGTGGTGGCGAAACTCGGAGGACTGGCGCACAGGTTGGCGCCGCAGGACGAGTTGGCGCGGCTGGCACATCCTTTCTATCACCGGCTCACTCGCGGCGGCGAAGGCTACATGGAGGTAGGCAAGAATGTCTATTACAGCGTGAACCGGCTGTGCCACATGGTTCTGGCGCTAAAGCCGTTCGGGTGCATGCCGTCGACGCAGTCCGACGGCGTTCAGTCCGCCGTGACAAGCCGGTTTCCCGAGATGATCTTTCTTCCGATTGAGACGTCGGGGGAAGGAGAAGCGAATGCGCATAGCCGTGTGCAGATGGCGTTGGGCGAGGCCAAGGTCCGTGCGAGGGCTGAGTTCGAAGCGGTGTTGAAGACGACGGGGAAGCGGCTGGAAGATATCCAGGAGTATGTATCGAGGCATGCGGAGCTTCGGAGGCCGCTCTATGTCGTGCCGCACCACCGGGGAGTGGCGGGGACCGCGGCGCAGTTTGTACTCCACGTAAACGACCTAATCAACCGCGAGCGGCGCTTCCGATGGGCGGTCCGCGGCGCAGAGCCACACCGACAGACCATATGAGCCGCCACGCACATGACCGTCGAAACCGGTTCCTGGCCGGACTCGACGTCGGGTCTACCACGGTGAAGGCGCTGGTGGTGGATCAAGAAGCGGA
>JAKAJI010000484.1 GCA_021813825.1 Acidobacteriota bacterium | reverse complement strand
CCAGACAGGCCAAAGCGCCACCAGACCGATCTGGCAGACCGAAAAAACTCCGGCCGCGCCCGCCGGGAAAACGCCGCCAGCGCAAAAACCACCACCGGCGTGTAGATCAGCAGCCCGCGTCCCGGACGGAGTAAGATCCCCGCTAGCCCTTCGAGAAAATGCCGGCTCGGAAAGGTCGGGTAACTCCCGCTGAGCCGGCCGAACTCCGCCAGATTCGCCGCCGCCGTGAGCGCCCCTGCCACCATCACCGGCGCAAGCACCGGGATCCAGGCGCCCGGTCTCGTCCCTCGCAAGCCAAGCGCCACCCCGAGCGCAACCGGCAAAACAATGTTGCTCGGACGGATCGCCACCACGCATCCCGCGAAAAGTCCGGCCATCCACTCCCAGCGCGCCTCCGCCGTTGCTTCTTCCCACCGGTCAATCGCGTACAGGCATCCCAAAATCGCCACCTGCCCGTACGCGTGCTGCCACAGCGCCTGGCTCGCCGTGGACCAGTTTCCCGTGCCGAGAGCGAACACCAGCACGAGCAGCCACGCCTCACGCTCGGCCACTATCCGGCGCAGCAACGCCAGCAGCAGCAACGCCGCGGCCGCTGCCAGTGCCACCGCGACAAATTTCTCCGTGATTCGTGCCATGGCTACCAGGGTCGCCGCGTCCTGCCGGCGCACCCAGGGCACGTACACGATCGGCAGATAAAGCGGGGTCGCCAGCACCGGACCCCCGATCGGATACGAGCTGTACCAATGCCCCTCCACCGGGTGCAGCACGAGTTTCGCGTACCAAACGTGGCCCGTCAGGAACGGGGCGAAGCGGTCCAGCCTCACTGAGTGGTCCAAAAGAATCGAAAACGGGAGCAACGCCGCCGGCAGCGAATCTCCGCTCGCGATCGGCCGCAGATTCGAGTGATACACCAACGAAAGAACGATCCACAGAATCGTGTAGCCCCGCGCTCCGCCGCTCCAGCGGAGCCGCCGCGTTTTCTCCTTCCCGGTTTCGGAACGAGTTTCCAATCTAATCCACCATAGCGAACGTCTCTACGCTGATAGACTGTTGTCTTCCTACACCTTCGCCATGGCACAACCGAACCCGCTCGAAAACCGCATCGCGCTCGTCACAGGATCGAGTAAGGGAGTAGGGCGGGGCATCGCCGTCGCACTCGCCTCCGCCGGCGCCGATGTCATCGTCAACTACAACACCGACCGCGAAGGCGCCGAATCGACCGCCTCCTCTGTCCGCTCCCTCGGCCGCCGCGCCTGGGTCGTCCAGGCCGACGTCGGCAAGGCCCAGGACATCGAACGCATGTTCACCCAAATCACCGCCTGGGAAGCCCCGGTGGACATCCTGGTCAACAACGCCGGCGTCCAGACCTGGAAGCCGCTGCTCGATCTCGCCGAATCCGATTGGGACCGCGTGCTCTCCACCAACCTCAAAGGTTGCTTCCTCTGCACCCAGTCCGCCGCCCGTCCCATGAAGGACCGCGGCTGGGGCCGCATCATCAACATCGGCTCGGGCTGCAACAAACTTGCTTTCCCCGGCCTCGTCGACTACACGGCCAGCAAGGGCGGCATCGAGATGTTCACCAAGGTCGCCGCCGTCGAACTGGCTCCCTATGGCATCACCGTGAACTGCGTCGCACCCGGCGCCATCGAAATCGAGCGCACCAGGCTCGAAGCCCCGGACTACGCCGCCACCTGGGCCGCCGCTACGCCGGTGGGACGCGTCGGACAACCCGCCGACGTCGCCAATGCCGTCGTCTTCCTCGCCAACCCGGCCTCGTCCTTCATCACCGCCCAAACCATCTGGATCGACGGTGGCCTGTTCGCCCGTCCCTACTGGCCTTACCAGGAATAGCGAATCCCGGAGCCATTATCGAATGTCGAAAACGAAAACCGAAACGGAATCCGATCCGGTCGACCGCGACCTCTGCTCCGGCCTCGTCCCCCTCTACGTCCTGCGGCTCGCCGACGACGCCCCGGTCTTCGGCCTGCGCCTCGTCGAGGGCCTCGCCCAACTCGGCTACCGCATCAGCCCCGGCACCCTCTACCCGCTCCTCCACAACCTCGAGAAGAAAGGCTATCTGCGTTCCGAACCCGAACGCAAAGGGCGCGCCGTGCGCCGCCTCTACCGCACCACGAAAAGCGGCCGAAAAGCCTCCTCTGCCGCCCGCCGCATGGGGCGCCAGATGCTCGAAGGCAAATGACGCCGTCCCCCGATCCGCCCCGCTGCGCCTGGCCCCGCCGCCCGCTCGACATCGCCTATCACGACAGCGAGTGGTGCGTTCCCATCCATGACGACCGGCTCCTGTTCGAACTGCTGACGCTCGAAGGTGCGCAGGCCGGCCTTTCCTGGTCCACCGTGCTCGCCAAGCGCGAAGCCTACCGCAACGCCTTCGCCCACTTCGACCCCGCCAAGGTAGCCCGCTTCGACTCGCGCCGCGCCGCGAAACTCCTCGAAAACCCGGGCCTCGTGCGCAACCGGCTCAAAATCGCCTCCACCATCTCGAACGCCCGCGCCTTCCTCGCCGTCCAGGCCGAGTTCGGCAGCTTCGATGCCTACCTCTGGCGCTTCGTCAATGGCGTGCCGCTCCAGCCCCGCCGCCGCGCCTCCGAGCCGCCTACCGCCCGCAACCCGCTTTCCGATGCCCTCAGCAAGGACCTGCTCCGGCGCGGCTTCCGCTTCGTCGGCTCAACCATCTGCTACTCCTATCTCGAAGCCGCCGGCCTCATCAACGGCCACGTCGTCGAGTGCTTCCGCCACTCTGCCCTCAGCGCGCCGAAAGCGTGATTACGGCCTGGTTGTCGTATTCGTCGGTCACTCGCAGCGCCACCACGTGCTGGCCTTCCGGCGCCGGCACAAGATATTCTTCCTCTTTCGCATCCGAAATCCCGCTGACCGGCTCGATCACCCGCCAGTCGCCGCCGTCCACCGAAATCTCCGCCTTCACCAGAATGCTCGCCGCATCGCGCCCCGTGCAGCGGATCTTCGCTCCGCCCGCCCCCTGCACCAACGCGCCGCGAACCAGCACGGGCGGCGTGTTGTCGATCGTAAACGGGTCGCTCACCAGCGTGTCACGGAGCGCCTGCCCCTCCGGATTCGATGGTTCGTCGCTCGCCGTCACTCGAACCACATAATCGCCGTCGGGAAACGCCCGCGAATCGAAGCTGTATTCCTTCTCCCGCAACTTGTCCTTCAACAGACGCCACA
>JAKAJI010000483.1 GCA_021813825.1 Acidobacteriota bacterium | reverse complement strand
GCCCAAGTCACTCTCGCCAAACTCGTCTCTCCCGGCAATTTCACCCCGCCCAAGTCACAACCCCTCCCCAACCTCCCCGCCTTCTGCCGCGTCGCCGCCACCCTCACCCCCACCCCCGACTCCGCCATCAAGATCGAAGTCTGGCTCCCTGCCAGCTGGAACGGAAAATTCGAAGCCGTCGGCAACGGCGGCTGGAGCGGCAACATCAACTACTCCGGCCTCGCCCACGGCATCGCCCGCGGCTACGCCACCGCCTCCACCGACACCGGCCACACCGGCGGCAGCGCTGAGTTCGCCCTCGGACACCCCGAAAAACTCACCGATTTCGCTTACCGCTCCGAACACGAAATGACCGTCAAGGCCAAAGCCATCATCGCCGCCTTCTACGGCAACAGCCCCCGCCTCTCCTACTGGAACGGCTGCTCCTCCGGCGGCAAACAAGGCCTCAAGGAAGCCCAGCTATACCCCGAAGACTTCAATGGCATCATCGCCGGCGCCCCCGCCAATAACTGGGTCGCCCTCCTCTCCGCCGACATGTGGATGAGCGTCGCCGAACTCGAAAGCCCCGCCGCCACCATCCCCAACGCCAAACTCCCCGCCATCCACGCGGCCGCCCTCGATGCCTGCGACTCTCTCGACGGCCTCCGCGACGGCCTCATCGCCGACCCCACCCACTGCCACTTCGATCCCGCCGTCCTCTCATGCAAAGGCCCCGAAACCGACGCGTGCCTCACCCCCGCCCAGGTCCGCACCGCCAAAGCCATCTACGGCCCCTTCACAAATCCCCGCACCCACCGCATCATCTTCCCCGGCCTCGAACCCGGCAGCGAACTCGGCTGGCGCGCCTTCTCCGGCCCCGCCCCCTTCTCTATCTCCAACGACTATTTCCGTTACGTCATCTACAAAAACCCTGACTGGAATTTCCATACCTTCGACATCCCCCGCGACGTCGCCGCCGCTGAAGCACAGGACCGCGCCAACCTCCTCAAAGCTGTCAACCCCGACCTCCGCAAATTCACCGCCCGCGGCGGAAAGCTCATCCTCTATCACGGCTGGAGCGACAACCTCATCGCCCCTCTGAACTCCGTCAACTACTTCTTGAGCGTCACCGCCGCCCTCGGAGGCCCCGCCAAAACCGCAAACTCCGCCCGCCTCTTCCTGGCCCCCGGCATGTCGCATTGCGGCGGCGGCGACGGCCCCAACCTCATCGACACCCTCACCCCACTCGAACTCTGGGTCGAAAAAGGTGTCCCGCCGGACCGCATCCTCGCCTCCCACAAAACCGGCGGCCAGATCGACCGCACCCGCCCCCTCTGCCCCTACCCGCAAGTAGCCCGCTACCACGGCAGCGGCGACACCAACGACGCCGCAAACTTCAGCTGCATCTCCCCTGCTCTTTCTCACTAACTGTGCTAAAGTTCCCTTACTAGTCTCTGTCCGATGTCGCCGTTACCGCCAGCCTCGTTCGATGGCGCACGCGAGGAACTGGAAGCCGTCCTCGCATCGCATCTGTTCACGCGCGCTCCCTCGCTGAACCGCATGCTCCGCTTCATCTGCGAACGCACCATCGCGGGCGACGTCGCCTCCATCAAGGAATATACCGTCGCCGTTGAAGCCCTCGGCCGCCCCGCCGCCTTCAACCCCAAGCGCGACCCCATCGTCCGCGTCGAAGCCCACCGCCTCCGCAAACGCCTCGCCGCCTACTACGCCGCCGAAGGCGCCTCCCACCCCATCCGCATCACCCTCGAACCCGGCCAGTACATCCCGCGCTTTGAAAACGCCGCCCCCCAACGCGAAATCCCGCTCCCACCTCCCGCTGCACTCCGCCGTCCCTGGCGCTCTCCCCTCGTCGCCACCGCCGCCGCGCTCCTCCTCTGTCTCGCCGTCTGGCGCCTCGCCTCTAGCTGGTCCACCTACGTCCGCGCCGCTTCCCTCCGGCCCTTCTACGCCTCCAGCGAAATTCGCCTCCTCGCCGGCGTCCCCACCGGCCAGGTCATGGATCCCGAAGGCAACTTCTGGACCCACGACGTCTTCTTCCACGGCGGCAGCGCCGTCACCCGCTCCACCCCACTCAATTTCGGCTCGCCCTCCCACTTCTGGGCGCAGCGCCGCGGAGCCTTCTCCTACGACGTCCCCCTCAAATCCGGCGCTTACCAACTCCGCCTCAGCTTCGGCGCGCCGCCACGCTCCTCCGGCTCCATCCCCGGCTTCCGCGTCCTACTGAACGGTGCCCTCCTCATGGACCGCCTGGACCCTCCACCCGCCCCCTGCGACCCCGCCACTCCCGTCGAGCGCGTCTTCTCAAACGTCCATCCCAGTCCCGACGGCCAACTCCACCTCCAGTTTCAGCCCCTCTCCGGCCCCGCCTGGGTCGACGCCATCGAAATCGTCCCTCAGCCCGGCTCCCAGCCCATGCCCATCCGCCTGCTCGCCAAATCCAGCCCCTATATCGACGCCTCGGGCCGCGTATGGAGTGCCGACCGCCACTTCTGCGGCGGAACACCCGTTAACCGCCACCAAGCCGTCGACGCCACACACACCGACCCCAACCTCTTCTCCGGCGAGCGCTATGGCAATTTCTCCTACCAGATCCCCGCCGCCCCCGGCCGCTACCGCCTCACCCTCCGCTTCTCCGAAAGCTGGTTCGGCCCCAACCTCGCCGGCCACGGCGGAGCCGGCAGCCGCATCTTCGACGTCTTCCTCGCCGGCCGCCCCCTCATCCGCAACCTCGACGTCTTCACCACCGCCGGCGGCAGCCTCCGCCCCGTCGAACTCTCCTTCGACCACCTCCAACCCGACCCCGCCGGCGAATTCCTCCTCCAGTTCATCCCGCAAAAAGAAAACGCTTCCCTCAACTCCATCGAACTCGTCCCCGAAACCAACTGACCCGCCCCAACGCCAAAGTCTCCTTATGACCCGAATCTCTGCCCGCTACGCTCTCTGCACTTTGACACTTCTCTGGACCCTCCCCGCCCAAAACACCCCCACCAAACTCCCGCCCGTCATCGACGTCCACGTCCACGCCATGGACGCCGACTTCCCCGGCGCCGCCCCCATGTGCCCCAACACCCCCCAGTTCCTCGCCTCCGAACCCGCCACCAAAGAAGCCCCCTTCGGCTGGGCCCCGCAAGACTGCACCCCCCAGCTCTACCCCGCCGCCAAAGGCCAGTACATGCAAGAAGTCCTCGCTGAAATGCGCCGCCTCAACGTCACCGCC
>JAKAJI010000079.1 GCA_021813825.1 Acidobacteriota bacterium | reverse complement strand
GCGACCCGGCTTCCGTCATCCTCGCCGGTCTCCGCCGCGCCGCCGCGCCCGCGCACGCCGCCGTCATCCACGGCTCAACGGTGGCCACCAACGCCCTGCTGGAACGCAAAGGCGTCCGCACCGCGCTGGTCACCACGGCGGGCTTTGAAGACGTCGTTTTCATCGGCCGCCAGTGCCGCGCCGAACTCTACAACCTCACGCCCTCGCCCCGCCGCCATCTCCTCCCGCGCGAACTCTGCTTCGGCGTCCACGAACGCGCCCATGCCGATGGCTCCATCGAACTCCGTCCGTCCGCCGCCGAACTCCGCCGCCTCCGCGCCCGCCTGAAGCGTGAGGGCATCGAATCCATCGCCATCTGCTTCCTCCACGCCTATCAGACGCCCGAGAACGAGCAGGCAACCGCCGCGGCGCTCGTTGGCCTCGGCTACGTCTCCGCCTCCCACGACGTGTGCCCCGAGTTCCGCGAGTACGAACGCACCTCCACCACGCTCATCAACGCCTATGTCGGTCCGTTGATGGATCGCTACTTGAGCGAACTCCAGCGCAAGGCCAACTGCCGCATATCCATCCTCCAATCGAACGGCGGCTCGCTCGATGCCCGCGACGCCGCCCGCCACGCCGTCCGCACCATCCTCTCCGGACCCGCCGGAGGCGTCGTCGGAGCCTCGCGCCTGGCCCACCGCTCCGGCTTCTCCCGCATCCTCGGCTTCGACATGGGTGGCACCTCCACCGACGTCAGCCTCTGCGATGGCGCCCCCGTCGAAGCGGCCGAGGGCTCCATCGACGGCTTTCCCGTCCGCGTCCCGATGCTCGACATCCACACCGTCGGCGCCGGCGGCGGCTCCATCGCCCGCGTCGATGAAGGCGGACTCCTCCACGTCGGCCCCGAAAGCGCCGGCGCCGACCCCGGCCCCGCTTGCTACGGCAAAGGCGAAGACGCCACCGTCACCGACGCCCACGTCGTCCTCGGCCGCATCGCTCCAGGCCAAATCGTTTCCGGCGAACTCACTCTCTCGCCCGCTCGCGCCGAGCGCGCCATCGATCGCATCGCCAAGTCTCTGAAACTCTCCCGCACCGCAGCCGCCGCGGGCATCCTCCGCACGGCCAACGCCGGCATGGAGCGCGCCATCCGCGTTGTCAGCGTCGAGCGCGGCCATGATCCCCGCCGCTTCGCCCTCCTCGCCTTCGGCGGCTGCGGCGGCCTCCACGCCTGCGAAATCGCCGCGGAATTGGGCATCGAAACCGTCCTTGTGCCCGCGCTCGCCGGCGTCCTCTCCGCCCTCGGCATGCTGCTGGCCGACCCGGTCCGCGATGTCGCCACCGGCTCGCTCGGCCGCACGAACGTCGAGCCCCTCTTCCGCACACTCGAAAAACAAGCCCGCAAAGCCCTCCGCGGGGCCGTGCTCACCCGCACCGCCGACCTCCGCTACCGCGGCCAAAGCTACGAAATCACCGTCCCCTGGAACCCCGCCGATCCCGCCGCCCCGTTCCACCGCGCCCACCATGCCCTATACGGCTACTCCGACCCGGCCCGCGCCACCGAAATCGTCGCCGTCCGCGTCCGCGCCCGCCTGACAGCTCCTAAACCCAAAGGCGCCCTCCGCGCCGAATCCGGCGAAATGTTTCAAACATCCCGCCGCGTTTTTGTCTCAGGCCAGTGGCGCCAAACCCCCGTCCTCTCCCGCGCCGCCGTCTCCTCCCGTCCCAAACCCGGCCCCGCCCTCATCGCCGACTACGGAGCCACCACCCTCGTGCCTCCCGCCTGGCGCTACCGCCTCGACGCGGAAGGTACGCTGATCCTCACCCGCGCCTAACCCAACACCCCGGCTCCCGCCACAGCCTCCCAAACCCGCGCCGCCACTTCCTCCAGGCTCCCCTGCGCGTCAATCACCCGGATCCGCCCCGGCTCCTTCCGCGCCAAATCCAGGTACGCCTCGCGCACCATCCGGTGAAACTCCGGCGCCTCCTCGTCCAACCGCGTCTCCTCCGCCGCCTCCCCTCTCGCATTCCGCGCGCCGGCCCGCGCCATCCCCGCCTCCACGGGAATATCGAGCAGCAGCGTCAAGTCCGGCGACATCCCCCCGCACGCAATCCGGTTCACCGTCTCCACTACTTCGAGCCCCAGCCCTCGCGCCACGCCCTGATACACCCGCGTCGAATCCGTAAACCGGTCGCACAACACGATCCGCCCCGCCTCGAGCGCCGGCTTTATCACCTGCTTCAGGTTCTGGCTCCGCGCCGCAAACACCAGCAGCAGTTCCGCCTCCGGCGTCAGTTCCCCGTTCCCCGCGTCCAGAAACACCCGCCGGATCTGCCGCCCGATCGCCGTCCCTCCCGGCTCAACCGTCTCCACCACTTCGCGCCCCATCGCGCGCAGCCTCTGGGCCAGGATCCGGATCTGCGTGCTCTTCCCCGCCCCCTCGCCGCCTTCGAACGTGACAAACACGCCGCCTGACTTACTCGCCATGCCTAGTCATAGACATAGTGCAGAACCGTCTTCAGGTCCTCCCATGCCTCTCGCTTCGCGTTCTGATTATAGGGCCGGAGCAAATAAGACGGATGGTAAGTCACCATCAGCGGAATATCCCGCCACTTGTGCCACCGCCCGCGTAACTTAGTAACTCCATCCTTCGTGCTCAGCAGCGCCTTCGCCGCCGTCGACCCCAGCGCGCAGATCGCCTTCGGCTGGATCACCTGCAACTGCCGGTACAAGAACTGCCCGCAGATCTCCATCTCGTCCGGCAGCGGCGTCCGGTTCTCCGGCGGCCGGCACTTCACCACGTTGCAGATGTACACATCCGGACGCAACAGGGGGATCCCTTCCTTCTTCGCCGTGCCCTCGATCATCTGGGTGAGTAACTGCCCGGCCCGCCCCACAAATGGCAGCCCCTGCTCGTCTTCATCCGCTCCCGGCCCCTCGCCCACGAACACCAGCCTCGCCCGCTCGTTGCCGGAGCCGAAAACAATCTTATGCCGCCCTTCGTGCAGACGGCACCGCTTGCAATCGCCGATGTCCTCGCGAATCTGCGCGAGCGTGTCCCCCTCGGGCTCAATCGTAGGCAGCACAATCGGAGCCGGCGCCGCCTCCACCAGAGCATCCACAGCTTTCGCCGGCGCCGCCCCGGCCACAGCTTTCTCTTTTCGATACAAGGTTGTCAGTCCCAGGTCGCGGTAAAACTCCAGCCGCCGCCGCAGTTCTTCACGCTCCATCTCAAAGCGTCCTCACTGCGCCGCATGCAGCGCCAGCCGCAGCTTCAGCGCATGGTCGAAGATCTCGCCCGCGATCTCCCGCTTGCTCGCCCGCTTCAGCGGCGCCGTCTCGCCCGTGCTCATTACCAGCACCACTTCGTTCTCGTCGCTCTCAAACGCCGTGTTCTCGCCGCCCACCAGGTTCGCCACCACCATGTCGCACTTCTTCGAGCGCAGCTTCCGCCGGGCCTCTTCCACCAGGTTGTCGGTCTCCGCCGCAAACCCGATCAGCAGCCGGTCTCCCTTCTTCTGCCCCACCTCCGCCAGGATATCCGGCGTCGGGTCGAGTTCCAGGGACAGCCGCATCGCCGTCTTCTTTACCTTGTGCGTGGGAACCTGCGACAGGTGATAATCGGCCACCGCCGCCGCCTTTACGATGATCGTCGCATCCTCCAGCCGCTCCATCACCGCGTCGTGCATCTCGCGCGCGGTCTCCACCCGCACCACGTCCACGCCCGCCGGCGCCTCCAGCGCCACCGGACCCGAAACCAGCAGCACCCGCGCCCCGCGCCGCGCCGCCACCTCCGCCAGCGCGTAGCCCATCTTCCCGGAACTCCGGTTCGATACGTAGCGCACCGGGTCCAGCGGCTCGCGCGTCGGCCCGGCCGTGATCAGAACCGTCTCGCCTTCAAGATCCCGCCGCAGTCCGGCCGCCTCCACCGCCGCACTCGCGATCTTCTCAATCCCCGCCAACCGCCCCAGACCCACGGTTCCGCATGCCAGCAGCCCGTCTTCCGGATCCACAATCACGTGGCCGCGCCGCCGCAGCGTCTCCAGGTTCGTGCGCGTCGCCGCGTGCTCCCACATCGCGGTGTTCATCGCCGGAGCCAGCACCACCGGACCGGTGAACGCCAAATACATTGTCGAAAGGAAATCGTCCGCCAACCCGTGCGCGAATTTCGCCAGCAGGTCCGCCGTCGCCGGGGCCACCACCAGCACGTCCGCCCCCTGCGCCACGCCGATGTGCTCCACGGCGCTCGCCAGCGTGCCCTCGGCACTCTCGCGCGCAAACAGGGCCGTAATTGTTTTCTGGCCGGTGAGTGAAGTAAACGTCAGCGGCGTAATAAATTCGCACGCCGCAGCCGTCATCACTGCCTGGACTGCAAACCCGCGCTCCATCAGCGCGCGAGCCAACTCCGCCGCTTTGTAGGCAGCTATCCCTCCGCCCACCCCCAGGACGGCCCGCATCGCCCTACTCGGCCGGCTGTTCTTCCGGCTCAGGAGGCGGCGCCTGCGACAGGTCCGTGTATTGCACCAAACCCCGCCGCACTTCTTCCATCGCCGCTACCGTCGGCTTCTTCGACGTCGTCGGCAGGAACGACCGCGCGCCCGTCTGCAACTGCCGCGCCCGCTTCGCCGCCACAATAATGAACCGGTACGTGCTCGCATCCGGATCGTCCGGAATCGAAAACGCCCCATTGACGCGGAATTTCTCGCTCATCGTCTGTTCCTGCTCTCCTTACTTCTCAAAACTCTCGAGTATCGGCCGGATCATCGCCTCGACCCGCGCCCGTTTAATTCGCTCGGCGCGCACAATCGAGCACAACGTCTCCACCGACTCTTCCACATCCTTGTTCACCAGCACATAGTCGTACCGGTCGTAGTTCCGGATCTCGGCGGCCGCATCCCGCAGCCTGCGCTCAATCACCGGTTCGGAATCCTCGCCTCGCTCCCGCAGCCGCCGCTCCAGTTCCGCCCGCGACGGTGCAAGGATAAAAATGCTAACTGCCTTCTCTTCCGGAAGATTCCCTTTTAATTGTCGCGCACCCTGCACGTCGATGTCGAGCACCAGGTCCACGCCGTCCGCCTCCGCCCGGTCCAGTTCGCTCCGGTGCGTCCCATAGTAGTTCCCGAACACCTCCGCGTATTCCAGAAACTCTCCCGCCGCGATCCGCCGCTCAAACTCTTCCCGCCCGACGAAATAATACTGGTCCCCGTTCTTCTCCGCTCCCCGCGGCGCGCGCGTCGTGTACGACACCGAAAACCGTAGTCCCGGCACGCTCCCCATCAGCCCGCTCACCAGCGTCGACTTCCCCGACCCCGACGGAGCCGACACGATAAACACAATGCTCATTCCAGGTTCAGTGCCTGCTCGCGGATCTTCTCAATCGCTGACTTCGCCTCCAGCGCCAACTCCGTTATCCGAAGCCCGATCTCTCCCGCCCCTCCCGTCTTCGAAAGAATCGTGTTCGACTCCCGGTTCATCTCCTGCAGCAGAAAGTCCAGCCGCTTGCCCACCTCGCCGCCCTCATCGAGCAGCGCCGCGGCCTGCGCCGCGTGAATCTTCAGCCGCGCAATCTCCTCGGCAATATCGCCCCGCTCGGCCAGCATCGCCGCCTCCTGCGCCAACCGCTGCGGATCCACCGTCGCCCCGCGCAGCAACTCCTTCAGCCTCTCGTTCAGCCGCGCCTGCAGCACCGGCATCGCCTTGTTCCGGGTCTTTTCAATCTCGCCCGCCAACGTCTCCAGCCGCCGGTTCTGTTCCGCCATCTCCGTGCGGATCTCCTCGCCCTCCCGAACGCGAAACGCCTCCAGCCCATCCAGCGCCTCATTCAGTGCCGCGAGCGTCTCCCCGTCCAACTCCGGTGCCGTCTCCTCGGCCGCCTGCGCCGTAACCATCCCCGGCACCCGCAGCAACCCGTTCAAATCCACGGCCGGCGCCGCCATGTCCAACGCCTCCGCCGCTTCCTTCAGCGCATGAATGCACGCCTCGAACAGAGGCCGGTTCAACGCCGCCCGCGGCCCCGCGCCCGCCCGCGCAAATCCCACCCGCACATCAATGTGGCCCCGCTTCAGCCGCTCCCGTAGCGCCGCCCGCACCGCCGGCTCCGCCGCCGCCAACTCCTCCGGCATCTGAATATGCAAATCGAGCGCCCGGTGATTCACGCTCTTCAGCGTGACGTTGATCTCGCCCGCCGCGCACACCCGCCGCGCCCGCGCATACCCGGTCATGCTCCGCACCGGCTGCCGCTTCTTCGCTCCGCTCATGTCGCCGGTACGTGCCCCACCGGATCCTCCAGAAACTGCATCCCATGCAGCTTCTGGTAAACCCCTCCCCGTCGCACCAGATCTTCGTGCGTTCCCATCTCCACAATCCTCCCACCCTCGAGCACCACGATCTTGTCCGCCCGCCGGATCGTCGATAGCCGGTGCGCAATCACAATTACCGTCCTCTGCGCCATCAGGTGCTGCAACGCCCTCTGCACCAGCAGTTCGCTCTCCGTGTCCAGGTGCGATGTCGCCTCGTCCAGAATCAAAATCGGAGCGTCCTTCAGCAGCGCCCGCGCAATCGCAATCCGCTGTCTCTGCCCGCCGCTCAGCTTCGTCCCCCGCTCCCCGATCGGCGTTTCATACCCGTCCGGCAGGGCCAGAATAAACTCTTCCGCCAGAGCGTTCCGCGCCGCTTCCTGCACCTGCTCCTCCGTCGCTCCCGCGCGCCCGTACCGGATATTGTTCGCCACTGTGTCGTTGAACAAAAACGTGTCCTGCGCCACAATTCCGATCTTCGACCGCAGGCTCGCCAACTGAAAATCCCGTATGTCCCGCCCGTCAATCCGGATCGCCCCGCCCGTCACGTCGTAAAACCGCGGCAGCAGGTTCGCCAGCGTCGTCTTCCCCGCCCCGCTCGGCCCCACCAACGCCACCACCTCACCCGCCTTCACTGCCAGCGTTACGTTGTCCAGACGAAAACCTTCCGGCGAAGACGGATACCCGAAACCCACGTGATCGAACTCGATCGCCTTGTGGAACCGCCCCATCCGCACCGCCCCGTCCTTGTTTCGGATCCCCTGCTCGCGATCCAGGTACTCGAACACCTTCTGCGACGCCCCCAGCGCCTGCTCGAAAATGTTGTGAATCCCGGTGAGCCGCTTCACCGGCTCGTACAGCATCAGCAGCGCGATCACGAAACTCGTGAATTCGCCCGTCGTCATCTCGTTCGCCTTGATCTGCAACCGCGCGTACGTCAGCAGTCCCACTATCGTCAGCGCCCCGAAAAACTCGATCAGCGGCGAAGCGATCGCCTGCTGCGCCACGTACTTCAAACTCGTCCCCTTCAGCTTCTGCGCCGCCGCCCGGAACCGGTTCGACTCGAACTCCTCCGTCCCGAACGTCTTCACCACCTGGTGCCCGCTGATCGTCTCCTGCAGGATCTGGTTCAGCTCCGCCGTATCGTCCTGCGCTCGCCGGCTCGTCCGCCGGATCCGCTTGCCCAGTCGCGCCGTCGGTGTCAGCACAAACGGCAGCACCGTCAAACTCACCAGCGCCAGCTTCCAGTCTGTTTCTATCACCACCACCAGCAGCGCAAACAGCGTGAACGCCTGCCGGAACCAGTCCGCCAGCATGTGCGAAATCGCCACTTGGATCTTGTCGATATCATTCAAAATCGACGACATCAGGTGGCCGGTCGAGTTCGTCGCAAAGAAGTGCGAGTCCTGCCGCAGCACCCCGTCGAACACCTTCTGCCGCAGGTCCGTCACCGCCGAAAAACCCGCATAGTTAATCAGGAAGTTGCCAAAGTAATCGCACAACCCCTTGAACAGGTAGACCTCGACGATGGCCGCCGCCACCATCGTCCAGACGTTGTGCAGAAATGGAGGAACGATGTCGTTGAGAAGAACCGTCTTGTGCAGCAGCGGCACCACAAATAGCGTCGCCGTCGTCTCGGGCGAATCCGGCCGCAGCACGCGGTCGAACACCGTCCGCACCAGCAGCACCACCAGCGCCTGCCCCGCCCCCACACCCGCCATCAGCAGGCTCGAACTCACCAGCGCCGCCCAATAGGGCCTGGCGAACCGTAGCAGGCGCCCCAGTTCCTTCACGCCGGCTGTCTCCCGGCCTGTGCCGCCGTTCGCGCCCTCAGCTTCGCCAACGCTTCCGTCACTTGTTCCACAGGCAACTCCCGCAGACCCTTTTCCGGTCGTCTTACTTCACTCTCCACGCGCCACGGACCCCAAATCGCCGGATCCATCGGCCCAAATAAGACTACCACCGGAACGCCCAGCGCCGCCGACATGTGCGCCGGCCCACTGTCGTTGCCCAGAAAAATCTCCGCCCCCGCAATCAGCCCCTTCACTTCTTCGAGCGGCGCTCCCTGCACCCGCGCGAACTCGGCAAACGCATTCAAGTCGTCGCCCGCCGCGCCGATGATCACGGCCTCGAGCCCCAGTTCCCGCTCAATCCATCGCGCGCTCTCGGCAAACCGCTCCGCCGCCCACGTCTTCTCCGCCGCCGACGCCAGCGGATGAATCACCGCATACGGCCGCCTCCGTTCCACCTTCCGCGAAACGAACAGGCGCGCCCGCGGAATCTCGGTCACCGGCACGCCCAGGCAAAACATCGCGCTCGCCGCGTGTTCCGCCGTGTGCACCGTCCGTTCTTCCCCCAAAATCTCCTGCGCCCGCGGAATCGGCACGTTGTACAGCCACGCGTTCCGGAAATGCGCAAACCCCGCCCGCCACCGCGCCCGCGACGCCGCCACCAGCCTCGCGCTCCGCGCCCCTCCGTGCAGGTTCAGAACAAGATCCGGCGCAAACCGCCACAGCGCGCTCAGGCTCGGTTCGAGAATCTCGTCCACATCCGGGTTCCCCTCGTACACCGCCCGCCACGCCGGCTCAACCACCACCGCCACGCGCAGGTCCGGCCGGTGCGCCTTCAGAAGTTGTAGCGCCGGGGTAGACAACACGCAGTCCCCCAGCGAACGCAGGCGCACCACCGCCACCCGCGCACCTCGCGCCAGCCGATCGACCACTTCGGGCATCGCTCGAATCTCGACCGCTCTCAGTCTTCGATTTTCGCTTCGTCCACCAGCATCACCGGAATGTCGTCGCGGATCGGGTACACGCGCTTGCACGCTTCGCACTTCAACCCGTCTCCACCCGGCGTCAGATGCACCGGTTCCTTACACGCCGGACACACCAAAATGTCCAGAAGTTCCTTGCTGATAGCCATTGCGCTCAGCCTCCACTCTACCAGAAACCGCCCAGCCCGCCGCCCCCTGTTTGTTAAACTTGAAACTTGCCCCCGGAAAATCTTCCCCGCGTCTGCGCGGTCAGCTATCTCAACACCACCCCACTCGTGTGGGGCATGGTCCACGGCCGCCAGCAGGGCCTCTTCGATCTCTCCTTCTGCCTCCCCTCCGTCTGCGCCGACCGCCTCGCCACCGGTGCCGCCGACTTAGGCATCGTGCCCGTCGTCGAAGCAGCCCGCCAGAATCTGGCCATCCTCCCCGGCACCTGCATCGCCTGCCACGGACCCGTCCGCAGCATCCTCCTCATCTCCAAAAAGCCCTTCGGAGAAATCGAGACCCTCTCCGCCGACTCCAGTTCCCGCACCTCCGTCCAACTGGCCCGCGTCATCCTCTCGAAAACCTACGGCGCAACCCCCACCCTCTCGCCCCACGCCCCCGACCTCGATTCCATGCTCGCCTCCGCCGACGCAGCCCTCATCATCGGCGACCCCGCCCTCAAACTCGACCCCGCCACCCTCCCCTACCGCACCCTCGACCTCGGCGCCGAATGGTGGGACCTCACCCGCCTGCCCATGGTCTTCGCCGTCTGGGCCGGCCCCGCGCCCCTCACCCGCTTCCGCCAGGCCGATTTCCTCGACTCCTATCTCCAGGGAGCCCTCCGCATCCCAGAAATCGCCGCCAACGAATCCGCCTCCCGCGGCATCACGAAAGAACTCGCCCTCCACTACCTCACCCAAAACATCGTTTTCGAACTCGGCGCGCGCGAACGGGCCGGCATGAAGCGCTTCCTCGATCTCGTCTCCGCTCTGCCCGCCTCGCCGCTCGCCCATTCCGCACTCGCAGGAGCAATCCCGGTATGATCTCCCGTCAGGAAGCCATCGACCTTTTCCGTAGCGACGACTTGATCGGCCTCGGCATGGCCGCCGACGCCGTCCGCCGCAAACACCACCCCGACGGCGTCGCCACCTACATCATCGATCGCAACATCAACTACACCAACTTCTGCACCGAGTACTGCAGCTTTTGCGCCTTCTACCGCCCCCTCGGCCATAACGAAGGCTACATCCACCCCCGCGAAGTCATCTTCCAGAAAATCCAGGAAACCATCGACCTCGGCGGCACCGGCATCCTCATGCAGGGCGGCCTCCACCCCGAACTCAAAATCGAGTGGTACGAGGACCTCCTCCGTGCCATCAAGCAGCGCTTCGGCGACCGCATCTGGAACCACTGCTTCTCCGCCCCCGAAATCGTCAACATCGCCGAAGTCAGCGGCCTCACCCTCGGCGACACCATCGCCCGCCTCCGCGACGCCGGCCTGCAGTCCATCCCCGGCGGAGGCGCAGAAATCCTCGACGACGACGTCCGCCACCGCATCAGCCGCCTTAAGTCTTCTTCCAA
Source organism: Acidobacteriota bacterium (assembly GCA_021813825.1). Taxonomy (GTDB): domain Bacteria; phylum Acidobacteriota; class Terriglobia; order Bryobacterales; family Bryobacteraceae; genus JAJYKC01. The sequence continues at coordinate 4,309 of JAKAJI010000079.1, read as the reverse complement.
AGACTGGATCGAAGTCCACCGCACCGCCCACTCCCTCGGCCTCCGCACCACCGCTACCATGATGTTCGGCTGCGGCGAAACCATCGAGCAGCGCGTCAACCACTTCGAAATCGTCCGCCAAATTCAGGAAGAAACCGGCGGCTTCACCGCCTTCATCCCCTGGGCCTTCCAGCGCGAAAACACCAGCCTCGGCCGCTTCGTCAAACAGGAAGCCACCGCCGTCGAGTACCTCAAAACCCTCGCCATTTCCCGTCTTTTCCTCGACAACATCGTCAACATCCAGTCCTCTTGGGTGACGCCGGGCCTCAAAACCTGCCAACTCGGCCTCCGCTTCGGAGGCAACGACGTCGGCTCCATCATGATCGAAGAAAACGTCGTCTCCGCCGCCGGCACCCACCACCGCGCCAGCGAAGAAGAACTCCGCCGCCTCATCCGCGACGCCGGCTTCATCCCGAAGCAGCGCGACACGCTGTACCGGACTTACTATCTGAATTAGCGATCCGCGCTCATTCGTGCCGCCAGTTGCGCACCCCAAGCCCAAAGGAAGTCGCCGTGCATACGCGGGCCGGCGGGGCGTTGAAGCTCTGGACAACAGGATCGCTACCAGATCGTTTCTACTTGTGAGGCCCGAATCTTTGAATCGCGGCGGATCAGCGGAGCGCGTCACGCAACGGCGGTAGCTGCGACGATTCGATCCGGCAGGTCGGGCACGTCGCTCCTTTTCACGTGTGCAAGAGCCTCGGCCACCGCGCGGTCGAGCGGAGCCAGCGAACACGGAATGGCCGGATCGTCCAAAGCCTGAATCAATTCGTCGCGCGCGAGCGCCGGCAAGCGGCCCTTCTCGACGAGGTACGTCAGTTCGACGAGGCAAATCGAAGTCACGTAGATCAAGTCTCCAGCCGCCGTTGTGGACCTCAGGGTCTCACGCGCCTTTGTCGACAACCGAGGGTCACGAGACAAGAACCAGACAATGGAATGGGTATCAACTACGACACCGGGCATCAAATGTCTTCCCTGGGGAAGTTCTTCCACATCTCGCGCTGGTTTTCTTCAATTTCCTCAGCCGAAAGTGAGATGCCTAGGTCGTCCCATAGGCCTTCGATGCTCTTGAACGGCGGCCTCTTGGCGGTTTCCCCACGAAGGCGCTTAGCGTGCTCGTAGATCTCGCGCTGCTTCTCTGGCGGTAGCGCGAGTAGCTCTGTCAGAATGGCCTGTTCTAGGGACATCTCGAAGCCTTGACTCCATTATCCGCCTTCCGGCCTGTTCTGGTAACTGAGGACCGTTCGCCCGCACCGCCGGAAAGCACGTCCCTCGCCACGCCGCCCACCCAGTGCCCCGCCAAGCGGAAAGCTGATAACTTCCTTTACGAATTCACGCCGGAAGCGAGGAATCCTCCATCCACCCCGATGCACTGGCCGGTGATGTAACTTGCCCCGTCGGAGGCCAGCAGCACCGCCGTGCCCACTAACTCCTCCGCTTTCCCAAATCGCTTCATCGGAGTCCGAGTAAGAAACTCCCGCCCGCGTTCGGTCCCGTCGAGTAACTTCGCGTTCAAATCGGTCCGGAATACCCCGGGCGCAATCGCGTTCACGTTAATCCCCTCGCGCGACCACTCCACCGCCAGGCTCCGTGTCAGCGACAGCACCGCCGCCTTCGACGCCGAATACGCCGTCACCTGGTACAAACTCACAAAGGAACTCAAACTCGCGATATTGATGATCCGCCCCCGCTGCTTCGCCTTCAGCGGCTCATAAAACGACTGGCACGTCCGCAGCATCCCCGTCAGGTTCGTATTCATCAGCCGGTCCCACTCCGCCTCGGCGATCTCGACCGTCGGTTTCTTGAAAGTCGTTCCCGCCGCGTTCACTAAGATGTCCACCCCACCGAACTCAGCCAGCACTTTATCGCGCAATGCATCAACCGAACTTCGGTCCAGAATGTCGAATGGCATCCGCAGCGTCCGCCGCCCCTCCGCCTCGATCAGCGTTGCGACTTCTTCCACCTGCTCGGCGCGCCGCCCACTCGCCACGACATCCGCGCCCGCCTGCGCCAACCCGATTGCAATCGCGCGGCCCAGCCCTGAAGTCCCCCCGGCCACCACTGCCACGCGTCCCGTCAAATTTAATATGTTCTTTGCCATGCTCACGCCATGGTAACGCCACTCAACCCGCCCTTCACGCCATAATGGTTCGTTTCGCCATGCTCTGCGCCCAACTCGCGGCCCCACGCCGCATCGTCGTCACTGACATCCCCGCTCCGCCCGACCCCGGCCCCAACGAAATCCTCGTCCGCCTCCGCGCCGTCGGCATCTGCGGCAGCGACCTTCACTGGTATCGCGAAGGCAGCATCCGCGGCGTTCCCGCGCAATACCCCATGGTCCTCGGCCACGAACCCGCCGGAACCGTCGCCGCCATCGGAGCGGGCGTCACCCGCTTCGCGCCCGGCGATCCCGTCGCCATCGAACCCCAAATCACCTGCGGCCACTGCGAATACTGCCTCGCCGGCCAGCACATCCACTGCCTCAACACCTCCTACATGGGCTCGCCGCAGACCTTCGGCCTGTTCCGCGAATACGCCGTGATCCCCTCCGTCAACGCCAAGAAATTCCCACCGTCCCTCGCCTTCAAACACGCCGCCCTCATCGAACCCCTCGCCGTCATCCTGCATATGCTCGAACTCGTCACCATCCGCCCCTTCGACCGCGTCGCCGTAATCGGCGCCGGGCCCATCGGCATGCTCTCGGCCGCCGTCGCCCACCACGCCGGGGCGCATGTCCTTTCGACCGACCGTCTTCCCCACCGCCTCGCGCTTGCCAGCCGCATGGGCGCAAACGAAGTCTGTGACTTCTCAAAGTTCCGCGCCGCCGCCCTCGACCTCACCAACGGCCGCGGCATGGACCTCGTCATCGACGCCGCCGCCGACCGCTCCACCATCGACGCCGGCTTCGCCGTCACCAAACCCGCCGGAACTTTCATGCTCGCCGGCATCCCCGTCGATTCCCCCCTCCCCGTCGACCTCCACGCCGCCCTCGGCAAGGAAATCCGCTTCCTCACCCTCAAACGCTCCAACCACCGCGCCGGACCCGCCCTCGACATGCTCACCTCCGGCGCCGTCAAAACCGACCTCGTCACCCACACCATGCCCGCCGACCGCGCCCCCGAAGCCTTCGACCTCCTCGATAACTACCGCGACGGCGTCGGGAAAATGGTGATCGAGTTCGCATGAAATTTCTCGCCTTCGACCTCGGCGCCGAAAGCGGACGCGCGATGCTCGGCTCGCTCGACTCCGGCCGCCTCACCCTCGACGAACTTCACCGCTTCCCCAACCAACCTGTCCGCCTGCCCACTGGCCTCTACTGGGACACACTCCGCCTCTTCCACGAAATCCAGCAAGGCCTCATCGTCTGCGGACGCGAGCGCCGAATTACTCCCAACGGCATCGGCGTCGACACCTGGGGCGTCGATTTCGGTTTTCTTGGTTCCGACGGAGCGCTCGTCGACAACCCGCGCCACTACCGCGACGCACGCACCCAAGGCCTCCTCGAACGCACTTACTCCGTCGTTCCCCGCGAAGAAATTTTCCGCCAGACCGGCATCCAGCACATGGAGTTCAACTCGCTCTTCCAGTGGTACTCCATGAAACTCGCCTCTTCTCCCGCCCTAACCACCGCCCGCACCCTCCTCTTTCTCCCCGATCTGTTTTCCTACTGGCTCAGCGGCGTCGCCCGCGCCGAACTCACCATCGCGAGCACCTCGCAGTTCTACAACCCGATTGAGAAAACCTGGGCCAAGCCACTGCTCGCCTCCCTCGGTCTCGATTCCTCCGTGCTACCCGAAATCGTTCCGCCCGGCACGCGCCTCGGCTCTCTGTTCGAATACCTGCATCGCACGGCCGGCTTCTCATCTGAAGTCCCCGTCTACGCAACCGCCTCCCACGACACCGCCTCCGCCGTCACCGCCGCCCCGGCCGAAGGCACGGACTGGTGCTACATCAGTTCCGGCACCTGGTCCCTGCTCGGCGTCGAACTCGACTCCCCCATCGTGAACGCCGATTCGCTCGCCCTCAACTTCACCAACGAAATCGGCGCCGCGGGCCGCGTCCGTTTCCTCAAAAACATCGCCGGCCTCTGGATCCTGCAGGAATGCCGCCGGGCATGGGCGCTCGAAGGCCGCGACTATTCCTACGAAGAACTCGCCCAAATGGCCGCCGCCGCCCCGCCCTCGTCCATCTACCTCAACCCCGACGACTTCACCAGCCCCGGCGACATGCCCGCCCGCATCGCCCGCTTCTGCCGCGACTCCGGCGTTCC
>JAKAJI010000078.1 GCA_021813825.1 Acidobacteriota bacterium | reverse complement strand
GTCATCGTGGGCGCGAGATACTGCGGGTTGCAGGCAGGATTGTCGCGCTCACGGGCGCGGGGATCTCGGCCGAGAGCGGCATCCCGACCTTTCGCGGCGCGGGCGGGCTTTGGAGACAATTCCGCGTCGAGGAACTCGCCACGCCCGCGGCATTCGCGCGCGATCCGAAGCTGGTATGGGAGTGGTACGACTGGCGGCGTTCCGTGTGCGCCGGCGCGCAGCCCAACGCCGGGCACACTGCGCTGGCGAGGTTTGAGAAACGAACGCCCGGGTTCACGCTTGTGACGCAGAATGTCGATGGGTTGCACGAACGGGCAGGCAGCCGGCGTGTGCTGCGATTGCATGGCGATATCTGGACTCTGCGTTGCCTCGACTGCGGCGTGGAGCGGCGGGATGAAACCGTGCCTCTGCCGGAGTTGCCGCCGCGCTGCGGCTGTGGCGGGCTGATGCGGCCGGGCGTCGTCTGGTTCGGCGAGGCGTTGCCTGACCAGGTGTGGAAGCGAGCGGAGCGGGCCGTGCGCGAGTGCGAGGTATTGCTGGTGGCCGGGACGTCGGCGGTGGTGTATCCGGCCGCGGGGTTGATTGACGTGGCAAGGGAAGGTGGCGCCGCGGTGATTGAAGTGAACATCGAGGAGACGCCGTACTCGGAGGACGTGACGATCTCACTGCGGGGACGCGCGGGCGAGATTCTTCCGGAACTGCTTCCGGCAGGTTAGGAGTGGGTTCGATGCGAGTCGAGAGTTCGCTGGGCCGATGCGAGGATGTTGGCAACCGGTTCCGGCGAGTCGATGGCGGCGATCACCATGCGGTCTATGATTTCGGCGATGCGCGGCCAGTCCGGCATTCTTGGTAACTCGCGCGCGCAGGCGTGCAGCGCTTCCATCCGCTGATAGAAGGGGATTGTCCGGTTCACATCGGCGTCAGTCCAGGTGGAGCGGCGGCAACCTATGCCTCCCTCCAGCGTCAGTAACTTGTCCATTTCGCGCGAGGCACAGTGTTTCAGGAAGCGCCAGGCCACGTCCGGATGCGGAGTGCCGGCTGCGATGCTAAGGATCCAATAGATATTCAGAGACGGTCCCTGGCAGCCTTCCGCGTGCGGTACAGGTGCGATGCCGACCTTGCCTTTCACGGCGGAACTAGCGATGGTTTGCGCCATGGAAGCGAAGCCAAACCAATTCACCATGAGCGCGGCTTCTCCGGCGGCGAAGGCAAGGCCTGATTTCACCGAATCCATGTCGCGGCACGCGGGGTGAACGGCGGAGGAATCGTTGATCGTTTCGCGAAGAAACTGCAAGGCGTCGCGAGCGGCTGCCGAGTCGAGCCTTATTCTGCCGTCCGGTCTGCTTAGCTCGCCACCGCGCGACCACAACTGCAAACAAAAATCGTAGACAGTGTTGTGGCCGTCGGGATAGGCGGCGAAAACGGTCCCATAGCGGCGTTGTTCCGGCCGGTGAAAGTGGCGGGCAACCCGGAGAAATTCGTCCCAGGTTTCCGGCACGCGTAGCGGTGCGCCGAAGCGGGATTCATAGGAGGACTTTTCAGCGGGGTCCTCAAGAAGATCGGTTCGATAGATCAGGCACTCCGGGCCGTCATGGTACGGCAGACCGAGCACGTGGCCGTCGATTTCCTGCAGGCGTAACAAGGACGGCGGCCAGGCGTCGGGGAAACCGTCGGGAGGGTCGGCGAGGATGCCTGGCGCGAGATCCGCAAGGCAGTCCTGCTGATGCGCGGAGGCAACCCAGTCGGTGTTGAGAAATACGACATCCCAGTCGCCGCGCTCGAGCCCGCCGCTTTCAAACACGCAGGCGGAGAGCGGGGGAAGGTCCATGGGAACGGCGTCGAGCGAGAGGCCGGTGCGCTCGGCTGCCTCGAATGCGTCCCATTGCTTGCCGATAGCGGACTCAAACGGACCGAACTTCCGCACCGCGACGCGAAAGGTCCGGCGGCTCACGGCTTATCCGGCTCCACGTAACTCGACGGATCCCGGTACTTCACGGTTTGTAAGTGCTCGCAGTAAAGCACGAGTTCGCCTTCGTTCTTGAAGACCTCGTAGGAAACCTTCACCAAGCCCATGGTGGGATACTTCGGGCGCTTTTCGAGGTTCGTGCGGATGGTGTAAATGGTGTCGCCGATGAAGACAGGCTTGATGAACCGGAGTTTGTCGTAGCCGTAGCTAAAGGTATTCACGTTATTGTGCGCCATCAAGCCAAGACCGTAGCTAAAGACCATGGAGCCGGCTACGAGGCGGCGGCCGAAGATCCCTTGGTTCCGGGCGAAGATCTCATCCGCTACATAGGGATGGCAGTCGAGGACCAGAGAATTGAACAGGGCTGCTTCGCCTTCGGAGATGGTGCGCCGGATGGAGCGGATGCGCCAGCCGATTTCGAAATCCTCATAGAGCCAGGTTTCGGTGTTGAACAGAGGGATCTCGCCGTGTTTGGCGGGATCGGGATTCGGGTTCATACCTGTGCCTCCTGCGGCGGAGCCATGAGTTCCGCCAGAATCTGAGCCGTGTCCTGCCCGAGCACCGGCGCACCTTTGGCGGACTTGTATATTTCGCCGTCGATGCGGACCGGACAGCGGGTGGTGCGCAGCGTTACGCCCTCGCGCCGGGTAACCTGTTGGATAAAGTCGAGGGCTTGAAACGCCTCGTGTTCAAGCAGACGGGGCCATGTAAAAACGTCCGAGCACCAGATGTCGGCAGGTTCGAGGATCGAGAGCCAATGTCGGGTGGTGTTTTTCCGGAGATGGCCGACGAGGATCTGCTTGATTTCGTCGCGCTTGTCGAACAGGTCCCGCGAGTCCGTGTAAGCGAGCAGGGCGGGGCAGTCGAGTAACTGGCCGAGGCGCACGACGGGCTGCATGGAGAGCGCAAGATATCCGTCCTGCGTCTGATAGACGCCGTAGGGCGCACCAAGATAGGCGTGGGCGTTGTTCACGGCGCTGCGGCGGGGCAGTTGGCCGCCGTCGTTTAAGTGCGTCGTCAGAACCTCAAATTGGAAATCGAGCACGGACTCGAGCAGACTTACCTCGACGCGGCCGCCCTTTTCGCTGATCCCGCGGCGCACGAGGCACGCCAGGATGCCTTGCACAAGATGCGCGCCGGCGAGCATGTCCGCGATGGCCAGACCGAATGGGACCGGTGGCTGGTCCGCATCTCCATTCAGCCAGGGCAGGCCGGAAAGACATTGCGCGAGCAGATCCTGGCCGGGTTTGTCGCGCCAGGGGCCGGACTTGCCGTACCCGGTGATCTCGCCGTAGACAACGCGTGGGTTGAGCCGGGCGACGGATTCATAGTCGAAACCCAGGCGTTCCATTACGCCGGGCCGGAAATTCTGGATGACGACGTCGGCGCGTCGGACAAGTTCAGTGACGGCGCTGCGGTCCTCCGGTTTGCGCAGGTCTGCCGCGAAACTCTCTTTGTTGCGATTGATGGTGTGGAAGATTGTGCTGTCGCCGTCGAGTTCCAGATTGGACACGTAGAGGCGCCGGCAGAGATCACCCCCCTCGGCGCGCTCGATCTTGATGACGCGGGCGCCCATATCGGCCATGCGCAGCGAGGCCGAAGGCCCGGAGAGGAACTGGCTAAAATCCACGATCAGCAGGCCGCTTAACGGCTTCATGCATCCTCCAAAGCGAGTCGAGTTCGCGGAGAGTTTCTTCCGCGCCAGCCGAACCTGACAGATACTTATGCACCACGGGACCAGCCGAGTCCTGGAAGTGCAGGTAGCCGTCAAATCGCGGGCGCAGGTAGGCGCGGTCCAAGGCTGGCAAAGTATTCCGGAAGTAATTCGAACTCCGGCGATTGACCTCGGCGTCGAGCCAGGCTTGCCGGTGACCCGGTTGGCCGCCCGCATCAAAATACAACGTCTTCTGGCAAACGGCGCCGGCCACGAATTGGCAGTACGCCATGGCCTCGTCACGATGGCGACAGCGCGAGGAGACGGCGAGTCCGGCGCCGCCAAGGGTCGAGCGCAGAGGCTCACCGGCGTTCGTGTGAACCATGTCAGAGAACTCGAGAGCATGGGGGCCATAGCCGCGGCGCGCGTAATTCGAATAACCGTAGGCGAAGGGGCAGTAAGCAACGGAGTTGCTGCGCGCAAGCAGATTCCAGGTAGCGATGGGATTGCGTTGCAAACATTCCGGATTGCAAGCGCCAACTAACTCGCGAAGCATCAAGAGTGCGCGCACGCCTGCCGCTTCGCCGACCACGCGGTCCGTCGACTGGAAAGGCTCCTCTCCGGCCGCGATCGAAAGCATGTAGAAATGCATCAGGCTGTCGATCGGGATGGCCGGAACCGCCACCAAACCGCGGCGGGCGAGTGACAGGAGTTCGGCCCATGTGCGGGGCGGTTCAACGCCGGCGCGCTCGAGAAGGTCCGGGCGATACCCGCTGACCGGCGTTGCTGTGTCAATCGCCAGCGCCCATTGATGGCCGCCATACAAGTAACTGGCATGGGAGCGGCCGACGGAGTTAGCTGCCTGATCGGCAAGAAAACCGGTTGGCAGGAACGAATCAAGAGGGAGCAGAACGTCGTGTGCGGCGGCATATCCGCAGAAGGGATGATCGATGACGAGTAAGTCGTAGTGTTCAGCGAGTCTTTCGATGGGATGGTCGGCGAACTCTTGTAGCGAGCGCTTTCGCCAGTCGATGCGGACCTCCGGGCGCTCTTCCTCGAAGCGCTGCGCTGTGGCGACCATGGGGAGGTAGCCGCGCGTGTGGCCCCAGGTGATGCCGCGGAGTTCAATCATAAGTGACAGGCGTCCCGCCGGTCTCGCTTGAAGTGTAGGCGCTCTCCACCACCGCCATGGTCCGGTAGGCATCTTCGACCGAGGCGCCCAGTTCCGGACTCGCTCCATCCAGATACGCCATCAGGTTGACCATGCGCCGCCAAAAGGCGTCCGGGAACCAAGTGCCTTCAAGTGCCAGCGATTTCCATTCGGGCCGGTCCGAGCCGTCGAGTTCGACGTATTCGAACTCGTCGGGCACGCCATGCGGGTAGTCGAGCAGCACGCCCATCCTGGTCTTGATCGCGCCGGCGGTGCCTTCCCACTTGATGTAGCTTTCCTGGTGTTTTGGGCCGTAGGCATGCGCGTGGTTGGCGGTGACATTGGCGCGCACGGAATTCCCGTAGTCGAGGATGATGGTCGAACGCGTGGAGGCGAGTTTCGGTGCGCGGGGATGTTTGAGAGTCTTGGCATACACGGCGGAAGGGTCGCCGCAAAAGGAGCGGATGAGGTCGACGTGATGCACCGAATGATAGAGAATCTCAACCCGGGGTGCGCTTTCAAGAAACGGCCACATCTCCCAGGGCGTGTAGCAGGTGACGCGGACCTCGATGTCGGTAAGTGCGCCGATGCGGCCCTCGTCAATTAACCGTCGCGCTTGCTCGACCGCCGGCGCGAAACGCAGTTGGAAATTCACGGCTGCGGTGAGACGCTTGGCGCGGCAGAGTTCACGAATCGCGCGCGCCTGTGCCAGGTTTTCTCCCAGCGGCTTTTGGATAAGGACGGCGGCGCCGTCGGGAAGCGTGGGCAGAACGGAGAGGACTTCGGACGCCGGGACCGCGACATCGAACACCGCGCCCGAAGGAGCATTTTGTATGGCGCCGCAAACGTCCGCAGCCACATGAGGGATGCCGAATTTCGCGGCCAACCCGCGAGCTTTCTCAGGGATGAGATCGCAGATTGAGGCGACAAGCAGGCCGGATTTCGCGTACGCCGGAAGGTGCGCATCCCGCACAATGCCTCCAGCGCCGATGATGACGATTGGCCGGCTCGATCTCGCCATGAGACTGAGGCAATTTTACTTGAGGGAAGAAGTTTTTGTCAAAGAAAAGAGATTTTCCATATAGAATCGAAGCATGGCCCGCCGGACCGACAAGCCGAAACCCCGCCCGCGATACGCCGTGCCCGCTCTGGACCGTGGCCTGGACGTATTGGAAGCACTCTCGGCGAGCGCCGTTCCGCAGTCGCTCACGGATCTGTCCCGCACGCTCAACTACCCTCCAAGCGGCCTCTTCCGGCTTTTGACGCGCCTGGACACCCGCGGTTACGTGATCCGGGATGCGGCGTCGGGCCGCTACAGTCTGAGCCTGAAACTTTTCGAGCTTTCCCATACCCACTCGCCAGTGGAGAGCCTTGTCCGGGCCGCGGCCGGGCCCATGCGGGAGTTGGCGGAAACGATCAAGGAGTCTGCGCACCTGAGCGTGATCCATCGGGGCAGGCTGCTGGTGCTGCTGGATGCGGGGAGCCCGTCGAAGGTGCGGATCTCGATTGAGGCCGGCTCGCAATTTGCGCCCGTGGAGACTACTTCGGGGCGACTGCTGTTGTCTTACTACCCGGCGGAGGATCTGGCGGCCTTTCTGGCTCGCGATCCAGAGTATGGTGCGATGACGGCGGCGAAGCGGAGGGCGTTTGAGCATGAGTTGAATCGCATCCGGCGCGCCGGGTTCGCCATTACGCGCAGCGAGGAACGCGCCGGTCTGGTTGATCTAAGCGTGCTGGTGGGCAACCCTTCCATCGGGCAGTCCTCCGCACTTGCGATCGCCTGTATTCGCCGGGTCACCAAGGCGGAGATTGAAGAGATTCTGGCCGCGATGAAGCAATGCGCGACGAAGATCACGCGCGCGCAGGGCCTCAGTGAGGCAGCGCCCTGAGGCGCTTTAGGCGCCCCGGGGCGGATGCCCTTTCTTGTTTGAGTAGCGGTGCAGCGCCGCGCGTTTGGCCGGCGGGACTAAGGGATCCCAAGCCATCAACGGCGCCGGTGTGGGGACCTCGCCCGCCGTGCGGAAGCGGAGCGTGACGATCTGCTGCGGCCGCACCGGGAACTCATATCGCGCGTCGCCTGTTAGATGCGTTGGGTGCTCACCGGCGAGATTCGTCTGAAACGCGCTTTCGTGCGGGAGCGGCACCGTCACGTAGGCCCTGCCGGCGACGCCCAGGCACTCCGCCAACCTTACTTCGATGAAATGGCCGTCGCGGCGGATGGCTTCGACAATGACGTTGTCGCTCGATGTGAGGAACGACGCGGGTTTCTCTGAACCGGTTTCGAAGGCGTAAGCCGGGCTGTTGTATTCCCACGCCGCGTGCGGGACGCGCGCCTCCGTCCAGGGTGCTTCGTGGGCGAGGATGGCGTACTCGAGCACGTGGCGGCCGTCGCCGGAAAGCCACGAGTTCGGATAGCCGTAATACTTGTTCGTCGTATTCAGCAGGAAGATGATGGGCGTCTTCCCGGTCAACTCGCGTCCCGATAAGCCACGGTCAAGGACTGCGAAGCCGCCGCCATCGCTGAGCGTGTAGTGCGACCATCGCAGGGCCGGGGTTATGCCCTGGTTATGGCCTGGCAACGCCTCGGTCGGCTCCGGCCACGCGCCGTGCGTGAAACCATACGGTATACCGCGGCGGACTTCAGTCACTTCGGTAGCGAGCGGGAACTCCGACACCACGACCGTGCGGTCGGGAATGTCGTTGAGCGTGGTCTCAAAATCGATTCGAGGGGAGTCGTGATAGAAGCGGGTGATGCGTTGGCAGGCGCCGCCTCCGTAGAACGTTCCCTCCGCGGTTACGGTTGTGGCCAAAGGCCCGCGAGTTATATGCACCGCGCCGGAGGAATCCGAGGAAGCGGCCAAGCGGATGCGTTGAGTTCGCCCAAGCATGAAGTCGCCGGGATCGCCTGACTGCTTCGTTGGCCTTTCGGCCACGATGACGTTGGCCGGTCCACTCAGTTGTTCGCGGCCCGACGGTTTCAATCGCAAGCTCACAAGCGCGCCCGTGCGGGCATCGACGCGCGCTGAGTAGAACCGGTTCTCGATCGTTTCGGGCAACGAAATTTCTTTGGCGGCGGCAGCGGGCGCCGCCGATCGCTTGGCGGATGTGAGCGAAACAGGAGCAAGCTTCGGCCGGCAAATCACACGCCCGTCCGGCAGTGCTTCTGCTTCGACGCCATCAGGAACTTCGGTGGAACCCAGCACGAGCGGGTCCCGGCGCTCCCAGTTCAGGGCGTTGAAAAGAGCCACGCCGCCACCCTTCCCGGCGACTGCGCCCGCGGCCCCGGTAAGTACGGCGCGCGAGGCATTCTCTACGCTCTGGAACCGGTCCGCGGCGTCCCAGGACTCAGCACTCTCGAACACCATGCCGCCCGCCGAGCCCCAGAGCGTGTTGCGGTCCGTATTAAGGAATAACTGCAGCCACGAGTGGTATAGCGGCTCGATCGGGTATGCGTACCGCGTCCGAAGGCTCGCAGCGGTGGCGAGCATCTCGGCGGCTTGTAACTGGTGTTCGCATCTCCGGTACGAGGTCTTCACCCGCGGATTTTCAATCCAGAACGAGTCGAAGAAGTAGGTGGTTCCACCCCGCATCACCGGAATTTGCATCGCGCCGGAGGCGAGTTGCGGCGCAACCGCGTCGACGTACTGTGACAGAGTCGTGAAATGGAACTCCCAGTTCGGATCGATGCTGCGCCATTCTTTGAGGAAGGCGGTCGGATAATCAGGCCGCTTCGGCGCCAGGTTGTAATCACCGTTACCGCCCAGGGCCAGCACCGGAGCGCCGGCCGGGGTGACCTTCGCGCGGGCCGCCAGTTGTTCCTCCAATTGACCTACTTGGGCTGGAGTGAATGGGGCCGTAACGCTGAAGATTAGCCCGAGGTCCGCGTAGTGGCCGGGCGCGATGGCGAGCGTCTTGGTTCCGTCGGGCGCTTCGAGCCAATGAATTGCCGACCCCGTCGTGTTCCCTCGCGTGTAGACGTAGGCCTCCAGGCCGAGCCCCTTCGTGATTTGAGCCATCTGCGGGTGTGTCCCGCAGACGTCAATGCACCAGGCAAAGCGCGGCCGCACGCCAAACACCTGCTGCTGCCAACGAAGTCCTTCGATCCCGAGACGAACTAAAGCCTCGCCGCCGGGCAGATTCACGGTCGATTCCAGAAAGAAGCCATTCACCAACTCCACCCGCTTGGCACGGATTGCGGCCTTTAATTCGTCCGCCCGCTCGGGATGGAAGTTTAGCATCGCGATCATGTTGTTACACTCCGACAGAACGAACGCATAGTCCGGGTCGTCGCGGACCCGATCCAGGTGGTCGAAGTAGCTGTTGGCGCAGTAGACTCTCTCCATGGAAAAGTTAGTCAGCCAACCGCAACTGGCGGGATGAAAGTTCGGGACGATGAGGACCGTGCGTTTCGTCTGGCCCTTTGCAGACGCCAGAGCGGCGCTGCCGGCGAGGAAAGTTCTTCGGGAAATCAGCTTACGCGGTTTCATTGGCTGTCTCGGTAATTCGGTGGCCGCGATTCGGCTTCGCAGCTTGCCATAGCATATAGCAAGCGGCATATTCCGGTGCGCCGAGATCCACCGTCCACCACCGTGCGACCTGGCCGGGCGTAGCGACTGGTCGTCCCGGGCAAGGGCTCAGGTTAAGCCCAGACAGCGGTTCGCCGCTCAGGTTGCCGCGTGTAGCCGGCGTTGGCTAACGACGTGACAATCACGACTACTTCGGTAGTGGTTTCGACCCAGGCTGCCAGCAGTATTTGCACCCGGATCCGTGCCCGGCTTATGCGAATTGAGCGGTGCCCGGGGTCTTTGAGCGCGCAGTTGACTCAGATACTGACAATGTTACATCGTAACAAGCCACCTTAACGGGCGGGGGAATTCTGCGTTACGCAAATTGCGCATTTCTTCGCTTGCAGAACCATCAGAGACAGCTTACGTTTGGAGTACGAATTCACGGCGAAGCGTGCAGTTCGTTGGACTGCGCCCATCAGAATGGCGGTGAACCGCACTAGGGGATCTTAGTGGGGACCACCCGAATTTTGACTTTGCCGCCCTGTTTACCGGCAATGGTGTCCGAATGTGAGGCAAAATGTTTCGAAACCAGGTAGCGGCTCTCTCCAATTCTGGACGATTGCACCAACCCGCGGAGCCGGGCCGGATGAACCCGGCTGCTCAAATGCCGGGGTTTTTTCGTGCCGATACTACCGCTCCCATGCGGCAAGTGCTGATTGTGAGTGAAAACGTGTTAGTTCGGCAAGGCCTGAAGGAAATTCTGAGCCAGGAGTTCCGCGATCTGATGGTTGTCGAGTTGGCGGAGGTTTCAGATGCTCTTTTGCGTCCGGCGAAGCGAGCGTGGGATCTGATTGTAGTGGAGGTTGGCTTTCACTATGACGGGGCCTTTTCGGCGATCCGTGAGTTCCGGCGCCACCGTGGCGCCGCCAGCATCTTGGTTCTGGACCTGACAGCAAATGATCGCAACGTTCTTCGTGCGGCGCGGAGCGGGGCTGCCGGGTACATCCCGGTGAACGTTGATCGTGCCGACGTCATTCGCGCGGTCCGGCGGCTGCTGGATGGGAAGACATTCTTCGAGGCGTCTGCGGCGGTCGAGGCGGAGGCCCAAGAACCTCGACATGTCCGGCTTTCGGCCCGCGAGAGGTTAGTGATGCATGCGCTCGCGGCCGGCAAGCGGAACTGCCGGATCGCAGCCGAACTGAACCTGAGCGCGAAAACTGTAAGTACGTATCGCCGCCGCGTGCTTGATAAGCTCGAACTGCAGTCGACCGCCGACATCGTGCGTTATGTGGTCGCCAACGGGGTATCGCTGCCAGAGTGACGTAAAGCCACGCGGGAACCGGCTTGGCACCTCATGATGGGTAAGAGTCCCAAGGCCGGTGAAGCGACTTAGGGTAATGATACCGTCTCTAATTACCGCAAGTACTAAAGGTACTGTCTGACACCTTTCGACTCTAGTTGCCGTTGCCGCCTGGTATTGTTTGGCCGGACTCATCGAATGCGAGCCACGCGATGATACTAACCCCTTAATTCGAGACCGAATTCCGGATGCAACGCCATTTCAGCGCTGTTACGGCAGGGGGACCGGCTCCTGCAATCGCGGCATGGATTCCGCAGGCAGCCAAGTCCGCGTGTCGAGCACGCTTGCTAGGCTTACTATACCAGCGCCGTAGGGCGTTCCATTGCAATTTGTGTGGCACGAGGGGAGAATTGAATACAGATGCGCCGCGAAACCGATACGCAAATCTTTTGGGTGGTGGTTTTCGGTTTGGCGTTCTGGGCCGGCATCCTGTGGCACACCGCGCTCTTCAAGTGGCTGCATCATTTGAAAATCGTTTTTCTCGGCCCGCGATAGATGCGGATCGCAAAAACGTGCTAATGTGTCGAGACATGAACGCAGTAGGGGACCGTTTGTTCCGGCCGGCGCAAGCCCACACTGTTGAGGAGACCGGTCTTGCTTCGAGCCTGGTGTTGGACCTGGTATTGAAGCACGCGTATTTCGAGGGTACCGTTACGCTCGAAAGGCTCGCCCGGCGATGTAAGCTTTCGCATTCCGTCATCCTGTCGATGTACCGATATTTTCAGAAAGAACACCTCTGCGAAACTCGGACGATGGTCGGGGATGACTACGAGATCTTCCTTTCGGCCAGGGGGCGGGAGATGGCCGAACTGGCGCTCAAGAAGAGCCACTATGCGGGGCCCGCACCCGTCCCGATCGGCGACTATGCGTACTCCGTGCGGCGCCAGGCGGTCCCCATCCACGTTACCGCCGAAAAGTTGAGATCGTGCCTGGCGGACTTGGTCGTCCCCACGAACATTGTTGAGGATTTGGGGACCGCTATGGCCTCCGGCGGTGCGATCGTCCTGTACGGGTCGACCGGCAACGGCAAGACCAGCCTGGCAGAGCGTCTCCATCGCATCTGGGACACGCCGGTCTACATCCCTCACGCTGTCGAGATTTCCGGAGAGATCATCAGCGTCTACGATCCCCTGATTCACCATGCCGAACCCGACGACCAGCCCGAAGATGAACGCTGGGTGCTGTGCCGCAGACCGATGGTGAAGGTCGGTGGAGAATTACGCTTGGAGATGTTGGATCCAAGGGTGGATGAAGTGACCCGTATCGGCATTGCCCCGATCCAGATGAAGGCCAACAACGGCATCCTGCTCATTGACGATTTTGGCCGCCAGAGGATCTCGCCGCGCGAACTTTTGAACCGGTGGATCGTCCCTCTCGATCGTCATACGGACATCCTCTCCCTTTGGTCCGGAGTGAACTTTGAGATTCCATTTCTGGTCTTGGTGGTGTTCGCGACGAATCTCGCACTCAGCGATCTGGCTGAGGAAGCATTCTTGCGCCGGCTAAAGAACAAGATCAAAGTTGAACCGCTGCACGACGATCTCTTCCGTCAACTATTGCAGCGGGTTTCGAGTGCCAAGGGGATGTCATGCAGCCCGGAAATTCAGGATTTCTTCGTAACTGAATGCCGGCGCCGCTCTCCCGACGGACTTCGGGCATGTTATCCGGGCGACCTGATGGATATTGTCGTGGGCATGGCTCGATTCGAGGAGCGTGACCCCGTGCTCGACCATAAGAACGCGGAACGCGCCTTGAACCTCTACTTCGTCCACTAGCACGGCACGGAACATCGTACCGTTCAAGTGGAACATTGTACTCGTTCCGAGGAAGAGGCATGCTGAGTGTGAGCATCCCTCAGAGCTCCACCCACGACGTCATTCCGACCGCCCGTGCCCGCCCTCCGGTCACCGGTCCTTCGACGCAAACAAAATCGAGCAGCCGTCTCCACCGCAGCTTCCGCATGGGAGCCGGCATAAAGTTCGGGTATCCCCGTCCTGACGGGACCGTTTTTCATAATGTCGGGATTGCGAGAGCCCTTGGCGCCACGGGACCGGGGAGGGAATGCTTGCGGCCCGGCACGAGCCGCAAGCGCAAATCGCTGTTAACCCTTGGGGACGGACACCGTGATGTTGCGGAACTTCAGGCCGCCGGTGTGGTCGCCCTGAATGTAAAACGGCCCGGGTTCGCCCTCGTTTGCATCGAGCGCGCCTCCCGTGATGCCCTCGATCACTTTATGGTCGATGACGGTCACACCGTCGCGCACCACCGTCACTGTGCGCCCGACCAGCGTGACGTCAAACGTCTCCCAGGTTCCAGGGTGGCGCGGCAACTCCTTCGGCGTGATGCGGCCATAAATGGAAGCCATGCGGCGCTCGGGCGGGTTGTTGGCGAGCGGCTCATATTCCAACTGCACTTCGTAGCGGCCGCGCAAATAGAAGCCGCTGTTGGCGTCGTCCGGGCAATTCACTTCGAAATGGACCTTGAAATCATTGAACGAGCGCGTCGTTCGCAGGTTGTCGCCGTGTGCAGTGTTCACAAGGTCGCCGTTTTGAACGACCCAATGGCTGTTCGCAGGATTGCCAATTGGTTCCCAGCCGTCGAGATTCTTGCCGTTGAACAGCGGCTCGGGCTCGCTCCACGCTTTCGGCGCCGGGCGATCGAGTTTGGGGGCACGCACCCCAACGATCGGCGTTGATCCACTGCCGTGCTTCATGACGCCGGCGAGTTTGTCGCCACGCGCTTCGAGTTCCCAAGTGTCGGCCGGGCGATGCCGGTTCGGGTCCGCCTCCTCGACAGTAAGAATGAGCTTGCTGCCCTCCATCTTCACTTCGTCTTGCTTCAATTGACGGACATTGCCGCCGGTTGGTTGATACCAGACGTCGAGCGCACCGCCCTTCTCGCTGATTCCGAGCCAGGAAGCGTGGTGGAACCCGGGAGCAAGGTTGAAATCCCAATGCCCCACAAATGAACTTTCTTGCGGCCGGGCATACCCACCGGCTGTCGATAGGCACACAACCAGTGCGCCGAGCAGGATCTTTCTCATAGCTGGCAGTTTACTACCACGGGCAATTTCGAATCAGGAATGCGGGGAAAGAAGAACCGCGGCCGCGGCGCAGTCGGGGCGACACTTGCCTATGTCTTCGAAATTCTTCCTCGCCCCGCCGTGATCGATTCGAGCCTTGCCCGCAGCTTTTGCTTCCGCGGCGCCATGCTGGTGTCGTTCGCCAGATTGTGCAGTTCGCGGGGATCCGTTTCGTAGTCGTACATTTCCTCGCCCTTTGCGCCTTCATCCCAGAAGGTGTAGCGATAGCGCTCTGTCCGGATTGAATAGCCCCGCACCTGGCGTGCCGCCGGCGGATTCACCTGCGTGACCGCCGGATGGTCCCAGGGCGCACTCGGGTTCCTGAGCAGAGGCATCAGACTTGTCCCGTGCAAATAGGCCGGCGGCTGCAAGCCACATAGCTCCGCCACCGTCGGATATATGTCGATGTGTTCGGTGGTGCGCGGGCATGCCCGGCCGCGCGCTTCCACGCCCGCACCTCCGATCAAAAGCGGCACGCGGGCTGCCGGCTCGAACAGCGTCTCTTTCATCCACTGGCCGTGCTCACCCAGGTTGTAGCCGTGGTCCGCCCAGAACACGAGCGTCGTGTTGCGCGCCAGATCCAGACGATTCAGTGCGTCGAGCAGTCGCCCGATCTGCGCATCGAGGAAACTGATGCTGGCGAAGTATGCCCGGATGGCGTCACGGCGCTGCGGTACCGTCATGTTCCAGTTGGCCGGCTGCGTGAAATAGGCAAATTTCGGCGCGATCTTCATCTCGCTTTCCTCGAACGGCGGCGCCTGGATGCGGTTGATTGGGTATAGATCGAAATATCTGCTCGGCACGATCCACGGACAATGTGGCTTGTAGAAGCCCGCTCCGAGGAACCACGGCTCATTGCGATGCTTTTCCATCATGGCGATTACAGCGTCGGCCACCATATGGTCCGTGTGCTGTGCGTCGCCGGCTTCCGATGCGTGAAACGCGATCGTCGAGCCGAGGTTGTGCCGCTCCGGCGTGTAGCAAGTGACTTCGGGCTCTTCCTTCGTGTGATCCACTCCAGCCGGGTTCACCACTTCCTGCCAGCTCGCCGGATCGTCCAGTCCGCTCGTACCGATCTGCCCCGGGTTGCCGTAATGATAGATCTTGCCCACGCGCGCCACGAAATATCCGTTCTTCTCGAATAACTGCGGTAGCGTCATCGTGTCCGGGATCGCTTCACGAAACCGGGTGCCGTTGTCGTAGACCCGGGTT
>JAKAJI010000482.1 GCA_021813825.1 Acidobacteriota bacterium | reverse complement strand
TACGCCTTGCAAACCTCCCAGCCTTTTCCCGTCTCGCACGCGTCGAAAAACGCCTGCGCCACACTCGCGGTCGTCGCCATTCGAAACCTCCCCGAAAGTTAAGTTGCCTCCGGCGCGGCGCAACTGCCATGAACCGCCGCACACCGGCCGGCCCCCTCCGACCGCAAGCCTAACACGAAGGTGCGAATCGCCTTCGTCCTGGCCTCGTAACCGGCGCTATCCTAATCGCGTTTCCTCTCTCCACTGGTTCGCCGCGTCTGGCTGGGCCTCGGCTTCTCGTCAGGTATCGGCACGCCGCCAACCGCGGCCCTCACCTCACTCCACCTTCCGCGCCACCACGCGCAGCCGCCGGTAATCGATCTGCCACGCCCCGTCGCGGTATAGCGCGGGCCGCAGCAGCGTCTCCATCCGCACAAATAAACTCTCCCGCGCGTGCGAGGAAAGCCCCTCCAGAAACGTCCCCGCGAACATCTGCAGCCAGTCCCGCAGCCCGCCCTCGCCCATCACCGGCGTCGGACGCTCGAACAGCGACGCCGCCGTCACCTCCAACCCCACGCGTTCCAGCAGCGTTGCGTACTCGCCGATCGAAGGAAAATACCACGGGTTCCGCGCCGCCGCCCGCGTAATCCCCAAACACGTTCGCAGTCCCTCGGCCACGGCCGCCACATTCCCCCGCCCGCCAAACTCCGCCACAAACCGCCCGCCCGTCTTCAGCGCCCGCGCAATCGAGGCCGCCACCGCCTCCGGAGGCTTCATCCAATGCAGCGCCGCGTTCGAAAACACTGCGTCAAACGGCTCCTCGGCCCGGTACGCCGCCGCATCCGTCAGCACAAACGTCAAATTCGGAAAATTGATTCGCGCCTGCGCGATCATCTCGGGCGACGCGTCGATCCCCACCACTTCCGCGCCCGCCTCCGCAATTCGCGCCGTAAGCTGCCCGCTCCCGCAGCCTACATCCAGCACCCGCTCCCCCGGCCCCGCCGCCAGAAGATCCAGCAGCGCCGCCCCGTAGTCCCACACATATCCGTGCGAGGCCTCGTAGCGCTCCACGTCCCAAACCATCCGCGGACCGGGCATCGCAGGCGTCCTCTAAAACTGCACCTTCGGAGCGTTCCGCGCTCCCGGCTCCGTCTTGAAATACGCGTCGTTGTGCTGGAAGTTGAACATCCCCGCAATCACGTTCGCAGGGAACAAAGCAATGTCGGTGTTGTACCGCTGCACCGCTTCGTTGTATTTTCGCCGCTCCACCGCAATCCGGTTCTCCGTCCCCGCCAACTCGTCCTGCAGCCGCAGGAAATTCTCGTTCGACTTCAACTGCGGATAATTCTCCTGCAACAGCAGCAGCCTTCCCAGCGTCTGGTCCAGCCTCCCGTTCGCCGCAATCTTCTCCTGCGGCGACCTCGCCCCCAGCAGCGCCGACCTCGCATCCGCAATGTCCTTAAACACCGTCTCCTCGTGCTTGGCGAACCCCTTCACCGTCTCCACCAGGTTCGGAATCAAGTCTGCCCGCCGCTGCAGCGCCACGTCCACCTGCGCCCACTGCGCGTTAATTGCCTCCCGCTCCGTGGCCAGGTTGTTGTAAGTGCTCTTCACCGTGCCGAATACAATCAGCCCTCCAAGCAACACCAGGACGAGAACTACAATCGCAATCAGTTTCATGTCTCCCTCAAGTCTATTCTCATTGTCCTACGCCGTGAAACCCGCTCCCCGCTCGCGGACCACTCGGTTATACTAACCCTTGTCAATCGGGCAGCACGCGGTCGCCCGGTGAGCCCGCATATGGCTGATTCTGCGCCCGCTAAAGTCGCCACCCCCATCCCCAACCTACCCCGGCTCCCCACCGCCGATTCCCGCCTGCCCCACAACGCCGTCTCCCGATGGCTCCTCGGCGGCGGACGCCTCGACCAAACCCCCGAAGAGGAACACACCTACCCGTGGCTCTCCGTCATGTGGCTCACCGGGGTCGACTACTTCTCCTCCCTCGTCTACCAGGCCGGCATCGCCCTCATCGCAGCCGCCACCCTCGGACCCATCGCCACCCTCATCCTCGTCGCCGCCACTCTCCTTGGAGCCCTCCCCGTCTATCGCAAAGTCGCCGGCTACTCCTACGCCGGCCAGGGCTCCATCGCCATGCTGGAAAACCTGCTCTCGGGCTGGGCGTCCAAAATCTTCGTCCTCGTCTTAATCGGTTTCGCCGGCACCGACTTCGTCATCACCATGACCCTTTCCGCCGCCGACGCCGCCACCCACGCCGTCCACAACGCCTTCCTGCACCCCTTCCTCGGCAACGCGCAGATGAGCCTCACCCTCGGCCTTCTCATCGTCCTCGCCGTGGTGTTTCTAATCGGCTTCCAGGAGGCCATCACCGTCGCGTCCATCGTAGCCATCCCCTTCCTCCTCCTCAACGCTGTCGTCCTCCTCTACGCCCTCGCCAAAATCCTCGCCCATCCGACGATGATCTCCCAGTGGCACGCCTCGCTCGCCGTCCATGGCGATTGGACCGGCATTGCCCTGGCTTCCTTCATCGCCTTCCCTAAACTCGTCCTCGGCATGAGCGGCTTTGAAACCGGCGTCTCCGTCATGCCCCTCATCAAGCCCGAAGGCGAACCCACCACCGACGCCGCAGGCCGCCCCGCCGGGCGCATCCGCGCCACCGGCAAACTCCTCACCACTGCCGCTTTCATCATGGCCGGCTTCCTGCTCTTGTCCAGCTTCGTCACCACCCTCCTCATTCCCGAATCCGCCTACCGCGAGGGCGGACCCGCTGCCGGCCGCGCCATCGCCTACCTCGCCCACCAGATGCTCGGCAACATCTTCGGCACTGCCTACGACCTCTCCACCATCGCCATCCTCTGGTTCGCCGGCGCCTCCGCCATGGCCGGCCTCATCAACCTCATCCCCCGCTACCTCCCGCGCTTCGGCATGGCCCCACGTTGGGTCGTCTACCGCAAACCCATGGTCCTGGTCCTGTTCGTCATCGACCTCGCTGTCACCCTCGTCTTCCACGCCAATGTCGAATCCCAAGCCGGAGCCTACGCCACCGGCGTTCTCGTCCTCATTCTCTCCGCCTCCATCGCGGTCGCCCTCTCCACCTGGCGTGAAGCCTGGGCGGCAAAACGCCCCTTGCTTTCCCTAACCAGCCTCTACTTCTGGGCCGTCAGCGCCCTGTTCGCCTACACCCTCATCGCCAACGTCTTCGAACGCCCCGACGGCATCATCATCTCCACCATCTTCATCCTCTTCATCCT
>JAKAJI010000077.1 GCA_021813825.1 Acidobacteriota bacterium | reverse complement strand
GGGCCCGGCGGCGGCTAAATCGCCCGGAACACGCGCGGACCAGGAGCGGAGACGAAGGAAAAAGTCCTCGCGCCGCGTCCAAAGCTCAATCCCGGCCCAGCATCCCGCCACTACCACCGCCGCCAGCCCGCAGAAAAACGCGGTATAAAACTCGCTGAACATCACCGCGCCAAACAGGAACGCCGCGCCCGCCAAAGCCCCGCGCGAACCCCGCCGGAAATAGAAGTCGAGCAGAAGCACCAACACCGGAACGAACGCCACAATCCACATCTGCGGGTGTGCCGCCCAAAACGTTGGGCCATTGGCAATCGTGAACAGCGTCGCACCCACCAGCGACGCACCCGCACCAAGCCGGAACGTGGTCCGCAGCATCGCATGGCAGAAACCGAATCCCAGCGCCTTCAGCACCGCGAGCGCGCATTCAAACGCCAGGTACGTATCGAAATGCATCGCGCGGAACGGAATGTAAAGCGGCGCCAGCACCAGCAGCGTGTGGCTGTAGCCGAGAACATCGTGCGCGGGATAAAAGTAGTTCGGGTCGCGAAAGCTCGCCAGTCCGCGGCAAACCGCCCACCAGTGCTCGGCCAGAATCATGCACAGCCGCGCGTCCGCCGGAGCGCCGGTCCACTTATCGCCGCCGCTCAGCAGAAAGAACCGGAACAGATACATCAGACACGCCGCGCCCACGCCGGCGGCCAAAACCACCTCGCGTAGAACGCGTCTCCGCGTGAGGGAAACGGCGCGACTCTCCATAAGTTACTAACTAGATCGTCTTAAGATACTCGAGCAGCGCCGCCTTCTCGTCTTCCGGAAGGTTTGTGCCTTACCTCGCGCCCGCGTGGCCGATGTTACTGTTCCCCGGCTGCGACGTATCAAAAAGATAACCCTCGCCGGAAGTCACAAAGCCAACCTTCCCCGGATCGTACTCGCGGTTGCCCACGACAAATTTCGCCGGCCGCTGGTCCGGGTGCAGCAGATGCCAAAGCGTCGGCACGGACCCGTTGTGCAAATACGGCGCGGTCGCCCACACGCCGGCAAGCGGCCGCGCCAGGTACTCGCCCGTCGCCCGCCAGACGACAGGATTCGCGTCCATCGCGGCCTGCTGTGCCGGCGGAATGCCGTCGTCAAGAAACGCGCGCGCCTTCAGTCCGTTTAGAATCGGCGCCACCGCCGTGGGAAACGCCACCCCCGCCACCGGTTGGCCGAAGCTGTTGGCGCGCTGCGGGTCCGTACCCACCTCGGTCAGTTTATACAGCCGGTTCTGGTGGCAGTCGCGGCACACCTCGTTGAACACCTTCTCCCCAGCCCTGGCCTTCACCGGATCGATCGCCCCGAACAGGTCCGCCGGCCAACCGGGAGCCTTCAGCTTGTGCATCAACACTTCCAGGCGCTGCAGATTCCCCACCCGAAGCGTGGATTCGTACGTCTTCGGATCGAACAGCGCGCCCATCCCCAGCGCCTGCCCGATGTTCCGCTCCAGAATTGAGTTCGTGTTGCCGTCGTAGTGGATCCACACCGTTTCCGCGGTAGTCCGCAGCCCGATGTTGTCCGGCACGTCCCAAATGAAAGGAAAACTCACCGGCGACTGCATCAGGACCGCGCTCTTGGGAAACAGAAGATTGCGCGCCGCCCCGAAGGCGTCAATCCGTCCAGGGCCGGGCTCGGTGCCGTCGAGCAGCAACTTCCCGTTGCGCATGTAAGCCAGCCACGCCTTGAGAAATGCTACGTCGCGGCGGAAGCGCGCGGCAAAGTCACCCGAGCCAAGCGCCGCCGAGGGATCGGCGGCATCCGCCGCCCGCGAAGAAACCGTGTGCAGGTTCGGGTCGGCGATCGGCGCCGCGGCCACCTCGCCCGCACTTTTCACCGCCGCATCCGACGCGTAAGCCGCCGCGTCCGCCGCCGCCGATTTCCCCGCGTGCAGTTGCCGGTCAATCGCAATCACAAGCGCGGCAAACTTCGACGGATTCCGGATCGTCGCTTCGAACGAATCGCGAAACTCGATCTGGTAGGCCTGAAGATCCACCATCGACGGTGCCCCGTCCACTAGAAGACTCTTCCCGTGATAGCTCACCTTGCCCGTATGGCAGGTCGCGCAGTTGAACCCCACCATCTCGAGCCCCACGTGGCTCGCGTTGCGCGACCGCACCGTCGTGAACCCAATCGGCAACCCGTGCGGGTTCACACCGCTCGGTGCGTCCGGCACAAACCCGAATCGTTCCAGATTCTCCAGAAACGGCTTCCCGGTCTTCACGCTCACCAGGTTGGCCAGCAGAACGTACGGCATTAACTCGCTGCCTTCGGCCAGATGGTGGAATTCGGTCCGCTCGGGCTCCGTCCACCCGTTGGCGCTCCACTGCGCCGTCTCTTTATACGCCGGCGGTGGCGACGGCGCCGGTTTCTCCCCGCATCCGGAAAGGATCGCCAACACCCCGGCGCACAGCAACGGGAACACCAGGCTCAGTTGCACGGAATCATTGTACGTTGGAACGCTCCCCCTCCCTACCGGCCGCGGACCGTCACAACCCGCCCTCGGATGATATGATGAGGACGTTTGGAGGTTTATTCATGGGTCCCGTCGGCGTACAGGAGATGGTCGTCATCTTCCTCGTCGCCCTTGTATTATTCGGTCCGAAGAAGTTGCCCGAACTGGGCCGGACCATCGGAAAAGCGCTGAGCGAGTTTCGCCGGGCTCAAAGCGAGCTCAAGGCGACGCTCGATCACCACATGCGCGAACTGGAACGGGAAAACGAATCGCTGCAGACCGTTACCCGCAGCGTAAACAACGAGATTCAAAGCCACTACGAAGCCGCGAATATCGAACCATACTCTTCCGAGAATCCTTACAACTACGAGGATTACTCCACCGTTTCGAATCCATCCACCCCCAGCGCTTCAGAAAGTCCGAGCGCTGAGCCAGCCGTTCACTACGAGTCCGCGCAGGGCGTCGTGCCGAGAACCGAACAGACCGGCCATTCCGGGACCGTTACCACCGAGTCCCCCAAGCCGCCTGAAGGCGTACCCGCTGCCGAACCTGGTGCGAGCCAGGCGTAGTTCGTAGTCCGGAGTAAAGACCCGTTGATGGATGACATCCGCCAGGGAGATCCCTCTCTCCCAACCAATTCAGGCGTGCGCGCCAGTTCTACCCTCGTGCCTTCGGGCGGGGGAGGCGGCGCGCGCGTGCCTCCTCCCCCGCCGCCGGAAGATAACGACGACGAGGAGGGCATGGTCCGGATGTCGTTCCTCGAACACCTCGAGGAACTGCGCACGCGGATCATCCGCGCCTTGATGGGTCTCGCCGTTGCCTTCGTCGGCAGTCTGCTGTTTGCCGACCCTCTGTGGCGCGTCGTGAGTGATCCGGCCGTCGACGCCCTGACGAAGTTGGGAGTCAATCCGCCGCGCCTGGCCATGATCGAGCCGATGGAGAGCTTCTCCATCATCTGGGTCAAGCTCCCGCTGCTGGCGAGCGTCTTCATCGCCTCCCCGTGGATCCTCTATCAGGTCTGGGCATTCATCTCGCCCGGCTTGTACAAACGTGAGCGGCGGATGGCGATGCCATTCATCTTCACCACCGCCGGTCTGTTCATCTCAGGCGGACTGTTCGCCTACTTCCTGGCCTTCCGCTATGGACTGCAGTTTCTGCTCGGCATCGGGATGATGAACAACGTGCAGCCCGTGGTGACAATCACCGAGTATTTCGACCTCTTCGTGAACGTCATGCTCGGAGTGTCGCTGGTATTCGAGCTGCCGGTTTTGATTTTCCTGCTTACGCTCCTGCGGCTCGCTTCACCGCGCTTCCTGCTCCGCCATTCCCGGTACGCGATTCTCGGGATCGTCATCGTCGCCGCCATCATCACGCCCACACCGGACGTCTTCAACCTGATGCTGTTTGCCATCCCGATGAATCTGCTCTATTTCCTCGGTGTGTTCGCCAGCTACTTGCTCGTGCTGCGCCGAGAAGGCCGGAAGTTCCCGTGGATGACCCTCCTGCGAATCGTGGCCATCGTCGTCGCCGTCGTCGCCGGACTCATCTGGCTCGCCATCGCCCACTTCCACTACCACCTGGCCCCGCACTGGCCCTTCTTCGTCCGCTGAGCTAGGCCTGGGGCGCCAGAATCGCCACCATCACCGCCGTAACACCAGGGTTGCGGCGTTGTTGGCCGGCGCCGTACCGCGCATCCTGCATCATCGTTTCCAGCATCTATTCCTGGTACTCTTTTCGCTTTAGTACTCCCGGCCATCCCGCCAACGCTGCCATATTCGCGCCTCAGCCGCGGCGCCCCATAAGAATTTTTTGCTGGATTTTTTCCCGGAAGCGCTATAAGATAATCAAAAATTCTCACTCGCGGCCGCCCTGGAATTCCTGTTGAACCGGCCGCCGGGATCTTAAGGAAGCAGCGGTTGACTATGGATGTCTATGGCGCGTTGCGTGAGCTCCACCAGGAAAAGCGAAAACTAGACTCGGCGATTACCGCCCTCGAGGCCAGCCTCCGCGAAAGCACCCGCGGACCGGCCAAGCGCCGCGGACGAAAATCGATGGGTTCGGAAGAGCGTATCCTTGTTGCGGAGCGGATGCGCAAGTATTGGGAAGCAAAGCGGATGGCGGCCAGCCAGGCAGCTTCGGTAAATGGTTCGCCCCAACCGGGCGGCCACCTCGACGGCGTATCCTCGCCGCCCGCTACGGTCGCTTAAAAAACCACAGCCAGAAGTATTGTTCGCCAGCCCCATGCCGGTACCGCGGCTCAAAACCGCAGCGCTCGGCCAACTCTACCGCCTGCGCATCGGAAAACGGAACTCCCAGCCACGTGTCGTCCGGCCGCGTCTCCAGGCTCGCGTCACCCTGCACTTGAAATTTGAACAAAGCGCCGGGCCGAAGCAGCCGATGAACCTCGCGCACATAGCTCTCGATCACTTCCCGGCTCGGAATGTGCTGGAACACGATCGAGGAAAAAGCAAAGTCGAACTCGCGCTCCGGAAGCACCGTCAGGTCCTTCCCATTGTTCTGAAACAGGAACGCGTTCGCCTGATCCTTCAAGGCATGGCGCGCCAACCGGATCATCTCCCCGCTCACGTCCACCGCGTACACCTGTCCGAAAAGCCGCGCCAGCGCCCGTGTCACGCGCCCCGCGCCGCAGCCGATCTCGAGCACCGTCATCTGCTTCGGATCGCGCCCCTGGCAAATGTTGATCATATCCGTCAGGATCTCGCCCTGCACCGTCAACTCGCCCGACGCGAAAAACTCGTCGTCCGTCCACTGGTCCGTGGCCGTGTTGACGTAGTACCGCGCGTTCTCCCGCGCGCGGGCGTCCCAGTCATGCCGCATCTTTTCAAGCTGGCGATCGAGGGAAAGGGGTTCGGCGGAGGGATCCGTCGGATTGCTCATGGAATCTCGGACTATTGTGGCATAGCGGCCGCGCCGGATCGCTCCGCTTGATCCGCCAGCGCTTCCAGAATCCGCAGCGCCGCCTCCTTGCCCCGCGCGCCGATCTCCCCCGCCGGACCCACGCACGAAGGGCATCCCGACTCGCACCCGCAAGCCCGAACCAGTTCAAGCGCCCCCGAAACCAGCCGCGGCGCCAGGTCGAACAGCGGGGCGGACTGGCCAATCCCGCCAGGGTAGTTGTCGTACAGAAACAGGTCGGGCTCGAACCGCCCGGCCGCGCGAACCCCAACTCCCGGCAAATCCTCAGTCACGGCTACCCCCAAATCCCGCGGATCGCTCATCAGCAGCAGCGCGCCAATCACCTGCAGCAGATTGCCGAGCCCGCTAATGCCGTTGAGCTTCTCAGTCTGGGTGAGGTCCTCGAACCGGTTGAGGAAATCGGCCGGAAAATGGATCCAGAACGCCGTGGTGTGCATTTCCTGCTCGGGCAGCGAGAGGTCGCCGGCGCCCACGTTTTCAAGCGTATAGAACTTCACCTTCTTGAATCCGACAATCTGTGTATTGACCCGCACCTCCCCGTGGGCCGAGGTCGCTCCGGCCAGCGGCGCGGAAGCAAAGCGGCTTAACTCCTTCATCTGCGTGTAGTCGATCGCGTCCGTGAAATAGTCGCAGTCCACCGACCGCACGTACGCTTTCCGGCCCTCGTAGTCGAGCTTCTCCACCTGGTACTGCCGCGCCTCGTGTAAGTAAATCGCTTTCTCGTGCAGCGTCGTCAACGCCGCGGTGAACGATACTTCGGCGATCACTTTGTGGTCCCCCGTAATATCCACCACGACGAAGTTATCGCTGCTCACCGAGCGAAGGCTCACCGCATCCGCCGGGTAAGTGTCCGACGTCCAGTGCCAGCTTCCCGCCGAGTGGTGCAGCAATCCCGCTTCGGTTTCCAGGAACTTGCACAGGTCCTCGGTAGGATGCGTGCCGAACGTCTCCCCATCCCGGATCGGCAACTCGAACGCCGCGCACTTGAGATGATTCAGCAGAATCTCGAGGTTGTCGGGGTTGATGTGGGCGTGCTCGGGCGACTGGCCGAAGAAATACTCGGGATGGTCGACGATGTACTGGTCGAGCGGGTTGCTCGATGCAACAAGAACCGCCAGCGACGCCCCCTGCCGCCGTCCCGCGCGGCCCGCCCTCTGCCACGTGCTCGCGATGCTGCCCGGATAGCCGGCCATCACCACCGCGTCGAGCGAGCCGATGTCGACGCCAAGCTCCAGAGCATTCGTCGAAACCACACCCCGGATCTCGCCCTCACGCAGCTTCCGCTCGATTTCGCGGCGCTCCCGCGGCAAATAGCCGCCCCGGTAGCCGCGAATCGAAGAGCCCGGCAGAGGGCCGCGCTCGCAGGCGTCTCTCAGGTAAGTGAGCAGAATCTCGGTGGCCAGCCGGCTGTTGGCAAACACAAGCGTCTGCTGGCCGCGCTCAATGAATTCGATGGCCAGCCGGCGCGCCTCGTGCAGATAACTTCGCCGGATGCCGAGTTGCGCGTTCACCACCGGCGGGTTGTAGAAGACGATGTATTTGTCCGCCGTCGGCGCGCCGCTGCGGTCGACTAAGTCGAACGTTTCGCCCGTCAGCGCTTCGGCCAGCTCCCGCGGATTCGCGATCGTCGCCGAAGAGCAGACAAACTGCGGCTTCGAGCCGTAAAATTCGCAGATCCGTCGCAGGCGGCGCAGAACGTTCGCCAGGTGGCTGCCGTAAACGCCCCGGTAAGTGTGCAGTTCGTCGATCACAACGAAGCGCAGGTTCTCAAAACATTTCGCCCATTTCGTGTGGTGCGGCAAAATCCCCGCGTGCAGCATGTCGGGGTTGGTGAATACGACGTTAGCCCGCTCGCGGATCGCCTTGCGCGCGTCCTGCGGCGTGTCGCCGTCGTAGGTGAAAGCGCGGATCGGATGCCCGCTCGCCTCCACCGCGCCCAGGAATTCGTGAAGCTGATCCTCAGCCAGCGCTTTGGTCGGAAACAGATACAGCGCCCGCGCTTCCGGCTCCTCCACCAACCGGTTCAGCACCGGCAGGTTGTAGCAAAGCGTCTTCCCGCTCGCCGTCGGCGTCACCACCACGGCATTGTGCCCGGCTGCAACCGCCGCTATCGCCCCCGCCTGGTGCGAATACAGTTGCCGGATCCCCCTCCGCACCAGCGCCTCCCGAAGCGTCGGATGGATCGAATCGGGCACCGGCGCAAACTCGCCCTCGCTCGCCGCCACGTGCTTCACCGCCCGTACCGGCGAATCGGGCGAATCCATCCACTGTTCGAACCGCGCCAGCGCGGATTCCAGCCCCTGGCCGGGTTGGAAATCGGAGAACGGTAGAAGGGAGTTCATAATGCCGTAATTCGCCTTTTCTTTGCCATTACACCACAATCCCCCGCAACGCGCCGCCTCCTAAGGTGACACATGTCACTGAGGCCCAACCCGGATGGCCGTAAGATTGCCTTTGGAGGGACAAGATGCGAATCTTACACGCGCTATTGGGGGAGCACGGAGCGCTATATCCGCTCCTCACGCTGATCGAGAATACCGCCGCCGCCGGCCTCGAACAACTCCACGCCCAGGCCGATTGCCTGCGCTCCACCCTCGGCAGCCACGCCGACTTAGAAGACGAGTTACTCCGCCCCGCTATCCAGAAGTATCTTCCCCCGCCGCCCGTCACCCCCGACGGCAACCCTGCGGCGACCGACCATGAAGTCATCGGCAAAGGCCTCTCCGCCGTCATCGCCAGCCGCGATGCCGGCCACGCCAGGCGCCTGCTGCTCGAAACCGTCGCCAAAACCCGCAAGCATTTCCACAAGGAGGAAACCATCATCTTCCGGATCGCGGCGCGCGAGTTGACCTTTGACGACCAGGAACGCCTGGGCGCCGAGTGGGCGCGGCGGCGTGGCGTCTGCGCGGCCTCGCGCTGCGAATGAACTCGCTAGAGTGAGAAGACCCATGAAAACCGGCACTGTGCTTGTGAGCTTCCTCTTCACCGTCGCCATTGCGGCTGCGGCGGAAACCGCAACCGTAAAAGTGGACTGGAGCCGCGTGCAGAGCGAGTGCCGCACCACACCGACCCTCCAGGTCGTGGTGAATCCGCCCCTGCGCCGCGGCTCGCCCATCCACGACGAGGCGTTCGCCGAGCTGCGCCGCCTCGGCGCGGACTACGTCCGCTACGTGCCCTGGCTCCCCTATCCGAAACTCGCCGTCGCCGAACTCGCTCCGCCCGCCAACGGAAAAACAAGTTGGGATTTTTCCTTGATCGATCCGATGACCGAAGACTTCCTTGAAGCCACCAAGGGCCATCCGGTCATCCTCAACTTCAGCACCATCCCGCAATGGATGTTCCGCACTCCCAAGCCGGTCACCTATCCCGACGATCCCGATCAACCGGCTTGGACTTACACACAAGGTACCGAGTTACGCGATCCAACGATGAAGGAGTTAGGCGATTACTACGCGCGCCTAGTGAGCTGGTACATGAACGGCGGCTTCACCGACGAATACGGCAAACGGCACGAGTCCGGCCACCACTACATCATCGACTATTGGGAAGTCCTGAACGAAGTGGACTTCGAGCATTCCATGACACCGGAACAGTACACGGCCCGCTACGACGCCATCGTAAGCGCAATCCGCAAGGTTGCGCCGAAGATGAGGTTCGTCGGCCTCGCGCTCGCCGCCCCATCGAACGAACCGGAGATGTTCGAGTATTTTCTCAATCCGAAGCATCACAAACCGGGCATCCCGCTCGACATGATTTCGTATCACTTCTACGCCACTCCCTCCTCCGATGAGACGCCCGAAGTGCAGCAGTTCACGTTCTTCGACCAGGCGGACCGGTTTCTGGCGACGGTTCGCTATGTCGAGTCCATCCGCAAGCGTCTGTCGCCGCAAACGAAAACAACCATCGACGAAATCGGCTCGATCCTGCCGGACGACGGCCGGCAAGGCAGGCCGGACTACAAGTTCAAACCGTTTCCCGCCTCTTACTGGAATCTGTCGGGCGCGCTGTACGCCTATCTCTACGGCGAACTGGCTTCCCTCGGAATCGACGTCGCGGGCGAGTCGCAGTTGGTCGGTTACCCAACCCAGTTTCCGTCCGTCTCGATGGTGGATTGGACCACCGGAACGGGTAACGCGCGATTGCGTGTGCTGCAGTTGATCAAAGACAACCTCGGGCCCGGAGATAAGGTCGTCGCCGCGTCCACCGGTTCGCCCGCGCTCTATGCCAAGGGCTTCTCCCACCCCGACGGGCAAAAGTCGCTCCTGCTCGTGAACCGGCGCGACCGCCGGATTGCCGTAAAACTCCCCTCGCCGGCCACACGCATCGAGGTCGTCGATCAGACCACCGGCGGCGCGCCGCCCGCCTGGCAGACCATCAACGGCGGCACAATCACGCTGAACGGCCTCGCCGTCGCGATCGTGACACTGAAGTAACCCACCGCCGCTCAGACGGCGACGTGGTTGCCAACCATGTTCTCGACGATCGCGGAAGCAAACTCGCTGGTCTTCACTTTCGTCGCTCCCGGCATCTGGCGGTGTAAGTCGTACGTGACGCGCTTTTGCCGGATGGCTTCCGTGATGCCGTTCTCAATCAGCGTCGCGGCTTCCGGCCACCCGAGATACCGGAACATCATCGCGCCCGAAAGGATCACGCTCGAAGGATTGATCACGTCCAGATCGGCATACTTCGGCGCCGTGCCGTGCGTGGCTTCGAAGACGCCGTAGCCGTCGCCGATGTTGGCCCCGGGCGCCATCCCCAGCCCGCCCACCTGCGCCGCGCACGCGTCCGACAGATAGTCGCCGTTCAGATTCGGCGTGGCGATCACATCGTACTCGTCCGGCCGCAGCAGCAGTTGCTGGAACATCGAGTCCGCGATGCGGTCCTTCACCACCAGTTTGCCCGGCGCTTCCGCCGCCGATGCCTCCGGCACGCAAACATCGGAAAACTCATCGCGCACGACTTCGTAGCCCCAGTCGCGGAACGCGCCCTCGGTGAACTTCATGATGTTGCCCTTGTGCACCAGCGTGACGCTGCGCCGGTGGTTCTTCAGCGCATACTCGATCGCGC
The DNA here is from genome assembly GCA_021813825.1 of Acidobacteriota bacterium. GTDB lineage: Bacteria > Acidobacteriota > Terriglobia > Bryobacterales > Bryobacteraceae > JAJYKC01. Next base: position 4,632 of record JAKAJI010000077.1, on the reverse strand, counting down.
GCCGGATCAGCCGCTTCGAACCCGTCTCGCTAATCGGCTTGATGCCGATGCCGGAATCGGGCCGGATGCGCGCGCCCATCGACTCACCGAGGAAATCAATCACGCGCTTCGCTTCCGGCGTCCCCGCTTTCCACTCGATCCCCGAGTAGACGTCTTCCGTATTCTCGCGGAAGATCACCACGTCCACCAACTCCGGCTGCTTCACCGGCGAAGGCACACCGGGGAAATACCGCACCGGACGCATGCACACATAAAGGTCGAGAATTTGGCGCAGCGCGACATTAAGACTGCGAACACCCCCGCCAACCGGCGTTGTAAGTGGCCCCTTGATCGCCACGCGGAACTTACGAATCGCCGCGATCGTATCGTCGGGCAACCAGTTCCCGAATTTCGCGAAGGCTTTCTCGCCAGCGAAAACTTCGTACCACGAGATCTTGCGGCCTGTATAGGCCCGCTCGACCGCAGCGTCGAACACAACGCGCGACGCGCGCCAGATGTCCCGCCCCGCGCCGTCACCTTCAATAAAAGGAATGATCGGATGGGAAGGCACCTTCAATTCCCCCTCGTGGAGTTGAATGGCGGCGCCGTCTGCAGGTACTGGAAAATGATTATACGATTCCATGCTCGTCCTCTCCTTTGTCCTATCAAAATTCGGACGCACCCCTCCGGCACAAACAGGCACTCCGCGGCAATGTCCACTGAAAGTGGCGGTTGCTCCCGTCCGCGGCAGGCGTTAGGATATCGGCATTGGAGGAGCCATGAAGAGGTCTGCCCTTGCGGTCTCTCTCATGTTTACGGGCGCCTTTGCGGCGTTCGCGCAGGCGCCAAGCGTCCCACCGGGCGGCGTCGTCAATGTCGCCAGCTACGCTCTCGACCAACCCGATAAACGCGTCGCTCCCGGCGAACTGATCGCCATCTTCGGCAGCAACCTCGCCTCCGGCATCGCCTACGCCGATTCCATCCCCATCTCCACTTCGCTCGGCGATGTGCAGTCGGTCACCTTCAACGGAACGCCCGCGCCCATCCTGTTCGTCAGCAGCGGCCAGATCAACGTGCAGCTTCCTTGGGAACTTTCCGCCCCATCGAGCGGCACCTCAAACGTCACCCTCGTCGTCACTCGGAAATCGAACGGCGCATCGACGCCCGTTCAAACTCCCATCGGCCAGTTCTCTCCTGGCATTTTCACGGCGCCTGCCAACGGCGCCGGGCAGGCGTTGGCCCTGATCTATCCCGACAACGCCATCGCCGCACCTGCCGGGTCGATCTCCGGCCGCTTGACGCGTCCCGCCAAACCCGGTGACATTCTTCAGATCTACTGCACGGGTCTTGGCCCCGTAATGGAACCCGGCAGCGGCAGCAACCCGCCCGACGGTTCGCCCCCGCAGGGCACAACCAATACCGTCGCAACGCCCACCGTGACGATCGGAGGCATCACGGCGCCCCTGCAGTTCTCCGGCCTCGCGCCCGGCTTCGTCGGCCTGTACCAGATCAACGTGCAGGTGCCCGCCAACGCGCCCACCGGCAACGCCGTCGCGCTGCAGATCCAACTCGGCGGCCTCACTTCCACCGCGCAGGCCACCATCGCCGTCGCGGCACAGTAGGAGCCTGAGGACGCCCGCCATGGGAGCACTCTCGGTTCCGCACCGGCTCAGTCTCGCAACCGCGCCCGCCGCATGGCGCCCCTGCGAACCGCTCGAACGGATCCTCGGCGGCCTCTTGTTCCTTCTCACGCTGCCGGTTCTGGTTGCCGCCGCGGCCGTCCTCGCGCTGCTCTCCCGCCGTTCCCCGTTCGTCGCCCATCGCCGTCTGGGGCTGCACGGCTCTGAACTCTGGGTGCTGAAACTTCGCACCATGTGGAACTTCCCGCGCTCCGGCTTCCACTTAGTCGAACGCGTACCGGATCAACCCGAGGTAAGTTACAAGCCAAAATCCGATCCCCGCGTAACCAGCCGCTTCGCCGCCGTCTGCCGGCGGTACTCCATTGACGAACTCCCCCAACTCCTCCAGGTCGCCCGTGGAGAACTCTCGCTTATCGGCCCCCGGCCAATCACCGCCGCCGAGTTCGAGCGCTACTACGCTCAGACATCGCCGGAGATACTCAGCCTGAAACCCGGACTTACCGGCTTGTGGCAGGTGAAAGGACGCAGCCGCCTCACTTATTCCCAGCGCCGCCGCCTCGACGCATTCTTCATGCGTAAGTTCTCTCTATCTTTGTATCTCCACATCCTTGTCCGCACCCCGCTCTGCGTCCTCGAAGGGCGCGACGCCTGGTAAACGCGGCTTAATTGGCTTGAGCGATGATCGGCTGGAGCGTTTCACTTACTTCCGCGTGGTGTCCGCCGTCTAAGTCCAGCGCGATGAGCGCCTGCTGCCGCGCCAACTCAAGCCGTCCCTGCAAGGCGAGCAACCGCGCCAGCGTCCAGTGCGGTTTGAACCAGTTCGGCGCCGCCTCAATCGCCGCCCTCAGGCTCCGCTCCGTATCCACCGTGTCGTTCTGGCTTGCATAGAACATCGCGAGGTTGTAGAGCGCGTTCTGCCGCTCCTCCGCCCCGCCGCACGCCCGCACCGCCGCCTCGTACGCCTCCCGCCCCAACTCCGCCGACACCAGGTTACTTCGCGCCGCCGCGGACTCGCGCGCCATGGCCCGCGCATAGTAAAGGTCGTAACTCACCGCCGGCGGCGCCCACCGCTGCGCTGACTCGTCATCGCGAATCGCCCCCTGCCAATCGCGCCGCGCAATCGCCGCCTGCATCCCCGCCGCGAACCCATCACTCAGTGCCAACCGGATCCCGAACCACACAAACACCGCGGCCAGCACCACCGCCCCAACGCGCCATGGAACACGCGCCGCCTCGATCCGCGCTTCGCCCGCCCCCGCAATCCCCACCGCCAGATAGAAGAAGAACGCCGTCGCCAGCGTGAACGCCGAGAACTGCAAACTGACTAACATCGCCACAAAGGCCGCGCCGCCGAACTTCGCCTCCGGCGTCGCCGCCTTCCACGCCGCATTCAACCCGAAAACCACCAGCGCGACAAACGCGGCCAAACCAAAAAGACCCTGTTCTGTTTCAAGGTCCAGGAACACGTTGTGCGGCGACTCGTGATAAAAATCCGGATACGCCCGCGCCAGCTCGACCGATTGAAACTGCGGAAACGCGGCGCCGAAAGTGTCCGGTCCGTAGCCGGAAAGCGGCCGCACCGCGGCCATCTGCATCGAGTCGCGCCACAGCAGAAGCCTCGCCCCGCCCGCCGGGTCCTCCCGGATCCAGTGCAGCCGCGCGCGCAGCGGACGGCCGAAATTCGACTGCACGAAACCGCTTCCGATAACGATACCGGTAACGCTAACAATTGCGGAAAACCACACCACTTTTTTCCGCCGCAATTCCGGCTCCCGAACCCACATCCAAACCCCTCCCGCGACCAAACCCAGTAGCCCCGCCCGCGTCCCCGACATCACCAAACCCAATAAACACAGGCCTCCCACGCACGCCCCCGCCACCCGCCACCCCCGCACCCGGTCCCGCCGGGCGACATACACCGCCGCGAAAACCACAAAAAGCAGGTACGTGGCCAGATAATCGGCATGACCCAGCGTCCCCGGCGGCCTCACGATCAGAAATTCGCCCACGCCGGCGTGATAGCTCGCCGCCGGCAGCAACGGATCGACGCCAAAGTATTGAAAAATCGAGTAGATCGCGCTAGCGCCGCCGCTCGCCACCACCGCCCGCGCGAGCGTCGAAATCTCGCCCAGGTACGGGTATGCAAGCAGCACAAAAACCAGCGCCGCCGCCTGTCCGACCGCCCCAAATCGCCGCCAGGCGCCGCCGGAAAACGACAGCGCGACGTGGGTGGAAAACGCGGTGGCGAGCGCGAGCGCGACGGCCTGCATCACGAGGATCCAGGGCAGGCGGCGGACGAAACGCGGTGCGCGGCGGAGGCTTAAAACGAGGGCGGCGGCGCATAAAAATAGCAGCGCTAAAAGCTTCGGCGTGACGTCGTAGTAAAACAGCAGGCCTGGCGTGAGGAGCAACGGAATCAGCACCGCGGCAAGGGCGATCCCAGCAGGCATATACGATACACTAGCTCAAGCAACGGACGGGACCACCCATGGCGGAGCCGTTTGACGCGCGCGAGTACGCGGCCTATCTGCGGAGGCGGTGGTGGATTTTCGCGGCGGCCTGCGGGTCGGCGGCGGCGCTGGCTCTCGCGGTGAGCTTCGCGCTTCCGAAACTCTATACGGCCACGGTGCGGATCGTGATTGAGCCGCGGGGGCTGCAGGCGGCGGAGCCGATGACGGCGGCATATCTGGAATCGCTGCGGACGTATGCGGCGTACGCGGCCAGCGACGAGATTTTCGCCGGGGCGGCTGAGAAGTTTCATCTGGAAAGTTTTCAGAAAGATAAAGTGCTTTCTGTGGTAAAGCCGGAGGGGACGCGAATTCTCGAGATCCGGACGACGCTCGAAGATCCGCATGAGGCGATCGAGCTGGCGCGGTACATCGCCGCGCAGACGGTGGAGCTGAACCGCAGCACGAGCGGGGCGTCCGACAGCGGCGACACGCTCGAGATCGTGGACCACGGGGCAATTCTCGAGGCGCCGATATCGCCGAAGACCGCGCGCAACGTGGAGGCG
>JAKAJI010000481.1 GCA_021813825.1 Acidobacteriota bacterium | reverse complement strand
CGCTGTGCCGTTTATCACGAACAATCCGCACGCTGACGCCCGCCCATAGCCGCGCAGCCGGCGCCAACATCGATGACTTCATCACCCCGCCATGCTACGCTCCCGGGGCGGCGAGAAGCTGGTCCAACTGCTCGAACTGCTCGCCAGACCAACTTATACTCCCGGAGGTCATTACATCGTCGAGGACTTTTTTTGAGGGATAGAGTTCGTGTATAACGACGAGCGTCTCGCCACCCCTCTCTTCGAAGGTCACAGTAGTGACGGGCCCATCCTCATCGCCTTCGTCATTCGTCCAGACGAGGCGGGAGCCCGGGATCACCTCGACGTACCTGCCAAAGAATGACATAGGGTGCTCAAAGGAAGGGTGACTGAACACGAAACGGTACGTGCCCTCCGTACGAACATCGGCCTCGCAGGAAAGGAAGGACGCTCCAAACGACTTCGGTACCCACCACCGCTTGAGCAGTTCGGGTTTGGTCCACGCATCGAAGACGATATGCGCCGGACCGTTGAAGGTTCGCCTCACGACGAGCTCACGCTCGGACTTCCGTTCCACTGTCGTGCCGTACTTTGTGGGGTTGATTTCACCATCTTTTCTTTCGTCCATCGGCTTTCTCCTTCTGTTTTAATTCCTCGACAAGCTTGTCCAACTCGTCGAAGCGTGCGGCCCAGCACTGGCGGTACCTCTCGATCCATGCCGCCTCTTCCTCCAGTCCACGTACGCCGAGCTTGCAGGTCCGCACGCGCCCGACCTTCTCGGTCGTGACGAGCCCCGCCCGCTCCAAGACGCCGACGTGCTTCTTCATGCCCGTTAGAGTCATGTGGAACTTCTCGGCAAGTTGCGTGATTGAAGCGTCCGCGCGTCCGAGTTGTTCCAGAACGCCGCGCCGGGTGGCATCCGAGAGCGCGGCGAACGAGGCGTCGAGGACGGTTCCCGCATACTGAACCATATGGTTCAGTATATAGCGCGGATGGGCGGCATACAAGGGGCTGAGCGCGCTGCGCCGCCTGCTGCCTTCATCCCCGAATCGACACGAGGCACAACTTCGAGCGCAGTATTGCCCACAAGTTTGCAGCCTCTGTCTCAGAAGTCCCCCTCAGAATCTAGTCCGATGTCGAATCAAACCTGGTGCCGGGAAATCGGAGCGAGCGGGCGTCAAAGTAAGTCCCGACAGGGAGTGAATTCTCGCCTGGCGTCTACGAACGGCTCCTTAAAACTATTTGGCTGAAAAACGCCCAACCCGCCTTCTTTGCCGGAGTCTCTCTCCGCGTCGGAGCCGCAAGATCGAGCGAATATGCCCCGTGATCGTGCCTGGCCTGTAACCGCCTGCGTTACACTGGGACTTGGCGATCAAGGGATTTCGGCATAAGGGACTGGAACGGTTCTTTACCACCGGGTCCAGGTCGGGGATCCAGTCCAAGCACGCTGGCCGGCTGCGCCTTATCCTCGGCCGGCTGAACGTAGCCACGGCCGCACGCGACATGGACCTTCCCGGATTGGATCTTCATCGGCTCAGCGGAAACAGAAAAGCCACGTGGGCGGTGAAGGTGAGCGGCAACTGGCGTGTCACATTCGTGTGCGCCGGCAAGGATGTTGAGCTTGTCGATTATGAGGACTACCACTGAGGCGATGATGAAAATGCATAACCCTCCGCACCCTGGCGAGGTGCTCAAGCAACTGTGCCTTGATCCTTTGGGCCTGACCGTCACCGACGCCGCGCGGTCGCTTGGCGTAAGCCGGAAAACCCTTTCCGCCATCCTCAACGGACGAGCGGGCATCAGTCCGGAAATGGCGATTCGACTTTCGATTGCCTTTGGCACCAGCGCGGAAAGCTGGCTCAGCCAGCAGCTCCAATACGATCTCTGGCATGCCGAAAAGGGCCGAAAGTCCCTCCGCGTGACCAAGCTGACCGCTGCTTGATGCCGTCATCATGCACCGGCTCATTGGGCGCCCGGTTCGATCTGGCGTAACCCGGACCGCTGCGCTGTCATCCGCGCATACACTCTCGTGCGCGCCAGACTTCGATGCCGTCGCATGAATGGCGTCCGCCTCATCCAGCCGCATCGCACCGTTCCTTGCCTTCGCCCCCTACCCCCGCTATCCAACAAAACTCGCCACCTGTCCCGCCGCCCGCTGCGCCTCCAAAATCGAAGTGCGGTGATCCATAATCCCCGCCAGATCCGAATTCGCAAAAGCAATCCGCCCGAACGGCTGCTGCCGCAGCACGTCGCCCGGTCCTGGCTTCCCCCCATTCCCGAAAAAGAATCCCGGCTGCGGGCTCAAATACGCGTGTCCCCACCGGTTCAAAATCAGCCCGGCCATGTCCCGGCGCGCATCGAAGCCCGCCGCCGAAAACATCATCCCGAGCTGCTCCCGGATCCGCCGCTCATATTCCCGGAACGGTGTCGCCAACAATTCCCCGCGGCCCCGGCTCACCTGCTCCTCCATCGTGAGCCCCGGCGTCGAAAACAAAATCTTCAGCGTCGCCACCACCGGAGAATCCGGCGATACGGCCGGCGAAACGTCGCCGAACGTGGCCATTTTTCGTAGCGCGAAGGAATTCCCCATCCCCTCGAACCACTGGCACTCGCAGATCCCCATCTTGTACAGGAACCGCCAGTTCCGCAGCGCCACGTTCGCCATCAGGCACGGCGCGCGGTGGAACTGCGCATACGCATTGCGGTGCGCCTGCGGCAGCCCTTTCACAATGTGCTTGGTCGTCCAACTCCCGCCGGCCATAATCGCGCTGCGGGCTTTCACGCGGTACAGTTTGCCGTTTTGAAAGTAGACAATCCGCACCGCGCCCGCCGATTCCGGCTTCCCTTCGTGCTCAACCTGCACCACCGTCGCCCGCAGCCGCAAGCGCGCCGGCTGACCCGCCCGGTCGAGCGTGGCAAACTGCACGCGGGACCGGCACACGTTCTTGAGCGTTGCCTCCCCGGGGATCGAATCCGGGATCAGAGACTTGGTGATGTGGCGCGCAACCCCCGCGTTGCCACCCGGAAACATCTGCGCGCCCACGTCGTACTTCCACGGCAGCAGCACGTCCGCCGCGTACTCCGCATACGCCGAGAGCACATCGGCGCCCAAGCCCGACCCTCCGCCGGCCAGCGGTGAAACAAAGGTACGGATGGTGTCCCGGCTCACCCCGCACGTCTCCATCAGGTGCTGCTCCAGCGTCATGCTGTCCAGTTGGCGCGAGGCCGCATCGCCATGCCGCTTCGGCAGGACAGTCTTCGATGCGTGCACCGCCAGCAGTTCCCTTCGAGCGGACTC
>JAKAJI010000480.1 GCA_021813825.1 Acidobacteriota bacterium | reverse complement strand
GCTGCGCAACGTCTACACCTACCGCGTCGCCGACATGGCGAAGACCCTGCGCGAAGCCTTCACCACCGAGGAGACGGGGCTCAAAGTCATCATCGCCGAAGGCGAGTGCCAGCTCGAGCGCCAGCGCCGCATCCGCCCGGTGCTCGCGCGCCTGCTCGGCTCGGGGGCACGCGTGGTGCGCACCCGCTTCGGCGTCGACGACGCCACCTGCTCGGGCGACCATTCCTGCATCCGGCTCTCCGGCTGCCCCTCGCTCACGCTCGCGCCTTCGTCCGATCCCCTGAAAGTCGACCCGGTGGCGCACGTAAATCACTCCTGCGTCGGCTGCGGCCTGTGCGGCGAAGTCGCGCATGCCGCGATCCTGTGCCCCTCGTTCTACCGCGCCGAGATCGTGCAGAACCCGGGCGCCTGGGACCGCTTCATCGCGCGCCTGCGCGCGAGCGTCATCGGCTGGATGCAGCCGGCATAAGGGGAAGCTCGAACGTGGCCGAGGAAAAATTCCTGCGCTGGCAGGTCGGCGACGTAAGGATCACGCGCGTGGCCGAGTTGGGCGGCGCGCCGTTTCCGTCCACGTTCATGTTTCCCGCAGCCACGACTGAGCTGGTGCAGCGCCACGCCTGGCTCAGGCCGCATTTCGCGCACGCGGACGGGCGCCTGTTCGGCTCGATCCACAGTTTCGTCATCGAGTCCGGAAAACGCCGGATCATCGTCGATACCTGCGTCGGCAACGACAAGGCGCGCGCGATCAAAGCCTGGAACCTCCTGCAAGGGCCATTCCTGGCCGATCTCGCCCTCGCCGGTTTTCCCGCGGAAACCGTAGACACCGTACTGTGTACCCATCTGCACGTCGATCACGTCGGCTGGAACACGCGCCTCGTGAACGGCAAATGGATGCCGACGTTTCCGAAAGCGCGCTATCTGTTCGGCCGCAAGGAATGGGAGCACTGGGCTTCCGAGGCGGCAAAGCACAACGACGGCGACGTCATGGGCGATTCGGTCAAGCCCATCCTGGACGCCGGCCTGGCCGAGCTCGTCGACATGGATCACACACTGACTCCCGAAGTGCGGCTGGAACCGACGCCGGGGCACACGCCGGGCCACGTGAGCGTGCGCATCTCATCGCGCGGCGAACATGCAGTCATTACCGGCGACCTGATGCACCATCCGCTGCAATGCGCCGAGCCCGACCTCGCCAATAATTTCGATGTGGACGCCGCCGCGGCGCGGCGCACGCGGCGGGAATTTCTCGCGCGTTATTCGAACCGGCCGGTCCTGATCCTCGGCACGCACTTCGCGCCGCCTACCGGCGGCTGGCTTGTCGATGCGGAACGAGCCTGGCGCTTCGCACTCACGCCGCCGGCGAATGCCGGCGAGCCGTAGATCGCAGCGGCAGCAGGCATTGCTAGCGCTTCAAGCAAACCCCTTCGGCCCGAAAGACGGGGCGGAATACGGGAGCTGGAGCGCAATTGAGAGTAGCATGCGAGTGACAGCGGAACTCGAGCAGCCATGATCCAGAACCCTAGCGAGCTGAACCGGAAAATCAGCGATGCCGTCGAAAAAATACCCGCCTTTCCCAAGAGCGTCCAAAAGCTTCTGCAGCTGACGCGGGACATCAATTCCCAGCCGAAAGACCTGGTGTCCGTCATCGAGACCGACCCGGTCATGACGGTCAAAATCCTCAAGGTGCTGAACTCGGCCTATTACAACTGGCCCAACAAGATCACCTCGATCAATCGTTCCGTGGTGTACCTGGGCGTCAATACCATCAAGAATCTGGCCCTGAGCATCGCGGCCATAGGCGTGCTTCCGAAGGAGAACAAGGCGGGTTTCGATATCCAGCGCTACCTCCTTCACTCGCTTACCGTGGCGGGGGTCGCCAAGCGGCTATGTGCCAAGGTGGGTGCGGGAACCGATCCGATGGATTGCCATATCGCCGGTTTGCTGCACGACTTCGGCAAGGTCGTGTTTGCCCAGTTCATGCCGGAAGAATGGGCGGCAGCGTTGGCGCTGAGCCGGGAAAGCGCGATACCGCTGTACCTGGCGGAGCAGAAGGCGATCGGGGTCGATCACGCCGCGGTTGGCGCGATGCTGGCGGAGAAGTGGCAATTTCCCAATGCATTGGCGGAAAGCATACGTTTGCACCACGACGGCGAAAATTGCAATTCGCCCATGTCGGCATGCGTCTTTGCAGCGAACCAGATCGGCAAGAGACTGGCCGCGGCGCCGGACGACAGCAACGTCGAAGAACTGCCACCGGCAGTTGCCGCACACTGCGGCGGGGATCTCGACGAACTGCTTGATACCCTCGGGGATCTTTCCAAGGCTGTAGAAGAAGCAAGAGTGTTTTCCCAAATCGGGGCGGCATCGTGAAAATCAAATTCTGGGGCGTGCGCGGCTCCATCCCGGTGCCGGGGCCGAAGACCGCCAAATACGGCGGCAATACCACTTGCATTGAAATTCGCACCGACGACCAGGAGCTGATCATCCTCGACGGCGGCACCGGGATCTTTCCCTTGGCGCAAAGCCTGCTCGGGGAAATACCGCTAACCGCCAACGTATTCGTCACCCACAGCCATTGGGATCACATTCAGGGCCTGCCCTTCTTCATCCCATTCTTCGTCCCCGGCAACCGGATGCGGCTGCATGGCGCATATGACTTCGTTTCCGGGCGAGGCGTGGAACAGGTGATGGACGCGCAGTTGCAATACAGTTTCTTCCCCATACGCGAAGCGGAGCTGAAGGCCACCATCGAGTACGTCAAGCTCGCGCCCGGCGAGGCGGTGCAGCTGCGCACCGCCAGCGTTACCCCGGTTCTGCTCAACCATCCGGTGATCAACTTCGGCTACCGCATCGACGCAAACGGCAAATCGGTATTTTTTACCGGCGATCACGAGCCCTATTACAACATATACGATGCGGCGGACGAGAGCTTCCGGGAATACCAGGAACTCATCGAGGAGAAGGAGCAGTCGATACTTGAGGCTGTTGCAGGCGTGGACGTGCTCGTCGCCGATACCTCCTACACAGTGGAAGAGTATCCGGCGAAAAAAGGCTGGGGGCATGGCCACTTTGATTCCTCCATCGATCTCGCGAAAAAGGCGGGCGCGAAGATTCTTTACTGCACGCATCACGAGCCCACGCGCAGCGACAGCGAGCTGGAACAGGAGTTCGCGAAAATCCTGGCTCGGCATCCGCAGCAAAGCGGAGGGCCCGAATACCGCCTTGCGCGGGAAGGGGAGGAGATCGAAATCTAGCGGCGGCCCGGACTGACCCGATTC
>JAKAJI010000076.1 GCA_021813825.1 Acidobacteriota bacterium | reverse complement strand
GACAACCTCCGCTTCATCCGCGAAACCATGGAGCGGGCCGCCGCATTTACTGCTGTCCCGGGCTGGGGCGGCATCTGGATCGGATCGAGCGCCCTGGTTGCCTCCTACGCCGCCTCCCGCCAGCCCACGCTCGACGCCTGGCTCGCCGTCTGGCTCGCTGAGGGGATGCTGGCTTTCGCCCTCGGCGTCCTTGCCATGAAACAGAAAGCGGAAAGGATTGGTGAGCCTCTGCTGGCGCCGCCCGCCCGAAAGTTCGCTTTCGGCTTCGCTCCGCCGCTTGCCGTAGGCGCTGTTCTCACGGTAGTGCTTGCGCATACCGGCCTTCGCCAAATCATCCCCTCCACTTGGTTGATGCTCTACGGCGCCGGAATTGTCAGCGGGGGTGCCTTCTCAGTGCCCATCGTCCCCGTCATGGGCGTCTGCTTTCTTTCGCTGGGAGCTGTTACGGCCTTTTTGCCCAGCTCTTTCGGCGATGTCGCCCTCGCCGCCGGTTTCGGCGGCTTGCATCTTGTATTCGGTTTTCTGATCGCTAGGAGGTACGGTGGCTAAATCAAACGCCCTTGCAAAGTCTTTACCCGCTTCCTCGGCGCTGCCCGCGCTTGAAGCCGCCAGGCCGATGGAGTTGGACAAACTCATCCACGAGCGACTACGCCTCGGCATACTCAGCGCTCTCGCAGCCCAGCGCGAGGTTCCCTTCTCGGAGTTGAAGCGCCTGCTGCAGACCACGGACGGCAATCTCAGCATCCACGCTCGCAAGCTGGAAGATGCAGGCTACATCTCCTGCACCAAGGCCTTCGAGGGGCGAGTTCCTCGAACCACCTATCGGATCACCGAGAAGGGCCGCCGCGCTCTGACTCGCTACCTCGATCATATGGAGGCTCTCATTCGCGTCATGCGCGGATGAACCGCTCCGTGCCCTACACTTTTCCCTGCGGCATTCACGCCGCCATCATCATGGACGGCAACGGCCGCTGGGCGCTTCGCCGCGGCCTCCCCCGCCTCGCCGGCCACCGCGCCGGCGCCGAGGCTCTCCGCCGGACGGTCGAGGCCGCGGTGGACCAGGGCATCGGAACTCTCACCGTCTACGCCTTCTCCTCCGACAATTGGAACCGCCCCAAAGAAGAAGTCGGTGCGCTGATGCAACTCCTCCGCACCTGGCTCCGTTCCGAAATGCGGCGCTGTGTGGACAACGGCGTCAGGGTCACTTTTATCGGCCGCCGGGACCGGCTTCCCCGGCTTCTGCTTCCAGCCATTGAGGAATGTGAATCGCGGACGGCTCCCGGCGCCCGCCTTCATCTGCGCCTCGCGGTCGACTACTCCGCCCGGGATCAACTTCTCGAAGCTGCTCGCCGCCCTGGCGCCACGGCGAACCGTGCGGCCCTCAGCCACGCCCTCGGGTCGCCCGACGTCGACCTGCTGATCCGCACCGGCGGCGAGCAGCGCCTCAGCGACTTCCTGCTCTGGGAATGCGCCTACGCCGAGCTCTATTTCACCCCGCGCCTGTGGCCCGACTTCAGCGCCGAGGATCTTTCGCAAGCTCTCGCCGAGTTCTACGCCCGCGAGCGCCGCTTTGGCGGACTCCCGGCTGTTGTATCGTCGAGAGGATGATGCTTCGCCGCGATTTCCTTAGCGCCGCGCCGCTGCTCATGGCAGGCGCACCTCAAGCTGCCGGTTCCGCAGGCCCCTCGGCCTACGAGTTGCGGCTCATCGAGATGCGCAATTCCTCCGACGACGAGCTCCGCCACACCCAGGAGTTCCTGGGCTCAGCCCTCGCTCCTGCCCTCCGCTCGGCCGGCGCAACTACCGTCAGCGCCTTCCGCGTCAGCATTGGCCCCGGCAGCCCGACGGCCGTGCTGCTGAGTGAGTACCAATCCTTCCGCGCCCTCGCCGCCGCCCCGCAGAAACTCGAAGGCGACGCCTCGTACCGCGCCGCCTATGAAAAATACGTGTCCTCGACGGGCCGGGTCTACGAGCGCGAATCTGTTTGGCTGCTCGAAGGATTCCCGGGCTTCCCTTCGCTGAAGGCGCCGAAGCGGCTCGAGACGGGATCTTACATTTTTGAACTTCGCCGCTACGAGTCGCCGAACATGGTTACGCTCGCCCGGAAGATCCGTATGTTCGACACCGCCGAAGCCGGTATCTTCGAGCGGCTGGGAATGAACCCGGTTTTCTTCGGCCGGATGGTCGCCGGGGACCGCATGCCTAACCTGATGTACATGCTCGCCTTTGAAAATCTCGCTGCCCGCGAGCGCCTCTGGCGAGCTTTCGGTTCAGACCCCGAGTGGAAGAAACTCTCCGCGCGCCCCGAACTCCACGACTCGGAGATCGTGTCGAACATCAGCAACTGGATCCTTGATCCAATGCCCTTCTCCGACGTGCGCTGACGGGCAATCTCCGGCCGGCGGAAAGTCCCGCCCACGCGTCCTCACTCCTCACCGGCGCTCGAATGTCGCCTTAAGCAGCGGTGGGGTGATGAATGTGCTGAGCATGATCACGAGAACCAACGCCGAGAAAGTCGTCGGGGACAAGACCGGGTGGCCTCGTAGCATGAGTGAACTTCCGATGCCCGCGAAGATCAGTCCCACTTCTCCGCGAGGAATCATCCCGACACCAATCGCGAGCCGGTCCACTCCCCGTTCCAGCACCCCGATAGCGCACGCCTGCTTGCCGAGGACTGCCGCCAACGTTACTAGGCCGGCGAAACCGAGCACAGATAGGGAGGCAAAGCTGCGCAGATCCACTCGCAGCCCCATCAGCACGAAAAAGACCGGCACCACCAGCGTCGTCAGCGGAAACAGTAACTCCTGGACCGTCCTTTCGCCGCGTTCGAGAAACGGCTTGTAGTGAACCTCCTCGAGAACCACCCCGGCGGCAAATGCTCCGACGATCGGGGCGAGGCCCACCAGTCCGGCCAGGATCGCCAGAACGAAGCAAAAGCAAATACAGAGTGCCAGCAGAACACCTCCGACCTGAAGCCGGGCGGCAACGGTGAACGCTCGCTGTGACCAGAACCGGCCGGCGACGATCGCCAGCGCGAGGAAGATGCAAGCCTTAACCACGATCCATAGCCAGCCTGTCCACTGGGCTCCGCTCGAGCTTACCCCAGACGTAGCGGCACTGGTTAGACCGCTGATTACCGCAAGAACGACCAGTCCGATCACGTCGTCCGCGACCGCGGCTCCGAGAATGATACGCGCTTCCTTTGTGTTCGACTTGCCTAGATCTTTCAACACACGGGCCGTAATTCCTACGCTGGTAGCCGTAAGCGTCCCGCCTACAAATAAGTAACTCAGCCACCCGCCGTCCGGGATCAAGTAAGACGCAACCAGATACCCCAAAAATAACGGCGCCGCCACGCCGACCATAGCAACGAGTAAGGATGACCAGCCGACCGCCAGTAACTGGGGCAGGTCCGACTCTACGCCGACCTCGAATAGTAGCAGGATAGCCCCCACTTCGGCGAGGATCTGAAGCGGCGGACTGGTCTTGAGAGGATCGAGTACAGAAATGCCAACAAGATTCAAGTTTCCAAGGACGACGCCCATCAGCAACTCGCCCAGCACGGGTGGCTGCCCCAGTCGGCCCATCAACTCCCCGCCTAGCTTAGCGGCGATGATGATGATGGTCAGGACCATCATTGTGTGGCGGACGAGATCCCCCATGTCCACGTTATGCATGGTTGCCCCGCCTATCTACGCGGGCGGCCGGACTCCTGGCCAGCACGCGCCTCCCGGCGTTCAGAGTGCTCCCTCGCCCTCGTCCCCATTACGGATACGGACCGCCTCCTCCACCGTCGTGACGAAGATCTTGCCGTCGCCGATCTTCCCCGAACGGGCCGTGTTCGCGATCGTTTCCACTACCCGTCGCGCCTGGCTGTCGGGAACGACCAAGTCAAGCTTCACCTTGGGCAATAAGTCCACTTTGTACTCGTTGCCCCGGTATGTCTCCGTGTGGCCCTTTTGCTTGCCGTGGCCCCGTACGTCCGTCACTGTCATGCCTTCGATGCCGATGCCGTGCAACGCCGCCTTTACGTCATCGAGCCGATAAGGCTGAATAATGGCTTCGATTTTCTTCATATTCTCCTGTCCTCGTGGCCTTAGCTACTTTGCACCTGCGCCAGCGGGTTCGTATGCGCGCCCACGGGCTTGTCCGCCGGGCCTACCCACTCGGCGTCCCCGGCCGCTAAGAGTCTTAGGGCTTCGCCTGCGATGCCGCCCCAGGTTGAGCAGCGCCGCGAGCACGATGCCGGCGGCGACCGCGAATAACGGTGCGCCCGCCTTGACCAAGGCGCCTCCCACCACTAGGCATGCACCGAAAAAGTATTTCCATTTCATTTCCAAATCACCATGACAATGCTCGCGATCACCATTAAGCCGCCGAGCACCATCGCTGGCACTCGAAGCGGCTTGTTCCACTCCGGCCTCTGGGTTCCCTTGCGGCGCTTCTGCCGGATCAATTCGAGTTGATTCCTGGCGAGCGACAACTCCCACCAGTTCGAAGCCAGGCCAAGTGCTTTCCCTGTCTCTTCCTCCGCTCTCTCAAGCGCGCGAAGACGGTAGAGTAACTCGGAATATTTCAGTTGCGCGAAGAAGTGCTTCTCATCCGTGGCGACCGCGAGCTGAAAAGCGTCCAGGGATTTGTATGCCTCCAGGTTCATCGCGTAGGCGATGCCGAGGCAAGTCCTGAGATCCGCCGACTGGGGGTTGGCGGCGCAGGCCGTCTCGAGAGCCTCGATATAGTCCCGCAACTCGGCGGGTGGGACGGCATGAGGATCTCGCCACAGGACCCAGGGCGGGGCGATCGGCCGGCCCAGCGCCGTCTGGCCCACTACCGAGCCATCCCACGCCAGAACCGGATCCAGCCGGACCGGCTGGAGGGCGGCCATCCCATCGTCGCCCCCCTTGCTGACGTGCCAAGTGCGCGCTCTTCCGCTGGTCAAGTCCAGAGATGCAGACGTCGTAGCCATCTTATTGCGCTCCCATCGAGCTGGCCTTCATCTCGAATTCCGGGTAACACAGTGCGCCCATTTCCGGCAGATCGAGACCTTCGAGTTCGTTCCGCTCGCAGACTCGCTGGCCTATCACCAGATCGATGATCCAATTGAGAACGAAGCTGAACGAGAAAACGAAGCCAATCAGCGTCGCAACGCCCATTAACTGCGCGACTAGCTGCCCCGGATCGCCATAGAACAACCCGGTCACACTCCCGTTGACTCCGTTCCACGATCCGCCATAGTTACTTTTACCGTCGGCGAACAGGCCCACGGAGATGACACCCCAGATGCCGCATGTTCCGTGTACGGAAATCGCCCCGACTGGATCGTCGATTTTCATGACCTTCTCGATAAACTCCACCGAGAAGCAGACGAGCACACCGGCAATCAGGCCGAGAATGCAGGCACCCACCGTATTGACAAAGCCGCTCGGCGCCGTGATCGCAACCAAGCCTGCCAGGAGCCCGTTCCCCGTCATCGAGGCGTCCGGCTTGCCGTAGCGCAGCCACATATAGAAAATCGCGCCGAACGACCCGGCCATGCCGGCGAGCATCGTGTTGACCGCGACCGAACTGATCCGGAGGCAGCCGTTGCCCGACGCTCCCAGTGTGGAACCAGGATTGAACCCAAACCAGCCGAAGGCAAGAATGAAGCAGCCGGTCAACACGATCATCAAATCGTGGCCAGGCATTGCCACGGGCTTGCCGTCCCGGAGGAACTTCCCGATCCGCGGGCCGACAATCATTGACAGGGCCAGTCCGGTGATGCCCCCCACCGCATGGACGACTCCGGAGCCCGCGAAATCGGCATAACCATGGCCAAGGCCGAAGTTTGCTCCCAGGTTCGCCAGCCAACCACCGCCCCAAGCCCAGTTGGCGAACAACGGATAGGTGAAGGCCCCCATGACGAATGACGAGACAATGAACGCCGCGTACTTCCACCGTTCGGCGGCGGCGCCGGTCACGATCGTCAACGCCGTGTCCATGAAGACCATCTGGAACAGGAACAGGACCATCACGAAAACGTCGTAGGCTCCACCGTGCGTGAGGAAGTATCCGCCCTGTCCCCACAGTCCAAACGGCTTGCCAAACAAAGTGACCACAAATTCCCGGCTCAGCACCGGAGAGTTGCCCAGATTGGCGACGGCCCCGACGCCGCCTTCTTGTATGGCGAAGCCGATCAGCCAATACGCCAGCATGCCGACGCCGTACACCATGAAGTTCATCATCATCGTGTGATTGGCGTTCTTGGCCCGGGTAAGCCCAGTTTCGACAATCGCAAACCCGGCCTGCATAAACATGACCAGGAAGCCCGTGATCAAAGTCCAAACAAAGTTGACCGCAATTTTGTTTTGGCCCACCTGGTTTGCAATGTCGCCGATTGTCAGGCCCTTGGCGTTCGGTGTCTTATCGGTGATCGGATCGGCGACGGGGATGTCAGTGACATTGCCTGTCAGGCTGCCATCTGGGTCGCCATTGGCCCGGGCCTTGGCGTCCGGGGCGGAGATGGAATTCAAATCCTTGCTCGTGATCGGGGCCGCGGTTGCCGCCGCAGTGGCCGGAGGCACTGCCGCCGGCGTCTGGGCAAGGGCAGTGTAAGACCAGCCCGCAATCAAAACCAGTTCCAGAAGTCGCGTGGCTCGTTTCATTGGCTTATCTCCTCCAGATCGCCTTGCTCACGTAAGCGCGATTCAGTACGCCAATGATCCCACCCAGCGAGACTGCGAGTCCCACGAGTACGAGAACCATCCGTCCTCCCACGCTCGACGCAATGCTTAAGCTTGCAACGCTGATCAAAAAGCCCAGCAGAGTTACAGCAACTCCAGTAATAATCACGGATTCATCTCCTTGTTTGTTTTTTGAGGATCGAGTATCTCAGTCGTTCTGGTGCTCCCACGGCTTGCACTTTCGGAAAAAGTACAGCGAAACACCGAGCAGCACCGCTGCGCCGACCCCGGTTAAGATTCCGGCGCCCGCAAGCGCCCCGGCAAGCAATACGAAAGCGGCCAAAAAAAGAAGAATGGCTAACGCCTGCGTTGAATTTGCGCCCATATCTGTGTCTCTAACCTCCTAGGAATTTAAACGCTTGTCTGCCTCGAAATGTGGACGTTCCGACGATCGCCTAAGCTGGACTCAGCAGCCTGAGGATCGGTGTCCTTGTGTTGGCTTCTCTCCCGGCCGGCTGGCCACGAAGAGAAGTCCCACAAAGAACCAAAGCGACGTCATCGCCCGCACATCGCCGAATCGTCTTCCGCCGCGTTCACGCCGGGAATGAACGTGAACACCGGAGTCAACAATAGCCAGATATTACGGTTCATGGCCATCATCTCCTCGCATCCGTGACGTCGTGGTCCGCCGGTTACTCGCACTGACTT
The DNA here is from genome assembly GCA_021813825.1 of Acidobacteriota bacterium. GTDB lineage: Bacteria > Acidobacteriota > Terriglobia > Bryobacterales > Bryobacteraceae > JAJYKC01. Next base: position 7,887 of record JAKAJI010000076.1, on the reverse strand, counting down.
ATGCGGCTGGCGGGACGTGGCCAACTCTTGAACGGGGGAAAGTCAGTGAACTTGAGTTTAGGCGAGCGCTAACAGGCTGTCCAATCAATAATTTCGATGGTATGTGAAGAAGCCCAATATATCTAACCGAAAGATCCATTCACATCAGTCATAAGATTGGCCGCGCACTCCTTCGCTGGTGCTCGGCCGCGCTCTGCCGCGAGGTCACAGACTGCGGCCAGGATCTTTCGATGGGGTGGTAAGCTAACCATTCGGACGCATTCGTCAGGCATGTTTGCTTTTATCTTTAAGGCAGGGAAGTTGAGGCTCACGGCGCTTGTAGCACTCCTTGTCCTCCTGTCTGCCATCATGGACTGGGCGGTCGGAAACACCGTCTCCCTCGGTCTGCTATACATCCTGCCTATGATGATCAGCGCCGTGGCTCTACCCTGGCAGGGTAGTCTGGCGCTCGCGTTGCTCTGCGGTTTACTGCGTTCCCGCTTTGATGTGCCGAGTAGCCCCGCGGAAGCGGTTCTGCGCTTCCTATTCGCGTCGCTGGCCTACTTCACATCCTCCCTTCTTGCCGCGGCATTGATAAGAAATCGCCAAATGGCCGTTGAGCATGGAACCCGGATCCAAAAGGAACAGGAGCGCCGGGCCGAAGCCGAACAGCAGTTGCGGGCGCTCGTCGAGAGCAGTCCGGCCGGCATTCTCACATTGGACGAAAACGGAGTTGTCTTGGCGGCCAACACCGCCGCGGGCACTCTGTTCGCCGTGCCGCCCGGCCATGCGTTGCGCGGGCAAGCAATTGTCGACTACCTGCCGGTACTCGCCGATGCGCTTCGCTTGGAAACTGGGCCGGAAGGCTACCGCACCGCGGCCCAGTGCCAGGGACGCCGCGCCAACGGCGAAATTTTCCTCGCCCATACTTGGTTCTCGTCGTATGACACTCCCGAAGGCCGGCGGCTCGCGGCCGTCGTTGTTGACTCATCGGAAGAGATGCGCGACCGCGAAGAACAGAACCTTCGTCTGCTTCAGGAATCCAACCGCCTCACAGCGGCCGCTGTATCCCATGAGCTCAGAAATCTCTGTAGCGCCATCACGCTGGTAGTCGCTAACCTGGAATCCCGGCACGGCTGGGGGCCGGACGAGGACTTCCAGCGCCTCTCCACGCTGGTCAAAGGCATCGAGACCATGGCCAATCTCGAACTCCGGGCGAGCCGCCGCACTACACCGGAACTGGAGGGTATATCGCTTCGTCAAGTCCTCGACGACCTCCGGATTCTTATCGAGTGCGAGTGGACCGAAATGAATGGTACAGTGCGCTGGCGCGTGCCGCCGGACCTTCCGCGTGTTATTTCTGATCCGCCGGGCTTGCTCCAGGCCCTACTCAACCTGGCCCAGAACAGCCATCGCGCCGTGCAGTCATGCCAGCGACGAGAGCTTGACGTCACGGTGAGTATCTCCGACGGTTCCGTACGCATCGCCCTTCAGGACACAGGACCCGGAGTCAATGCCCCGGAGCAACTCTTCCAACCTTTCCAGGTCGCCGCCGACGGAGTAGGCCTGGGCTTATACGTCTCTCGCGCGCTAATTCGCAGCTACGGAGGTGACATCCGGTTCGAAGCCCAGCCCAGCGGTGCATGCTTTGTCGTCGAGCTACCCACTGTGTAGGATTAAAGTTGCCGATGGACTCTAGTACTGCCCGCGGGATTCGCCTCTTCTTGCTCGATGATCACGCAATGTTCCGCCAAAGCCTCGCGGGAATGCTCGAAAGGGAACCGGACGTTCAAGTGCTCGGTCAATCCGGCTCGGTCGCCGAAGCGCTCGCGATGATCGGCGAACTCGACGTTTCCATGATCCTGCTCGATATCGACCTTGGCCGGGAGCGCGCGCTGGACTTTGTCAATGAGTCACGAAAGAAAGGATTTCATGGGCAGATCCTTGTCGTGACCGCGGGCGCCAGCGGCCAGGAAGTCGTCCAACTCGTCCGGGCCGGCGTAAGCGGCATCCTCCACAAGCATCATTCCACCGAGGTCCTCTGCACCAAGATCCGCGAAGTCGCCGCTGGGGACGTCTACCTGGAGCCCGAATACCTTCCCGCCCTTTATCGATCCGTGGACCGCACGAAGGTGCAAACATCCCCCCGGCTCACCGAGCGCGACAAAGTCGTACTCCGATATGTCTTCCAAGGCCTGACAAATCGCGTCATCGGATCGAATCTGGGCATCTCGGAAAGCGGAGTGAAGTCGGCGCTCCGTCAGCTATTCGGTAAACTCGGTGTTCGCACTCGCGCGCAACTTGTCAAGATCGCGCTCGAGCGGTATCGCGATCAACTTTAGACCGGCCCCTGCGCATGCCACGATCGAATTCGCGGGGGCCAAATCCGCGCTGAAGCGGTCTGATTCAAACGCCGCAAAGTTCGGCGGACTTCCGCATCTGTTGCGTTATGCCCGGGCTCAAGCCGGCCCAACTCACCATCCGCTCATGCGCGGAGGGTGACCTCGCCGTCACCTGCATTTGCGCCCATTACGTCGCACATGGCCCATCGACCATCGAACTGGTGTCACTGGACGACGCGGAAGTTGCGCGCCGCGGGCCGGCGATTCAGAGCGGCAGCCTTCCTTGGATTGTCGCTTCGCTCGATAACGGGCGCATCGTCGGTCATGCCTACGCGATTGTCTGCCGCCCTTGCATCATCGGCCATCGCTTCACAGTCGAAGACTTTGTTTACGTCGACCCCACGCATGCGGGCTGGGTAATATGCGGCTTGTTGCTCACTCGCCGGATCGAAGGCTGAGAAACGGCTGGCGCGTGCCTAATGGTCGCCGTCATTGGTGATGGCGCAAACGCCGCTTCCATGCGTCTCGATGAAAAGCTCGGGTCCCGCCACGCGGGAACCTTGTGCTCCGTCGGCTTCGAGTTCGGCCGCTCGATAGAAACCGTCCTCATGCAATTCCCCATCGGAGCGGGTGACGGCGCCTTCTCGGATGAATACGCTGGCACTGCCTATCGCGGGGGCGCCTCGCCTTCGAGCAGTTTCCCCAGCCATGCCGCCGGGCAGCGGATGCCCACGTAGAACGGTCCAAACAGCGCATACACCGCGCTTACTTCGTCGAAGCGCATCTCGTAGATCAGCCGCTTGAACACCACCGGATCGTCGGCGAACAGGTCTACGCCCCACTCCCAGTCGTCCAGACCGATGGAGCCAGAAATGATCTGCTTCACTTCGCCCGCGTAGCGCCGCCCTATCATCCCATGCTCATGCATCTGGCGCGCGCGCTCGGCCATGGGAAGCTGGTACCAGTTCTTCGCTTCGCCGCGCTTCCGATCCATCGGGTAGAAGCAGATGTAGCGGTTCGGAGGCATCTCGGGAAACAGCCGCGGCCGCATTGCCTCCCGCTGTCGCGCCAGGTTTTCATCCACGGCCCGCTGCCACTCCGGGGTATGCGGTGTGATCCCGTCCGCCACCAGCGCTCGGAACACCTTTTGCGTCGATTCATACAGCCCCAGTTCCACGACCGACAGGTAAGAGTGAACCGGATCAAGATACTCGCCGATCGCAAGCCGCGCGATCGAAAGCTCGCAGGACTGCAATTGGTCGAAGTCCGGGCGAAAATGCACGAACATCAAGTCGCCCTTGTGGCCAAACAGCGAGAAAATCGCGCTCTGGCCCTCCGCTTTGCGCTCCATCTCCCCGAGCGCGGCTACGGCTTCCTCCACCAGCGCCTCACGCTTCGACCCATCGAGCGCCCGCCATTCCTTCCGGCGCACCCTCATCATCTGGTGCAACACGGCGGCGCCTTCCAGCGTCAACGGCGCCTCGGGCAGCGCCGCCGCCACCTCGCCGGTCTCGAGCTTTATTTCTATGGACATCGCTTCGCCAACCTCAAACGTAATTTTAGCCCGTGGAATTCGAGCGATTTTCTTTCACAATCCCTCACTTAACAACCGAGGAGACTTTCATGTTCCGACGTATCGCCTCATTCGCCGTCTTTCTCGCTCTGGCCAACGCCGCCTGGGCACTTCCCCGAACCCATTCTTACCATCATCATGCCGGACATCACGGACACCACAGCCGTCAGACTCAGCAGGATAAAACCGCCCGCGCTGCCGAGAAGAAAGCTAGTTCAAACCGTAGATCGCATAGGTGAGCCGCGCCGCAAACAGCGTCCAGGCGAGATATGGCAACAGCAGCACCGCGGCAACCGGCGAGAACATCAGTACGTTCCCCTGAATGATGGCTACCGAGGCCCCCAGCAGCAGCGCTTCGAGCGCGGCTGAGCCGATTTGCCGCCGGATGAAGAACAGATAGGGCCAGGCCAGGTTCAAGAACGCGTTCACTCCGTACAGTGACGCAACCATCGTGTAGCGCTCCGGTGGCACCGCATTCAACGCCAGCACTGCCGAAACCGCGGCTGTCACGTAGAGCACCGCCCAAACACGTCCGATTACCTTTCCCGCCGGCGTCCAGGACGGAACCCTCAGTCCCCGGTACCAATCCATCCCGGATCGGCTGAACCACCGTCCCCCCGCTGCCACTGCAGCCGTCACCAGCGGAATGATTAGATAGTGTGCGCGCATCGAACTCCAACTTCCGGCCCACTCACTCGCCTTACGCCTGAGCGTCTTTCACGAGGTTGTCCACCTCCCCCATGGCCAGAATGTCGGTTTCCACCATCTCGCGCACCAGTTCCCGGAAACTCACGGTGTGCTGCCATCCCAGCCGCGTCTTTGCCTTGGCCGGGTTCCCGATCAGCAGGTCCACTTCGGCCGGGCGAAAAAACTGCGGATCAACTGTCACGTAATCCTCGGCGCGTAAGCCGACCGCCTCGAACGCCAGGTCGGCAAATTCGCGCACCGAATGCGTCTCACCGGTCGCAACCACGTAATCGTCGGGCGTATCCTGTTGCAGCATCTTCCACATGGCCTCGACATAGTCTCGCGCATGGCCCCAGTCCCGCCGCGCATCCAAATTTCCGAGCGGCAATTTGTCCTGCTTCCCCGCCACGATCCGCGCTACGCCGGAAGTGATCTTTCGCGTGACAAACTCGAAGCCGCGCCGCGGGGATTCGTGATTGAACAGGATGCCACTTGAAGCGTGAATTGCATACGCTTCGCGATAGTTCCGCGTCAGGTCAAAACCCGCCACTTTGCTGATTCCATACGCCGAGCGCGGGTGGAACCCCGTCTGCTCGGTTTGCGGCGTCTCGCGAACCTTGCCGAACATCTCGCTTGAGCCGGCAAAGTAGAAACGGCACGATGGGACGATCTCCTTAAGCGCTGCCAGAACATAATGGGTCCCGTTGATGTTGGTGTTCAGCGTGGAAAACTCGTCGTCGAACGAGTAGCTTACGAAGCTCTGCGCCGCCAGGTGATAACATTCCTCCGGCATGACCTTCTGGAAGACTCGATAAATGCTCGGAAAACTCTCGAGCGATGCAGCATGTAACTGAATCTTGTCCCGCAGCGCCGCGATACGCGAAAGCCGGTGGCCCGGATCTTCCAGCGCGACGCGCCGTACTACGCCGTGCACCTCGTATCCTTTGGCCAGCAACAACTCGGCCAGATACGATCCATCCTGCCCCGTAATTCCAGTAATCAACGCTCGATTCTTCGACATTTTGTCCCTGCTCTTGCTGCTCCGGCTCATCTAAGCTCGCGAACCGTCGGGTTCACGGTCCGAAAATACAACCCGACCCGCACATCGGAAGGCGCTGTCTCGACGGGTTCGCATCCCGCCCGGATCATCATCCGGACATCACCCTTCGGCGGGATGGTTATCCTGTGCGCATAGTTGGTGCCCGCGCTCGAAACCATCAGGCGCTCCACCTCGCCGGCCACGCTTATTTGAAACGGCGAAGCCTCCGCGTGGCCCGTCTTTAACATCATAGAAAATTGCATGGTGCGGACATGGCCCGAGGGGTTGGAGAAATCGATTCGCCCAACCCTGCCGCACCAACGCCACCGCTCCGCTCCCGCCGTTTCGATCGGATAGAATCCTGTCGAATAAAAGACGAAGAACGGGTCCGGTTCCGCCGCGCTGTCAGGCGGGGGTGCGTAGTTTCGCATCAGGAACAATCCAATCTGCCCATCGCGGGAATTGATGGGAGCGCCGAGGGCCGCCGTCAACGCCGCTTCCGGTGACTCCTCCGGCCGATAGCCCGCGCGGTCCAGCCAGACCGCCGCAAAACCCTGCTGTTTGAGCCGTGCGAGCATTCGCGGGACGGGCATTGCCGCCGTTTCCTCGTTCCATTGCCCCTCCCGCTCGCTCATCGCGCCCCAACTCCACCGCGACCCTCGTGAGTGAATATAAGGGGCTGCCTCCTCGTACACGTTCATCTGCAAGTGAGGCATATCGAGAGGAAAATCGCGAAACGGCAACTCGAACACGGAGCCTCCCGCGGGGATCATCGCCTCGATCCGGGCCACATACTCGCGGTCCCCATTGAAAGCCTTCCCGCGCCCGGAATAATCGAGGTAACGCGCCACCACCGCCTGGTCGTAGGCCGCGAACAAAGCGAGTGTGACGCACGCCACGCCTGCCCAGAGCCGCGAAATTCTTTCGCGCGAAACACGCGTGAGAAAATCTCCCAGACCCGCCAGGGCAAAGAAGCTGATGAAAACGACGATTCGGTTGTAAGCGCGGATGTCCGGCGAGATGAACACGTTGAACAAGGCACCGAAGCCTCCGGTGGTGGCCAGCAGCACGCTGGCGGTTGCAAGACCCGCCGAGGCGCCTGCCACCGGGCTCACCGTCGCTCCGAAGCATGCCATCAACGCCACCCCGAACAGGTAGAGCAGTCCGACGCTCCCCACCGTCCCCAGCCGGCTCGTCGCGTTCTCTGTTTCGCCTAAGAAGTGGGCCTCTCGAATGCGGCGCTCAACCGCGTGAAGCGGCGGATACGGGTTGTCCGGGATCGGAGTGAACAGTTGCCGCAACTTCAGCGCGTACACCTCTGACTCGGCGATGTTCTTGTACTGCAAACCGGGGTTAGCCCCGCGTTTCGCGACATAGATCAGCGACGGCGACAGATTGATGAAAGCCGCTCCCGCCAACGCCGCGACGGCAGCTACCCCGAAGCCAAGTTCACGCCGAGATTTCCGGGCCAGATAGGCCCATACCGCCGCGGTCAGCAGCGTAAAGCAGCCAAAAAATGCGTCGTATGCATAGCCGAAGCCCTGCAATAAAACCCCGATCCACAGGTACCGGCGATGTTCTTTGCCCCGGAACCGCCCGGAAGCCAACTCAATCGCCCCTGTCGCCAGTAGCGGAACCGCGTAGAAGAGAAGATTGAGATGTGTGATGCCTCGGACAAACGTGAATGGCTGCAGAGCGTAAACAGCGCCGAAGGCGATCGCTATTTCAGTGCGCAGCCCGAGGCGGCGGAAGCCCCAGCAGGCTGTCGCCGACGTGACGACTGTGGCGGTGAGCCAAAGCGAGTTGACCATCAGCCCCGGAAAGCCGGTGACCAGCGTCAGCACCACAAGGAACAGGCTGTCGATCGAGTTAAAGACCGGGAAATCCAGCCAGTTGGCCCCGAACGGTGCGCCAAGGTTCGGATTAAGCCAGGGAAGATGGTGTTGCGCTATGGCCTTGGCCGCGCTCAGCGTGTAAAGCGCGTCGCTTGCGTACTCAAACGGGACCCAGGGATTCCAATTCCAAAGATGCACCACGAGCACCAACAGCCCGCGCACAGTATGGCGCCCCAATTGGCGTGCGGAGCGTTCGGCGGGCCGGTTTAGGCTCAGGAGTGGGCTTCGGGGGCAATGGTTCCACAATAACCGGCAGGAAGGCTTTCGGCCACGATGTAGCGGGGGCGGAGTTTAGTCTCGTCGTAAATCGCGGCCAGATACTCGGCGTTGATGCCGAGGCTGAGCAGGATGAAGCCGCCCATTAGCAATTCC
>JAKAJI010000479.1 GCA_021813825.1 Acidobacteriota bacterium | reverse complement strand
TTGAGCTGCTCGAAAACGACAAAGGGATGTTTTTTGAAAGCGGCAGCCCGCAGCCGAGCCTAGAGGGGCGGGACCTGCTGACGAAGCTGGCGCAGCAGCTTGGCACGTTGAAGAATTCGATTCTGATCGAAGGGCATACGGATGCGAAGCCTTATCCCGGCGCCACGTACACGAACTGGGAGCTGTCGGCGGATCGCGCCAATGCGGCGAGACGTATCATGCAGGACGAAGGGCTTCGGGCGGACCAGGTTTCGCAGGTACGCGGGTTTGCGGCGCAACATCTACGGGACCCGGCGCATCCCGATGACGCTTCCAACCGGCGGATTAGCGTGATTGTGCAGTATCTGAACGCGAAGCCGGAGCAAGGGCTGCGCCCTTGAAATCCCTTTGGGATTTGGGAGCCGGAAGCAAGGAGCTAGGAGCCGGTTATTTTGTTTTGGCGTAGGCGTCCCAGAGGGAGGCGATGTTTGCGCTGGCGGTGTCGCCGGGGTGGATGACGACGCGCCAGCGGTAGTGGAGGCTCTGGCCGGGGTCGAGTGGTGTTGGATCGACCGGGGCGGATTTGTCGAAGACGTGGTTGCCGAAGGGGTTGATGGCGAAGAGGCCGTAGCCGCGGGCGTGCCAGCGGTTGGGGTGGCGGGGGTTGGAGGGATGGTCGAAGATGGCGACGCCGACCTTCTGGCCTTCGAGTTCGCCTGAGTAGTCGACCCAATTGGAGCGATGGCCCCAGATCTGCTTCTCCCCTACGGCGCCGTCGGCGTCGACCATTTTGCCGGTGCCGCGCAGTTCGGTGAGTTTGTCGGCGAGGCGGATGCCGAAGCCGCCGTCCTTGGCGTCGCCGAAGACGACCTTCGTTTTGGCCGTGAGCGTGATGTCGACGTCGACGATGCGGTTGGACGGGTCGGCGTAGAAGGTCATGCGGCGGTCCTCCACGACGAGCGTGTTGCCTTGCGGATCGCGCCAATTGAACGTGGTGTGGATGACGCCCGAGCGTTTGCCGCCTTTCGTCTCCTCGATACGGTCGAGCGCGATGACGCCGCGGTTGGGCGTTTTGTAGGTGAATTCGTTGTTCCAGAAGTCGGTTTTGTTGACGTCTTCGTGGGCGAAGAACATGCCGCGCTGGTGGGGATGGTCGTGGCTGCCGCTGCCGGCGGGTTCCATGGGGAAGCCGCGCGTGATGGCGACGCCGGAAGCCGAGCGCATGGGCCAGACGAAGGGCTTGGCGTAGTCTTTGGAGACGTAGAAATCGCCGAAGGGCTTGCCATCAATGACGATGGCGATTTTGCCTGTCTCGCGGGTGATCTTAACCTGGGCGGAAGCCGCCGGGCCGAAGCAGACGAGGGAAGCGAAGACGCACAACCAATGTGCCGGTTTCATCGAAAGCTAGTGTATTGCATTCGGGCGGAGGCGCGCGGTGTCCCGGCGCGGCCGCTTGCGTGCGAGCAGGAAAGCGGCGGCGCCAGGCGGGAATAGAACAAGGGTGGCGGGCTCCGGGGCGCTGGAGATGACGAGCGTGTCACCCAGATTGTCCGTGTAGACGCCGGGAGCGGAGAACTTGCCGGACCAATTCTCGAGTTCAAAGCCGGTGAGTTGGCCGCCTCCGATGACGGGAGCCTGATCGAAGCTGAAGGCGATGGCGGGTTGGAACGGGTACACGCCTTCGTTCAAGGGGTCCTCGAAGGCGGCGGCGAGGATGTGGTAGCCGGCCGGCAGGACGACATTCTGAAGCTGGCTTTGGGAAAGCTCGACGGTGGAAGCGATCCGGTTGGGGGTTGCGTATTGGAACGAGAAGGGCTCGTAGACGACGTTTCCGCCGCTTAGATCCGGGAGTGAGTTGGAAGCGGAATTGAAGGTGTAAAGATAGCCTGCGACCGCGTGGGACATCGAGGCGAAGGCGAAGATCGACACAAAGAGCGCGAAGCGCATAAGATTATCCTCCTGGCGCGGGCTAGCCCCCGCAACTCGGCGAGTTTCGCACGCGGGGGCGACGGGGCTAGCTCTTGATGTCCCGTGTCACGAAGCCGCGGGAGGATGCCGCGCGGAAGCGCCGGGTCCAGGTTAGTTCGCGGCCGTCGTGGAGGATGATGCGGCGCTCGCCGTGAAACCAGGGCTGCATTTCGCGGACGCGGTCGAGGTTGACCAACTCGGAGCGGTTGATGCGGAGGAACTGGTCGGGGTCGAGTTGCTGGGCGAGGCTTTCGAGCGTTCCGCGGATGGTGTAAGTTTCCGGACCCGAGTATAGCTGGATGTAGTTACGATCCGCGGAGGCCCAATCGAGGCGCTCGACGGGGAGGAAGAGTTCGCGGCCGTTGGTCTCAACCAGGATGCGTTTGAGATAGCGGCGGGGCTCGAGGGCCGGTGTGCGCGTGCGGCGTAGAGCGACCTGTTCTTTCGCTCGTTCGAGGGCGCGTTCGAAGCGATCCGGTTCGACGGGCTTAAGAAGATAGTCGAGGGCTTCGGCTTCGAAGGCTTGCAGGGCGTAGTGTTCGTGCGCGGTGAGGAAGACGACGTGGAACGAGCGGGGCTCCCCGATCGAGGCAAGGGCCTGGAAGCCATTGAGGCCCGGCATCTGGACGTCGAGGAAGACGAGGTCGGGGCTGAGGCTGCGGATGGCGGCGACGGCTTCCTCGCCGGAGCCGGCTTCGTGAATCTCGCCGATTTCCGCGTCGTTTTCAAGAAACCGGCGCACTTTGCGGCGCGAGGGCGGCTCGTCGTCGGCGATGAGGACGCGGATCATGTGCGGTAGGGGACCGCGACCGTTACGGCGAGGCCACCGCCGGCGCAGTTGGAAAACTCCAGCGTGTGTTCGGGGCCGTAAAGCTGTTGGAGACGCTCGACGATGTTGGTCAGGCCGGTGCCGCGGCGAACGTTGTCGCCGGGCAGGCCGCGGCCGGAGTCACGCACGCAGACCTTGGTGCTGTCGCCGTCGCGTTCCGCGGTTACTTCGACGTTGACGGCGTTCGAGTGCGGGTCGACGCCGTGGCGGATGGAGTTTTCCACCAGCGGCTGGAGCAGGAGATGAGGCACGAGGGCGTTGCGGACGTCGGGGGCGATGTGGACGCCGACGCTGAGCTTGTCCTCGAAACGCTGGCGCATGACGTCAAGATAGAGCTCGAGCGTTTCGATTTCGCGGTTGAGCGGGACAACCTGTGCCTCGGCGTCGCAGAGCGTGGCGCGCAGGAGGGCGCTGAGGCGGGCGATCATCGAGTCGGCGCGGCGCGGGTCTTCGTAGACCACGGAAGAGATGGTGTTGAGGGCGTTGAAAAGGAAGTGGGGCTGCAGTTGGAGGCGTAG
>JAKAJI010000478.1 GCA_021813825.1 Acidobacteriota bacterium | reverse complement strand
GATGATGATCGAGCAGCCGCTGGCGCACGACGAGATCATCGACCACGCCGAACTGCAGGCGCGGCTGCGCACGCCGATCTGCCTGGACGAGTGCATCCGCTCGGCCCATCACGCCGAGCAGGCTCTGCGCATCAAAGCCGGCCGCATCATTAATATCAAGCTGGGCCGCGTCGGCGGGTTCAGCGAAGCCCGCGCCGTGCACGACGTCGCCCAGCGCCACGGCATACCGGTGTGGTGCGGTGGGATGCTCGAGGCCGGCATCGGCCGCGCTCACAATATCGCGCTCGCCTCGCTGGCGAATTTCACGCTGCCCGGCGACGTCTCGGCCAGCAAGCGCTACTGGAAGCGCGACATCATCCGGCCGGAAGTCGAAACGACCGCGCGCGGGACCATCGTGCTGCGCGACGAGCCCGGCTTCGGCTATGACATCGACCACGAGTTTCTCGAGTCGGTAACCGTCCAGCGGGAAGAGTTCGCCTAAAAGGCGCCCGCCGCGCTCACGGAAAACGCCGATGGCCGCCTTTTTCGACCTGCTCCGAAACAACCGCAACTACCGCTACACCTGGGCGGGGCAGGTGGTCAGCGAAATCGGCGACAACTTCAACAACGTCGCGGTCTTCGGCCTCGCGCTCGACCTCACCCACTCCGGCCTCGTCGTCACCGGCATCATGCTCTCCCGCGCGATTCCGGCGGTGCTGGCCGGGCCGCTCGCCGGAGTGACGCTCGACCGCTTCAACCGCAAGCACATCATGATCGCCAGCGACGTCATCCGCGCGGTGATGGCGCTCGGCTTCATTCTCACGCTCCACACGCGCCAGACCTTCACGCTCTACGCCTTCAGTGCGTTGCTCATGCTCGCTAGCCCGTTCTTCACCAGCGGCCGGTCGTCCATCCTGCCCACCATCGCCACCGAAGACGAACTGCACACGGCCAACTCCGTCACGCAAACCACCTCGTGGATGACACTCACCGTGGGCGCGTTCCTCGGCGGCTTGAGCGCCGCGGTCGGCTATCAGTGGGCGTTCCTGTTCAACGCGCTGTCGTTCGTCTTCTCGGCGTTCTGCATCTCGCAACTCAAGCCCACCCGGGGAAGCTTCCGCGCCGAGCGGAACCAGTTGAACGAATCCACCGTGGTCCGCCCGTGGCACGAATACACCGAGGGCCTGCGCTACATGCGTTCGACGCCGCTGATTCTGGGCATCGCGCTCATCGCCGTCGGCTGGGCCAGCGGCGGCGGCGCCGCGCAAATCCTGTTCAGCCTCTTCGGCGAACTCGTCTTCCACAAAGGCACCGCCGGCATCGGCGCCATCTGGGGCTGCGCCGGCATCGGCCTCGTCATCGGCGGCATCTTCGCCCACTGGCTCGGCAAACGCATCAGCTACAGCGGCTACAAACGCGCCGTCTTCCTGTGCTATCTCATCCACGGCGGCGCCTACGTCGTCTTCAGCCAGATGCCCAGCTTCGCCGGCGCCCTGTTCTTCATCGCCCTCTCCCGCGCCGCCGTCGCCGTAAGCTCAGTGATGAACTTCGCCCAGCTTCTGAAACACGTGTCGAACGAATTCCGCGGCCGGGTGTTTTCCACCATCGAAACCATGAACTGGTCCACCATGATGATCTCGATGATGGCCGCCGGCGTCGCCACCACAGCCTACAGCCCCCGGACCATCGGCGCCGTCGCGGGCCTGTTCAGCGCGACTACGGCCCTGTTCTGGGGCTGGGCGGACTGGGCCGGCCGCCTGCCCGAACCGGCGCTGGAAGGCGTCGAGCCGGACACGGTAGAAATTCACGGCGACCCGGTGGTGTAGCCGCGCGCGGGCGTTTCGTTTCATGAAATAATCTTCCAAACGGGGGATTTTCATCTGCCGAAGCGCATTTCCCGGAAACGCCGCGCATCCCCGGACCGCGTCACCATCGTGCAGGTCGCTGCCCACGCCCGCGTCTCGCTCGGCACCGTCTCCCGCGCCTTGAACGGCAAGAAGGGCGTCGACCCGGCCTTGGTCCGCCGCGTTGAGCAGGCGGTCGAGTCCCTCGGCTACGTCCGCGCGCCCAACGCCCGCAAAGGCTCGCACGACGGCCGCCCCATCATCACCTTTATCCTCGGAAACCGGGATTTCCTTCATCCTGCTCATGCCCGGCTTCTGCAGGGCGCCGAGGCGTATTCCGAGGAGGCCGGCTACGTCGTCGTCTTCAAACGCTTCAGCTACTCCGCCTCTGCTCCGGCCGCCTCGCTCACGCTCCCCGCCGTGCTCCGCCACCACCGCATCGCCGACTGCCTGATCCTCGCCGGAACGAATTACCCGAATCTTGTCGCGGCCACAGAGAACGCCCGCATTCCCTACGTCCTTTACGGCAACAACCTGATCGGGGCCACCCAAGTCCGCACCGTCGACCAGGTCCGCTCCGACGACACGCGCGGCGCCGTCGATGCGGTCCGCTATCTCATCCAGCTCGGCCACCGCAACATCTGCTTCATCGGCGACACCTCGCTGCGCTGGTTTGAGGATCGCCACCGCGGCTATGCCATCGCCATGAACGAGGCCGGCCTCGAACCCATTGCGCAGACCGTCGCGCTTTCCACCGACAATTTCCGCAACGGCTACTCCTGCGCCGAGGCGATGCTTCGCCGCCGGCCCGAGATCACCGCCATCTTCGCCGCCGGCGACGACGTGGCTGCCGGCGTTTGGGAACACTTGCGGCAGATCGGACGCCGGGTGCCGGACGACCTCGCGCTCATCGGCTTCAGCGACATGCCGGACGCGATCAACACCATCCCGCCTCTCACCACGGTCCGCATCGACTACATCGAACTCGGCCGCCAGCTTGCCCGCATGGCGATCGAAAAGATGAAATCGCCCGGCGCCGCGATTCCTGAAGTGGTCCTTCCCACCCACCTGATGCTCCGCGGCACCACTTGGCCTCCGCACCTCAGCCCGGAATCCCCGCAGCCGCCGATCGAATCGGCGGGCTGATGGCGCGCGTGGTAACTAGCGCCGGGCCTGGGAATCGCCGGCACGCTCGATGGCAAAGTGATCCAGCCGCACGTCGTCGGCGCCCGTGTAGTACACGCGCAGCTCGAACCCCGCGCCGGCAGCTTGTTTGGACTTATTGCCCAGCAGGCGTACCCAGTGGGGGCGCTACAGGCAAACTGCGCGCGAAAATGCTCGCCCGAGGGTCATCGGCCCGGCGAACTCCCTCGGTTCCTTGCGATACTCGAAGTTCGTTCGCTCCCGGCTCAAGGTATGGAACCCCGCACCGTCCTCGTCACCGGCGGCGCCCGGCGCATCGGCCGCGGCAT
>JAKAJI010000075.1 GCA_021813825.1 Acidobacteriota bacterium | reverse complement strand
CGCCACCGAGGTCATCCGGCGCCTCCAGCCCCAGTTAGCCGAAGTCGCCGGCATCACCCTCTTCATGCAACCCGTCCAGGACCTCACCGTCGAGGACCGCGTCAGCCGCACCCAGTTTCAATACACGCTCGAAGACGCCAGCGCCGCCGAGTTGAACGACTTCGCCCCGCGCATGGCCGCCCGCCTCAAGCAACTCCCCGAACTCCGCGACGTCGCCAGCGACCAGCAGGTCCTCGGCCTCCGCGCCGGCCTCGTCTTCGACCGCGACACCGCCGCCCGCCTCGGCATCACCGCCTCCACCATCGACCAAACCCTCTACGACGCCTACGGCCAGCGCCAGGTCTCCACCATCTTCACCCAGCTCAACCAGTACCACGTCGTCCTCGAAGTCAAACCGGAGTTCCAGCAAAGCCCGCTCGACCTCCGCAATCTCTTCATCCGCACCGGCATGTCCCCCTCCGCCACCGCTTCCGGCGCCGTCTCCGGAGGCTCGGCCGCCGCCCAGGTCTTCGGCCCCCAAAACGCCAACGCCAGCGCCTCCGCCACCGCCACCCTCGCCACCGCCGCCGCTTCCTCCGCCAGTCCCTTCAACGGCAGCCCCGCACCCGCCGCCACCGTCTTCCCCAACGGCGGCCAAGTCCCGCTCAGCGCCTTCACTCACATCGAAACCACTTCGGTTCCCATCACCGTCAACCACCAGGGCCAGTTCCCCGTCGTCACTCTCTCCTTCAACCTCGCCCCCGGCGCATCCCTGGGCGACGCCGTCGACGCGATCAACCGCGTCCGCGACGACATGCACATGCCCGCCTCCATCCAGGCCCAGTTCCAGGGCACCGCCGCCGCCTTCCAGGCCGCTCTCGCCAACGAACCCATCCTCATCCTCGCCGCCCTCGCCACCGTCTACATCGTCCTCGGCGTCCTCTACGAAAGCTACATCCATCCCGTCACCATCCTCTCCACGCTTCCCTCGGCCGGCGTCGGCGCCCTGCTCGCCCTCCAGGTCTGCCACACCGACTTCAGCATCATCGCCTTGATCGGCATCGTCCTCTTAATCGGCATCGTCAAAAAGAACGCCATCATGATGATCGATTTCGCCCTCGACGCCGAACGAAAAGAAGGCATGGCGCCCCTCGACGCCATCTATCAGGCCTGCCTCCTCCGCTTCCGCCCCATCATGATGACCACCATGGCCGCCCTCCTCGGCGCCGTCCCCCTCGCCTTCGGCACCGGCACCGGCAGCGAACTCCGCCGCCCCCTCGGCATCACCATCATCGGCGGCTTACTTATCAGCCAGTTACTAACTCTCTACACCACCCCCGTCATCTATCTCTGGTTCGACCGCCTCGCGCGCCGCTTCTCCCCGCGCCACGCCGCCGAACACGTATACGTGCCCGCCTCCTGACGTATGAACATCTGCGAGCCATTCATCCGCCGTCCCGTCGCCACCACGCTCCTCACCCTCGCCGTGGCCCTCGCCGGCGCAGCCGCCTTCCGCTTCCTCCCCGTCTCCCCGCTGCCCCAAGTCGATTTCCCCACCATCTCCATCACCGCCACCCTCCCCGGCGCAAGCCCCGAAACCATGGCCTCCGCCGTCGCCACGCCCCTCGAACGCCAGTTCGGCCGCATCGCCGCCGTCACCGAAATGACCTCTTCGAGCACCCTCGGCTCCTGTAACATCACCCTCCAGTTCGACCTCAACCGCAACATCGACGCCGCCGCCCGCGACGTCGAAGCCGCCATCAACGCCGCCCGCGGCTATCTTCCCACGAACCTTCCCAACAACCCCACTTACCGCAAAGTCAATCCCGCCGACTCCCCCATCTTCATGCTGGCCCTCACCTCCACCGTCCTCGACAAAGGCCAGATGTACGACGCCGCCTCCAGCATCATGGCCCAAAAACTCGCCCAGGTCCCCGGCGTCGGCCAGGTCGTCGTCGGCGGCAGCGCCCTCCCCGCCGTCCGCGTCGATCTCAATCCAAACGCGCTCAACAAATACGGCATCGGCCTCGAACAGGTCCGCACCGTCCTCGCCTCGGCCAACTCGAACACCCCCAAAGGCCACTTCTCCGATAACCACCGCATGGTCGAAGTCGGCGCCAACGACCAGATCTTCAAAGCCATCGACTACAAACCCTTGATCGTCGCTTACAAGAACGGCACTGCCGTCCGCATCTCCGACCTCGGCGAGGCCTCCGACGGCGTCGAAGACATCCGCTCCTCCGGCTACGCCAACGGCAACCCCTCCATCCTTCTCATCATCTTCCGCCAGCCCGGCGCGAACATCATCGACACCGTCGACGCCGTCCGCGCCACCCTCCCCCAACTTAAAGCCTCCATCCCCCAATCCATCGACGTCCGCGTCGCCATGGATCAAACCGTCACCATCCGCGCCTCCGTCCACGAAGTCGAGCGCACCCTCTCCATCTCCGTCCTCCTCGTCATCCTCGTCGTCTTCGTCTTCCTCCGCAACCCCCGCTCCACCTTCATCCCCAGCGTCGCCGTTCCCGTCTCCTTGATCGGAACCTTCGGAGTAATGTACTTACTCGGCTACAGCCTCGATAACTTATCCCTCATGGCGTTAACCATCTCTACCGGCTTCGTCGTCGACGACGCCATCGTCGTGATCGAAAACATCACCCGCTATCTCGAACAAGGCATGAAACCCTTCGAAGCCGCCCTCAAAGGCGCCAGCGAAATCGGCTTCACCGTCCTCACCATCAGCCTCTCCCTCATCGCCGTCTTCATCCCCATCCTGCTGATGGGCGGCATCGTCGGCCGCCTCTTCCGCGAATTCGCCGTCACGCTCTCCATCGCCATCATGGTCTCCATGCTCGTCTCCCTCACCACCACGCCCATGATGTGCGCCTACCTGCTCAAGCACGAGCAGACCCACGGCCTCATTTACCGCCTCACCGAACGCGCCTTCGACGCCGTCGTCCGCGCCTACGGAAAAACCCTCTCGCTCGTCCTCCGCCACCCCGCACTTACTCTCGCCGTCTTACTCGCCACCATCGGACTCAACGTCGAGTTATTCCTCCGCGTGCCCAAGGGCTTCTTCCCGCAGCAGGACAACGGACGCATGATGGGCGCCATCCAGGCCGACCAGGACATCTCCTTCCAGTCCATGGACCAGATCCTCCGCCGCATCGTCCGCATCGTCGCGGCCGACCCCGCCGTCGACACCGCCAACGGCTTCATCGGCGGCGGCGGACCCGGCGGCAACGCCTCCAACTCCGCCCGCATGTTCGTCTCGCTCAAGCCGCTCGCCGAACGCAAAATCACCGTCGACTACATCATGGCCCGCCTCCGCCCCAAGCTAAACCGCATCCCCGGCGCACGCCTCTACTTACAGGCCGCCCAGGATCTCCGCGTCGGCGGCCGCTTCGGCGCCGCCATGTACCAGTTCACCCTCCAGGGCGACAACCTCCGCGACCTCAACCACTTCGCCCCCCGCATGCTCCGCGAACTCTCCACCCTCCCCCTCATCACCGACGTCAACAGCGATCAGCAGAACCGCGGCCTCGAATCGAACGTCGTCATCGACCGCCTCACCGCCGCCCGCTTCAACATCTCGCCCCAGTTGATCGACAACGTCCTCTACGACGCCTTCGGCCAGCGCCAGGTCTCCACCATGTACACGCCGCTCAACCAGTACCACGTCGTCATGGAAACCGCCCCGCCCTACTGGCAAAATCCCCTCGCCCTCAATCTCATCTACGTCCGCGCCCCCGGCGGCCAACAGGTTCCCTTGAGCGCCGTCGCCCACTTCGAACCCTCCACCGCGCCTCTCGCCGTCACCCATCAGGGCCTGTTCCCCGCCGTCACCCTCTCCTTCAATCTCCAACCCGGCATCGCCCTCGGCCAGGCCGTCGACGCCATCATGGAACGCGCCGCTAAAATCGGCCTCCCGCCCACCATCCACACCGCTTTCGCCGGCACCGCCCAGGCCTACCGCGACTCCCTCGACAGCGAACCCCTCCTCATCACCGCCGCCCTCCTCACCGTCTACATCGTCCTCGGCATGCTCTATGAAAGCCTCGTCCATCCCGTCACCATCCTCTCCACTCTCCCCTCCGCCGGCGTCGGCGCCCTCATCGCCCTCATCGTCACTCACACCGAACTCAGCGTCATCGCCATCATCGGCATCATCCTCTTAATCGGCATCGTCAAGAAAAACGCCATCATGATGATCGACTTCGCCCTCGCCGCCGAGCGCAATGAAGGCAAAAACTCCCGCGACGCCATCTACGAGGCCTGCATGCTCCGCTTCCGCCCCATTCTCATGACCAGCATGGCCGCCGCCCTCGGCGCTCTTCCCCTCGCCCTCGGCTCCGGCACCGGCTACGAGTTACGCCGCCCCCTCGGCATCACCATCATCGGCGGCTTGATCGTCAGCCAGTTACTAACTCTCTACACAACTCCGGTCGTCTATCTTTACTTCGACCGCTTACAAACCTGGAGACGCTCCCGCCGCGCCGTGTCCCGAACCCTCGCGCCCGCCGCCTCCCGCGCCTAGCCCAATCACTATGCCGCTTCCCACCCGGACTTTGAAAACTCTCCCGCTGCCGGCCGCCCTGCTGCTCCTCCTCGCCGCCTGCACCATCGGCCCGAAGTATCAGCGTCCGCCCGCGCCCGTCCCCGCCGCTTACAAAGAAACCCCGCCCGCCGGGTTCAACGAGTGGCGCCAGGCCCATCCCAACGACGGCGCCATCCGCGGCAACTGGTGGGAAATCTACAACGACCCCGCCCTCAATGCGCTCGAAGAGCAAGTCAGCATCTCCAACCAGAACGTCCTTCTCGCCGAAGCGCAGTTTCGCGAGGCGCAGGAAGCCGTCCGCATCGCCCGCTCGAACCTCTTCCCCTTCGCCACCACCACCCCCACTTACTCGAACTCCCGCACCTCGGCCACTCTCACCACCAGCCCCTTCGGTAACCTCGGCGTCCGCAACACCTTCACCTTCCCGCTCACGGCCTCCTACACGCCCGACGTCTTCGGCGTCATCCATCGCACCATCCACAACGCCCAGGAAACCGCGCAAGCCACCTTCGCCCAGTTACAAAACGTCCGCCTGCTTTACCAGGCCGAACTCGCGCTCGATTACTTCCAGCTCCGCGGAACCGACGGCGATATCGACTTACTCAATCGCACCGTCAAGTCCTACCAGGACTATCTCACACTTACGAAGAACCGCTTCACTTCCGGCGTCGCTTCCGGCGGCGACGTCGCCCAGGCCGAAACGCAGTTAGACACCGCCAAGGCCCAACTGATCGACTTCGAAGTTACCCGCGCCCAACTCGAACACGCCATCGCCGTGCTCGCCGGAAAGCCTCCGGCCGAGGTCGCCGTGCGCGGCGGCCCCATCACCATCGCCCCTCCGCCCATCCCCGTCGGCCTCCCCGCCACCCTCCTCGAACGCCGCCCCGATATCGCCTCCTCCGAACGCACCATGGAAGCCATGAACGAGCAGATCGGCATCGCCCGCGCCGCCTTCTTCCCCGACGTCACCCTCTCGGCTACCGCCGGCCTCCAAAGCGTCTACTTTTCCAAATGGTGGACCTGGCCCAGCCGCTTCTGGTCCGTCGGCCCGCAGATGGCGGAAACCCTATTCGACGCCGGCCGCCGCCACGCCGTCGAAATGCAGGCCCGCGACGCCTTCGACGCCGCCATCGCCGCCTACCGCCAAACCGTCCTCACCGGCTTCCAGCAGGTCGAAGACAACCTCGCCGCCCTCCGCATCCTCGCCGAAGAGTCCCGCGCTCAGGACCTCGCCGTCGCCGCCGCCCAGCGTTCCCTCGACATCGCCACTTACCAGTACAAGGCCGGCACCGTCGACTACCTCACCGTCATCACCACGCAGGCCATCTTACTCGCGGACCAGCGCACCTCGGTCGACCTCGTCACCCGCCGCATCGTCGCCAGCGTCTCTCTCATTCAGGCGCTCGGCGGAGGCTGGGACACCTCTAAGCTCCCCACCCGCGACGAAATCGCTTCCGCCAAGTAACTTCAGTAAATCGACCCCGACGCGCCGGATCCCGATATCGTGTCCATGATAATCGTGGCCGGATTCAACGCGTTGCTCTGCGCGAGGCTCGACAAAAACGCCGATGTCGCCTGCCCGGAAAGCGAAGTCGCGCTCATGCCCGTACTCGTACCCGTCCTCGCCGCACCCGTGCCCGCGTGGAAATGGTGGTGTCCGCCAAGCGCCTTCGACAGGTCCGGAATACTCGGAAGCTGGTCGGTCTGAGACGCCTGCGAGAAGTCCGCAGCCAGCTTGTTCAGCCGGCTCGCCGCCGCCGTGTTGCCCTGCGACTGCGCCTGCTGCGCCGCCTTCCCCAGGTTCGTCGAGATCTGTTGCGTCAACTGCTGGTACTCGGCCGGATTCGTCTGCTGAAGCTGCTGCAGCGTACTCAACATCTGCGCAAACGGTGACATGCCGCCCTGATCCTGCGGCATCCCGATCGAAGGCAAGCCAAGACGAGACAACCCGCTCGCCGATCCCGAATTCCCATTTCCCGCGCCGAGAATCGACGGCAGGTAGTTTTGCACCGCGCTGGTGAGAGGAGAGATAGTCATGCCCCTCACCGGGCATTTCGGCGGCCACAGCGAATCTATGAACCTAAACCCAAGAAATCCCGCTCCACCACCCTCCCCACGCCGCCAATTTCCCGTCACCCCGCCAAACTTCCGCCGCCTCTCACCCCGCCGTTACTCGCGCCCTCTGCCCATGCTCCACCTCCACCTTCATCGCCCGCCCCCGCACATACACCCGCCCCATCCGGATCGCCTTCCAACCCTCCGGCAGCGTCGCCTCCCGCGCCGCCCAGTCCCCTTCCCGCACTCGCAGCCCCGTGAAACCCAGCATCGCCGCCTGAAGCAGCGACCCCTCGTCCGTCACAAAACACGCATACCCTTGCTGTTCCGCCTCCCGGATCATCCCGAACGGCTCCAGCCAGAACGGCTCCCACGCCGCCCGGAACAACTCCGCCGCCGCCCCGCGGTCTCCAACCCCCGCCGCCATCGCCGCCTGCGAAGCCGTCGCAAACCCGATCCCATGCTCCCGCGGCGCCCTCCGGAACTCCGTGTAAGTTCGCTTCATCACCCCTTCATCCACCGGCGGCTCCATCACATACAGGAAACTAACATCGGCAAACGCATTCCGCTTCGATCCCTCGCTAGTTACTAACATCCCCCGTCCGTCAATCGGCAGCACCATCCCCCGAGCCGCCTCCGCCCACTCCGCCGGCGCCGTCTCCCCCGCCAGCCGCGCGCAACCCACCGCCGCCTCCAGCGCCATCTTACACGCGATATTTACATACGCGCTGTTCGTCACCTTGTCTTCGTTCTCGTTCGGCCCCATCACGTTCGTAATCTCGAACCCGCGCTGCGTCCGTTCACCCCGGCTCAGAATCCACTCCGCCACCCCGCTCAGCACCGGCCACGTCCCGCGCCGCAGAAAATCCGCATCCCCAGTCGCCTTCTGATACTGCCAGAACGCCAGCGCCACGTCCGGTACCACGTGCTGCTCGGCCCACCCTGTAGCCGCGAACACCGGCGTAACCTCATCTCCGGCAATCGGCGCCGCCTCCCACGGAAACTGAATCCCCCGGTACCCGAACAGCGCCGCATCCCGCCGCGCCCACTCGATCCCCCGCACCCGGAACTCCAGCAGCGACCGCGCCGCGTCCGGCGCCGCCAGTAACACCGGCAAAAACGACCACGTCTCCGTGTCCCAGAAACTATGTCCGTAGTAATGCTCGCTCTGCGACAACCCGAACGGCGGCATCCCGTTCAAGTTAGACCGGTGTACGCTCGAATGTAAGTAGAAGAAAGCCGCATCCAACGCCCTCTGGTCCGCCGCCGGCCCGTCTATCTCCACCCGCGACCGCCATAACTCCCCCCACAGCCGCCGGTTCTCCCGCCACAGCACGTCGAACCCCGTCTGCAACCCCCAGTTCGCCATCCGCACCGCCTGCAGCCCCGGCTCCGGATGATAGAAACTCGGCACCATCGACGCGATCGTCTCCATCACCAGTGCTTCCCCACCCCTCGCATCCGCTTCCCATCCGCCCAATCCCTCCACCCGCTTCCAACCGCTGCCCGGCGCAACCCGCACCGCGATTCCCAGCCGGCTCTTCCCGTTGCTCGCCGTCACCTCCGCCGCCGCGTCTGCTTCCGCCCCCGGCGGCAACCCTCCCTGCACCACCGTCCCCGCCGCCGCATCGAATAAAATCCGCGGCGCATAACCTAACTTCACCCCCGCATCCGCCAGTAACTCCACCCTCTGGCACAACACGCTCGGCAGGCTCCGCGAAGCAAACTGCAGCACCCGAACCCGGGCCTTCGCTCCGCCGCCGCCCGCAAACTCAAACTCCGTCT
This sequence comes from Acidobacteriota bacterium, assembly GCA_021813825.1. Classification (GTDB taxonomy): domain Bacteria; phylum Acidobacteriota; class Terriglobia; order Bryobacterales; family Bryobacteraceae; genus JAJYKC01. Next base: position 6,890 of record JAKAJI010000075.1, on the reverse strand, counting down.
CCAATCCCCCGGTCGCAAAATCGATCTTCTGGCTTCGCGCCACGCCCCGCCCCGGCGCATCCAGCAGACTCCACCCGTTCACCCGTATCTCCGCCCCCAGCGGAAACGGAGCCGGCGCCAGGCACTCCACCCGATGCACCGGATGCTCGTAAACATACCCCGCCGCATACGCCGGCGCGCCCGTCACCGCCAGCGCCCCCGGCCGGATCCCGATCATCCCGTTGCTCAGATACGCCGGCTCCCCCGCCACCAACCCGCCCCCCGTCCCCATCACCGGCAGCGCCCCGCGCAACCGCCCCGCCGCCATCGCCCCGGCCGCCGCCGCCAACACCTCGCGCCGCGTCATCCATCCAAATCGAGTCATACGATTGTCAATCGTACACCCGTGGCCCACCCAACGCCCCCAGCGAAAAAAAAGGGAAGCCGCAGCAGCAGCTTCCCTCGCGTTGAAGTGAATCGTCGACTTACTGAATCGTCAGACTCACCGTCGTCGAACTCGACAACGACCCGCTCGTCCCAGTGATCGTCGCGTTAAATGTCCCGGTCTGTGCGTTCTTGTTCGCCTTGAACGTCAACGTCGTTGATCCGGGTCCGGTCACCGTCTTTGGGTTGAAGCTGGCGATCGTCCCCCGCCCCAATCCGCTGACACTGAACGATACCGAGCCATTGAATCCGTTCGCTCCCGTAACCGTGACCGTCGTCGATCCGCTGCTGTTCCGATTCACCGTCAGCGACGACGGCGACGCGCCCAGCGTGAAACTCGCCGCCTGAGCCACCACAGTCACCGGCACATTCCTCGAGTGGCTCAACGTTCCGCTCGTCCCCGTCACGGTCACCGTATATGTCCCGCCCGGAGTCGAACTCGCCGTCGCAATGGTCAACGTTGAACTCGAACCCGCATTCACGGGATTCGCACTAAACCAACACGTCGCGTTCGTCGGACAACCCGTCGCGCTCAGCGTAACCGGGCCGCTGAACCCGTTCACTCCCGTGACGCTGATCGCCGACGTCCCGCTCTGGCCCGCGTTCACCGAAACACTAGCCGGATTCGCGCTGATCGAGAAGTCCGGACTCGGCTCCGTCCCGCAACCCGGCATCGTGAACGTCCCAATGACCGTGCTCCAGTTAAATGTTCCGCTCTGCTTCAAGTACTCGTTCGTGTACCAGAACGTGCAGTCGTCCACCGGGTCGATGCTCATCGCGCTATAGTCGCCCCACCGGTTCAGCGTCTTCTGTTGAGACCCGCCGCCCAGCTTCATCACCGTCTCCGCCTGCATGGTCCCCAGCGGATCGGTCGGAACCCGTCCCGTGTAAGCCACCTGCGGATAGATCCCGGTGCCCGACACGCTATAGCCCAACCCGATGTTGCCCGCCCCGTCCATCGCAACGCTCCCCATCCAGCGGTAGTTCGAGTCCGGCGCATAAGTCCCCTGCTGGTACACCGTTGGCGCACCGTTCGGCGAACGTAACTCATACCAGCGCACGCCCACACTCGTTCCCGCTGTTATCGAGTGGTTCACCACCAGCGACTCATGATCGCCAAAGTTTCGGTATGCCAGTCGGAACATCAGCCGGTCTCCGAGCGAGTCGAGCTTTTGCGAACTCCCGAGTTGAGGAATGCACGTGCCACCGTTACATGCCATGCTGAACGGAGCCACCGGGATATTCGTCGGCCCCGTAAACGTCGACTTCGCCGGTGTCGTCCAGTCCACGTGAAACTTCCAAAGCTGCAACACGTTACTGCCGAACGCCAGGAAAAAATTCGGCTCGCCCGCCGGCGGCGGCGTCTTCCCGTCCAGATCCGACGGCAGCAACCCGCCGTAAGACGTACTGAGCTGGAAGCACTGCGCCGTCGCCGTCGCGCCGTTCAACATGCTATTGCGATCCAGCGCGCACGCACGAGCACCCGCAAAAAAGTTCCCGTTGAACATGTTGAACGTCATGTAATATCCGTCCGGCCACACGCCCAGTTTCGGATAGTCGTTGAAATACGGCATCTCGAACGCATAGCGGTACCACTCGCCCGTCGCGTCCCCCGTCTTTGACACCGCGACGCATTGCAGATACGGCGTCGTCCTGACAGAAAACTGCGTCATCACCCACCGCTGCGCCGCCTTGTCCCACAGCACCACCGGGTCGCCATCGTCGTTGTTCTGGCATCCGCCGCCGAAGCCCGACCACAGCGTCTTTCCAAGCGCCGGCCCGTACAAAAGTTCATGCGACGTCTTGTCAAACACCGCGAACGATACGTTCACCCATTGCACATACTGCGTCGCACCCACCGAACCGTTCGTGTCCGGCGGAGCGTACAGATCCGTGAACCCGTAGTCCCCTTCGCCCACGCCCGCGAAATTCGACCCCGGAGTGATGTCAGAACTCGTGCCCACCGTCGACTGCAGCACCGGGTCCGCCTGGCTCTGAGCCTGCCCCGCCGGATGGAACAGCCGAAGCGGCATCTCCCGCTTGATCTCTCCCGCCACCTCCTGCCCAGGCGCCAGGTCCCGCAGCGCGGGACTCACATCGTGTTGAACAGCTTGAATGACCTCGGGTCCGGTCTGCACATTCTGCGCGCCGGCTGAAGCCCCCAGAAGAAAAACTGCCGCAATGGCCGCAGCGATACCTGCTTTCCGCACACCTACCCCCTTTCGAGCCATGGAAAAGGCCCGGCCCATTCCCTCGTCCGTGTCCGGAACCTTACTTACTCCTCTCCGGACGGTTTCAGTATACGCTAAGTTCTCTTAGTTGTCTGCAAAAGTCGTACTACCAGAAAATAACTACTGTTGAGTCACCAGTGGGAGTAACTTACGCGTGGACATAAAAAAAGGAAGCCGCCGAAGCGGCTTCCTTCAAGCAGAAACCGAGGATCGCTGACTTACTGAATCGTCAGACTCACCGTCGTCGAACTCGGCGACACTCCGCTGCTGCTGCCAGTGATCGTCACCGTAAACGTCCCGGTCAGCGCGTTCTTATTCGCCTTGAACGTCAACGTCGTCGATCCCGATCCGGTCACCGACGTCGGCTTAAAGCTGGCCGAGGTCCCGCGCCCCAATCCGCTCACGCTGAATGACACCGAGCCATTGAATCCGTTCGCTCCCGTCACCGTGACCGTCGTCGTTCCGCTGCTGCTGCGCTTCACCGTCAGCGATGCCGGCGACGCGCCCAGCGTGAAACTCGCCGCTTGCGCCACCACCGTCACCGGCACATTCGTCGAATGGCTCAACGTCCCGCTCGTCCCCGTCACCGTCACCGTGTATGTCCCGCCCGGAGTCGAACTCGTCGTCGCAACCGTCAACGTCGAACTCGATCCCGGATTCACCGAACTCGGACTAAACGAACACGTCGCCCCCGTCGGGCATCCCGTCGCTCCAAGCGATACCGATCCCGTAAATCCGTTTACCGCAGTCACACTGATGCTCGACGTCCCGCTCTGCCCTTGGTTCACCGAAACACTCGTCGGATTCGCGCTGATCGTAAAGTCCGGCGCCGGCGCCGTCACGGTCACGCTCACGCCCGTCGAATGGCTCAACGTCCCGCTCGTCCCCGTCACGCTCACCGTGTATGTCCCGCCCGGAGTCGAACTCGTCGTCGCAACCGTCAACGTCGAACTCGATCCCGGATTCACCGAACTCGGACTAAACGAACACGTCGCCCCCGTCGGGCATCCCGTCGCACTCAGCGCAACCGAACCGCTGAACCCGTTCGCCGCCGTCACGCTGATCGTCGATGTCCCGTTCTGGCCCTGCGTGATCGAAACGCTCGTCGGGTTAGCGCTCACCGAGAAGTCCTGCACCGCAACAGTCACGCTCGTCGAATGGCTCAACGTCCCGCTCGTCCCCGTCACCGTCGCCGTATAATTCCCCGCTGCCGTGCCCGCACTCGCCGAAACGCTCAGCGCCGAAGTCGCGGTCCCCCCCGATGCCGGCGTCACAGAAGTCGGCGTCATCGTGCACGTTAACCCCGTCGGGCAACTCACCGTGAGTCCAACCGCGCTCGAGAACCCATTCAGCGACGTCACCGTCACCGTCGAACCCCCGCTCGCCCCGCCCGGAGTTACCGCCACCGTCACCGGACTCGCGCTCATCGAGAAGTCCGGACTCGCTACCGTCCCGCACCCATTCACCTTAAACGTCCCGATAATCGTGCTCCAGTTGAACGATCCGCTCTGTTTCAGGTATTCGTTCGTGTACCAGAACGTGCAGTCGTCCACCGGATCAATGCTCATCGCGCTATAGTCGCCCCAGCGGCTCAGCCCTCCGTTCTGCGATCCGCCGCCCATCTGCACGACCGTCTCGGCTTCTAACGTCCCCAGCGGGTCGCCCGGCACCCTCGCCGCATACGCCACTTCCGGGTAAATCCCGCTGCTCGACTCGCTATAGCCCAGCGCGATGTCGCCCGACCCGTCCATCGCCACGCTGCCCATCCACCGGTAATTCGAATCCGGAGCGTACGTGCCTTGCTGATAAACCGCCGGCGTTCCGTTCGGCGAACGCAACTCGTACCAGCGCACGCCTACGCTCGAACCCGCCGTTACCGCGTGGTTCACCACCAGCGATTCGTGGTCGCCGAAATTCCGGTACGCCAACCGGAACATCAACCGGTCGGCCAGCGAGTCCAGCTTTTGGCTCGTGCCCAGTTGCGGAATGCATGTCCCGCCTCCATTACAAGCCGCGCTGAAAGACGCCACCGGGATCAGCGTCGGCCCTGCAAACGTCGAATTGGCCGGCGTCGTCCAGTCCACGTGGAACTTCCAAAGCTGCAGGTCGTTCGTCCCGAAGGCCACGAAAAAATTCGGCGAACCCGATGGCGGAGCCGTGCTGCCGTCCAGGTCAGACGGCAGCAGCCCGCCATAAGCCGAACTCAGTTGGAAACACTGCGCCGTCGCCGCTCCGCCGGCCAACATGCTCGTGCGGTCCAGCGCGCAGGCCCGCCCGCCAACAAACGAATTCCCGCTGAACATGTTGAACGACATGTAATAGGCGTCCGGCCACACACCCAGCTTCGGATAGTCGTTGAAATACGGCATCTGAAACGCATAGCGATACCAGGCGCCGGTCGCATCCGATGTCGCCGATACCGCAACGCACTGCAGATACGGCGTCGTGCTGATCGAAAACTGCGTCATCACCCAGCGCTGCGCCGCCTTGTCCCACATCGCCACCGGGTCGCCATCGTTGTTGTTCTGGCATCCCCCGCCAAAGCCCGACCACAGCGTGTTCCCTGCCGCCGGTCCATACAGCAGCGCATGCGTGGATTTGTCAAACACCGCGAATGACTCGTTCACCCACTGCACGTACTGCGTCGCCCCTACCGAACCGTTCGTGTCCGGAGGAGCGGCATTCGGCGTGAACCCGTAATCTCCCAACCCAACCCCGGCAAACTTGGCGCCTGGCGTGATCGCCGAGTTCGGTCCCACCGTCGATTGCAACACCGGATCCGGATTGTTGTTTCCCTGCCCGGTCGTCCGGAACAACCGCAACGGCCTCTCCCGCGCCTTGTCTCCGGCAACCTCCTGCCCCGGCGCTATGTCTCGCAACGCGGGACTGACGTCGTGTTGAACCGCTTGGATAATCTCCGGACCGGTTTGCACGTTCTGTGCGCCCGCCGGAGTCCCCCAAAAACAGCCCGCGGCAATCACGGCCGCGCATGCGATCTTGCGCATACTTCCCCCTTTTAAGCCATCCACGAGGCTGGAAACGTCGATCGGCCCCCGTCCGGATTTATCCTGAACTCAATCCGGATGGGTCAAGTATACGACAAGACCTTCAGTTATTGCCCGCTGCTCGGAGACCTGTGGTGGTGCCGGTGCAGCACGTGCGCATTGATATCCGGCCAGAACTCGCGGAACACATTCGTCAGCGCGTCGCGCCCAACCGCCCAGCCGAACTTCTCCGCCATGTCCCCCAGGTTCCGGTCTTGCACGGGGTAGTAAGTCACCGAGATCGCCTGCGCCATGCTTCGCCCCAATATCTCCGCTAGGTTTACCGTGTTTCGTCCGTTATAATCCGGCGTAATCAAAACCCGCGACGCCGAGTAAATCGCCCGCTTCCAGAACCCGCCCTCGCCCATGGCGTAATACCGCTCGTCTTCATGCAAGAACGTCGGCAGCGCGAAGATCACTAAGTAATTCCCATCGGCCTTATCGACAAATCCCCGCCAGTAATACCGTCCGAATCCGTCGATCCCGTGCCCCAAGGCCGGGTGCGTGTCCGAACCCTCCGCCATCAAAGACGTGATCCCGGTAAAGATAAAGGACGAATAGTCGAACGTGTTCTGCGTGGCGATATTGAACGCTTCCTTCGGTGTCGGCGGCGGAGGAATCTCGCCCGCGCTCACCGCCCGATAGTTCGGCATCACACCCAGAATCCGCTTCGGCTGCGGCGGCGGCTTCTTCCCTTCCGTCTTCGGTTTCTGCGCCCCTTCGGCCGCCGGAACCCCGTCTCCCGCCTGTTGCCCCGGTGTCTGCGCTGCCTCTTGGCCCAGGCACAGCATCCCCGCCAACAGCCAAATCGCGCCCAACCCCCAGCGCCCACACCACAAGCTCATGCTTCTACAGATGATTCAACACCCCACATCGGTTTCGCGCCGCGCCCACACCGGCCCGCGCCAAACCAGCGATCCGACCCAACCCAAATTGTACCGCAAATGCCTCAATTCCGCCCCGAAATTCATTCCCACGCAAACTCGTTCACAAGCCCCAACACCAGCGCCATCTCCTTTACTTACAAACATTTACTCCCAATCCCCCAGCGCGGCGTTTGCTTGACTCATGCTACAGTTACAGGCGTTGATAGTTCCTGGCCAGGAATATCCGTTCGATAGAGTAATGCGAAGCTCTCCAGGACGCGGCGGAGGTACTGCCATAACGCTGCTGAACCCGCAGAAAGAGAGAA
>JAKAJI010000477.1 GCA_021813825.1 Acidobacteriota bacterium | reverse complement strand
GTGCAAATTCACGACACGCGGAGCGCGGTGGATCTGGAATCGCTCGCGCGGCGGCTGGAACGTTTGGGCGAGGTGCGGGCGAACAGTTTTGCGTTGCGGTTTGAGACCCCGCCGTACTTGCTTACGGTATTTCCCGATGGACGGGTGATTGTGAAGGGGACGACGGATCCGGCGCTGGCGCGAAGCCTCTACGCGCGGTACATCGGGAATTGAGGCCTCAGGCGTCCTGGTTTTCCGGGCGGCCGCTGGGCCAGGTCATATCGCGGACCGGAGCGAGGATTTCCTGGATCGACTTGACGACCTGCTCGTCAAGGGGCTGTTCGACGGCGGCGGCGTTAGCTTCGACTTCGGCGACGCTCGATGCGCCGGCGACTACGGTGTGGATGCGGGGGTTGGCGGCGGAGAACTGAAGCGCGATGCGGGCGAGGTCGAGGCCTTGGGATTGGCACCACTGGGCGGCGCGGCGGCAGGCTTCGCGGAGGGCCTGCGGCGCGGGGTGCCAGGCCGGCGGACCTTGGTGCGTGAGCAGGCCCATGCCGAACGGAGCGGCGTGGATCACACCGGCGTTGGCGCTTTCGGCGAGCGGCAGTATGCGGAGCAGGGAAGTATCGTTCAGGTTATAGCGGCAGTAGGAGAGGATCACGTCGACACGTGTCCGGGCGAGCACCTTCTCGAAGATGCGTAGGGGAAGGCCCGTGACGCCGAGGAAGCGCGCCTTGCCCGATTGCTGGAGTTGGCGGAGCGTGGGGATGGTCTCGTCGACGACCTGGTCGATGGAGCCGAACTCGATGTCGTGGCAGTGGAGGACATCGACATAGTCGACGCCCAGACGGGCGAGGCTTTCCTCCAGGCTCGCCCTGGTTCGCGCGGCGGAAAAATCAAATTCGGCCTCGCCGTAACGGCCGATTTTCGTGGCCAGAAGGTAGCGGTCCCGCCTTACGCCTCGCAACGCATGGCCGAGCACGGTCTCGGCGCGGGTGAGGGCGTAGAAGGGCGAGGTGTCGATGAAGTTCATGCCGCAGTCGATGGCGGCGTGGACCGCTCGTGTGGCTTCGCTTTGCGCAACGGGGGCGAACACGCCACCCAAGGGCGAGCCGCCGAGGCTGACGACGGGGACGCGGAGTCCGGTACTGCCGAGGATGCGAGTTTGCATTTCAGTGGCCGGCGAAGTTTGAATAGTATCAGCATTCATGAGACAAATTGTCCTCGAACAACCCGGTAGTTTCGCCGAGCGCGCTGCGCCGGAACCGGAACCCAAAGAAGAGCACGCGGTGGTTCGCGTGCATCGTATCGGCATCTGCGGCACCGACCTGCACGCGTTCGCCGGGAGGCAGCCGTTTTTCTCCTACCCGCGCGTGCTGGGGCATGAACTGGGCGTGGAGGTGATCGAGGCGCCGCCGAACTCGCGCGGCATCCGCGCGGGCGACCGCTGCGCGGTGGAACCGTACGTAAACTGCGGGACCTGCCATGCGTGCCTCCGCGGCAAACCGAACTGCTGTGAGCGGATTCAGGTGATGGGCGTGCATCGCGACGGCGGGATGCAGGAACGGTTCAATGTGCCGGTGCGGCTGCTGCACAAATCAGAAAAGCTGACGCTCGATCAACTGGCGCTGGTGGAGACGCTCGGCATCGGCGCCCACGCGGTGGAGCGCAGCGGGCTGAACGATGAAGACGAGGCCCTGATTGTGGGCGCGGGGCCGATCGGGCTGGCGGTTTATATGTTTGCCAAGACGACCGGGGCGCGCATCCGCGTTCTCGATATCAACGAGAAGCGGCGGCGCTTCATCGAGGCGCTCGGCGTGGAAACGCTGGCTGAGCCGGACGAAAGGCTGGCCGACGTCGTGTTCGACGCTACGGGCAACCGGGCTTCGATGGAGAAGTGCTTCGAATATCACGCGCACGGCGGGCGGATTGTGTTCGTGGGTCTGGTGCAGGGTTCGCTCACTTTCGACGATCCGAATTTTCACCGCCGCGAGACGACGCTGCTGGCAAGCCGGAACAGTTGCGGGGACTTTCCGCGCATTATCCGCATGATCGAAGAAGGAGAGATCGACACGTCGCCGTGGATCACGCACCGGATGCGGCTGGACGAGGTGCCGTCGCGGTTTGAGGAAGTCTGGTCGTCGCCGGGACTGGTGAAGTGCGTCATCGAAACGGGAGCAAGCAATGGCTGAGCGGGAAGCGATCGACTGTCACCAGCATTTCTGGCGCTACAGCGCGAGCGAGTACGGATGGATCGGCGCGGGAATGGACGTGCTGCGGCGCGATTTTCTTCCCGCGGACCTGGCGCCTGTTGCGAAAGCCGCGGGCATCGCTGGGACCGTGGCCGTGCAGGCGCGGCAGACCATCGAAGAGACCGAGTGGCTGCTGTCGCTTGCCGCGGAGAATCCGCTGATCCGCGGCGTGGTGGGATGGGCGCCGCTGGTTGCGGAGACGGCCGAGGAGAGCATCGCGCGCTTGGCCGCCAACCCGCTCCTGAAGGGCCTGCGGCACGTTCTGCACGACGAGCCGGACGATAATTACATGCTGCGGCCGGATTTTCTGCGCGGCGTGGGGCTGATCGAGCGGCACAATCTCGTCTACGACATCCTGATCTTCGAGCGGCACTTGCCGCAGACGCTCGAATTCGTCGACCGGTTTCCCGGACAGACGTTTGTGGTGGACCATGTGGCCAAGCCGCGGATTCGCGAGGGTGTGATGGAACCGTGGCGGACGCTGATGCTCGAGTTGGCGCGGCGGCCGAACGTGTATTGCAAGGTCTCCGGCATGGTGACCGAGGCGGATTGGAACAAGTGGAGAGTCGAGCACTTGCGGCCGTATTTTGAGACCGTGCTCGAAGCCTTCGGCCCGCGGCGGGTGATGTTCGGCTCGGACTGGCCGGTGGTGCTGCTGGCTTCCGAGTACAGCTTGTGGGCGGATACGGTGCGGTCGCTGGCGGCGAAACTGAGCGCGGAGGAGCGCGACGCGCTGTTTCGCGGAACGGCGACCTCGGTGTACAAGCTTTGAACGGATAATGGAGAAAGCCATGGCCACAACACTTCCCACCGCCGAAGAACAGACCGGGCCGGCGGCCGTTGTTCATCCCGGAAAATTGTTTCGCGCCGCCGCGCCCGCGGTGACTTATCGCCAGCGCTTCACGCATGAAGAAGCGAACCTGCAGTTTCTTGATTGCGGGGAATACGAATTGCCGCCGGCTTCGAGCACCGCACCCAACTCAGTCGCCGGACGCGAGAGCTTGCTGTTTCAGTGGAAGGGATCGGCGGAAGTGGAGGTGAATGGGCAGAGCTATACGCTTGCGC
>JAKAJI010000074.1 GCA_021813825.1 Acidobacteriota bacterium | reverse complement strand
CCGGATTTTTCGGAATGCCCGAAGCGGCGCGCGGGCGTGCGGCGCTCTCGAAGCTGGCTCGCGAAACCGGCGGCGGCTTTTTTGAAGTTTCGCGGCATCTCTCGATCGACGCGGTCTTTGCGCGCATCGAGGACGAGTTGCGCAGCGAGTACAGTCTCGGGTATGTCTCGAGCGTGCCGGTGAAGCTGAGCGGATTTCGCAAGATCCGTCTGACGGTGGCGCAGAAGGGGCTGACCGTGCAGGCGCGGGACCGCTACTGGGCGAAACGTTGAGGCGATGAGATTCCGCACCTTCGCCTGGGCCGCGGCTTTACTTGGGCCAGGTTCCGTCATCGCCTCTGGCGGGGTGCTCGAGTCGCGCATCGACAGCGTGTTTGCTCCGCTGGGCAAACCGGCCACGCCGGGCGTGGCGGTTCTGGTCCGGCAGGGTGGCCGCACGGTGTTCGAGCAGGGCTATGGCGTGCGCGAATTGCGCACGAAGGAAAAGATCGACGGGCGTACGGATTTCCGGCTGGCTTCCTGCACGAAACAGTTCACCGCGATAGCGATCATGCTGCTGGTCCAGGACGGCAAACTGCGCTACGACGAGACGCTGGGAGAACTGTTTCCGGACTTTCCCGAGTACGGACGAAAGATCACCCTTCGCCAACTGTTGACGCACACGGCCGGCCTGCCCGACTACGAAGACCTGATGGCGGCGGCGGAGAAAGGCGGCACGCCGGCCTGGAGCCCGGCGCACCAGATCCGGGACGGCGAGGTGCTGCAACTGGTCGAGCGCGCGAAAGCCGGAAAATTCCCGGCGGGCACGAAGTGGGCCTACAGCAACTCTGCCTACGTTGTGCTCGGCCTGATTGTGGCGAAGGTTTCGGGCGAGCCGTTCGGAAGATTTCTGCGGGACCGGATCTTCGCGCCGCTGGGGATGAACGCGACTCTCATCTACGAGAAGGGCGTAAACACCGTTCCGCGGCGGGCGTTTGGGTACACGCTTGAAGGGGGGATGTTTGTGGAGACGGATCAGAGTGCCACGTCGGCCACACAGGGTGACGGCGGGGTGTACTCGAACCTTGACGACCTGGCGAAGTGGGACGACGCCTTGCAGCGGAATCTCCTGGTGAGTTCGGCGCAAATGCGCGTTGCGCTGACGCCCGTGCGGCTTCTGGGGGGCGCCCAGCCGCGATGGCCGGCCGAGCCAGGCGACGACAATCTCGCGCCGGGCAAGCCGGTGTTCTATGGCTTCGGCTGGTTTCTCGATCCGTTCGAGGGCCGCGAACGGATGTGGCACTTTGGCAGCACGGCCGGTTTCCGGACTGCGATTGAGCGGTTTCCCCAGGACGGATTGACCGTGGTGGTGCTGTGCAACCGTACCGATCTGAACCCCGGGGTGCTGGCGCTGCGCACCGCGCAGATTGTACTTGACGCCCGGCAAGGACGGTAAAAAGTTCCCGGAGCTCGGAGTCCTTTCCGGCGTTTGTTCGCGCTAAGTCCCTCCAGATCCGAAGATGCGATGTTGGTACGCCGATTGCGTCGTTGCGAAGTGCGCAGTCGGGAGGTAACACGCTCATGTCGAAAACTCACCTTGCCTTAATCGGTTTGCTGGGGTGCACCAGCGTTCTTGGCCTTGTCTCGATGATCCGGGAGAGGTCCCAGGCGAAACAGTTGCAAGCCTCTCGGGATGAGTTCCAGTCCGCCCTGATGCAGACGAATAGCCAGATTCAGGCACTCACTGCGAAGCTTGCCGCCGTGAGTGAAGCAGCCCAGCCACCGGCCAATGAAGCGCAGCCGGAGGCGCCGGCGACGAGGGTGAACGGCAGGTCTGGCCGGCATTCCGTAGCCCGGAGTTCCCCGGCGCGGCGCACCGACCCCCGGTACCAGCAGATCGAGTCGAAACTGGCGCAGCAGGGCCAGCAGATCGCGCAGACGCAGCAGGACCTGCAGCGCACCAGCGACGAGCTACAGGGCAGGCTGAATTCCACGCGCGATGAGCTGAACGGGTCGATCGCGAAGAACCACGACGAACTGGTGGCGATGGAGAAGCGCGGCGAACGGAACTATTACGAATTTCAACTGACGAAGTCGAAGGAATTCCAGCGCGTCGGGCCATTGAGCCTGTCGCTGCGGAAGGCGAACACGAAGCACCAGTTCTACGACCTGGCGATGATCGTGGACGATGCGACACTGCAGAAGAAGCACATCAACCTGTTCGAACCGGTGTGGATCAACCTGGCGGACCGCCCGCAACCGGTGGAACTCGTGGTGAACAAAGTAACCAAGAACGAAATTAGCGGTTACGTCAGCGAGCCGAAGTATAAGAATTCGGAACTGGCGGCAGCCCCGGCGCAGACCGCGACGGCTGGACAGCAGGCGGCCGGGCAGCAAACACCTGCGGTACAGCAGGCTGCGCTCAAGCAGCGCTAATATCCGGATCCGGGCCTATAGCGCCAACAACTCCTGCTTCATGCGCTCCATCCGCTCTTTGAGCTGAGAGACGAGTTCCGGAACGCCGAACCAATCTTCCGTTTTGCCTTTGCGCTCCAGTTCCGCCGCCAGGGCCCAAAGTCCTGGCGCACCGAAGTTGGCGACCGAACCCTTCAGCCGATGCGCGGAGCGCTCGAGCAGCCTGGCGTCGCGCTCTTTCAGGCTTGCCCCAATCTGGGCGAGGTCGTTGGGGTAGTCGTCGATAAATAAGGCGGCCAGTTCTTTGAGCAGATCCAACTGGCCGCCCACCCGGCTCAAGGCCGCATTGACATCCAACTCCTGCGAAGGCGCACCAGAGCCGGAATTGTCGTCCGCCTCGGCCATTAAACAGGCCCGGTTCATTCGATGCATTCTCCTCTCCCTCTTATCGGCCGGACAGGGGGAAAGCCTGATCTCCGCATCCAGGTCTCTCCGAGGTACGATCACACCATGCCAGTGCCTGACGAGACTTGGACGTTCTGCGTCCCGCTCTCCTGCTGCTATGTGGTGCGCCCGCCCGCTGTTCCAGCACACGCTGCCGGCTTGGCCGTTGTTCTACACGGTTACGGTTCAAGTCCCGAAGCGATGTTGCGCCTTTCGGCGCCGTGGTTCGGCCCGGACTGGGTCATCGCCTCGATTCAGGCACCGAACCAACACTATTTCACCACTCCGCAGGGCGGGGTGGGTAGCGGCGCCGCGCCGGCCTATAACTGGGGAATTCGTGACCACTGGGAAGACGCGGTTCGGCTTCACCACAGCATGGTGATGCACGTTCTTTGTGATCTCCGCGAGCGGTTCGCCCTGGAACCGCAGCAGTGTCTGCTTGCCGGCTTCTCCCAGCCGGTCGGCCTGAACTACCGCTTCTGCGCCACGTACCCCGGGGAAGTTGGAGGCGTCCTCGGTGTCTGCGGCGGCGTTCCGCGCGACTGGGAAGCGGACAGCTATCAATCTGTCAGCGCGGCGCTGCTCCACATCGCCCGCAGCGAGGACGAGTATTATCCGGTCCCAACCGTTCAGCAATTTGAAAGCCGCCTGCGCCTGCGGGCCAACGATGTGGAGTTTCATCTGCTGCCGGGTCCGCACCGTTTTCCGTCCAAGGCTGGGCCGATCGTTCAGTCCTGGCTGAGGCGTGTCTTCGAGCTCCGGAATTTTCGAACCCGATCAAGAGCCGATTGCGTTTCAGATCCGGCCGGGTAGCCTCGGACGGCCAATTGTGTGCCGCTTCCCGGAAAATCCTGCCTCGTGCGCGGGGAGCGAACTGCGAGGGCCGGGCCGGATGCGGAAGTGGGAGCCGTTCGGCATTTCCATCAAGCCGTTGGGGGAGTGGCACGCACCATCGCCGCCCGCGGTGTGATGTAATGACCAGCGATGAAAACCGCGCTCGCCCTGCTCAGCCTCGCGCTGGCGGCCAATGCTGCTCCGCTTCCGCGCATTGAAAAGGCCGGCGGGCACTACCGTTTGCTTGTCGATGGCGCGCCGTTTCTGATGCTGGCCGCCCAAGTGCATAACTCGAGTGGCTGGCCGGCACAGATGGAGCAGTTGTGGCCCGCCGCCCATGCCATGCACCTGAACACGGTCGAGGTCCCGGTGTATTGGGAAGATATCGAGCCCGTGCAAGGACAGTTCCACTTCGACACGGTGGACGCCATCGTTTCGCAGGCGCGAGGCGAAAAACTCCGGCTCGTGCTGCTGTGGTTCGGCACGTGGAAGAACGGCACGATGGACTACGTGCCGGCCTGGATCAAGACAGACCCGGCGCATTATCCGCGAATGCTCGATGAGTCCCGCCATGCAGTGCGGACGTTGAGCCCGCTGAGCAGCACGACGCGTGACGCCGACATCGCGGCTTTCCGGGCGTTGCTCGGGCATCTGAAGCAGACCGACGGCGAAACCCACACCGTGGTCTTGATTCAGGTGGAGAACGAACCCGGTTCGCTCGGGACCGACCGCGATTATTCGGCGGAAGCGAATCGGCTATTCGGCGGTGCCGTGCCCGAAGCGCTCGTTCGGAAGCTGGGCCGGAAGCCGGGCACATGGACGGAGGTATTCGGTGACGAGGCGGGGGAGGCGTTTTCGGCCTGGGCGGTTTCCCGTTACATCAACGCCGTCGCCGAGGCAGGCAAGAAAGAGTATCCGTTGCCGATGTACGTCAATGTCTGGCTGCGCGAGCAGAAAAACTTCATGCGCCCCGGCGAGGCGTACCCGAGCGGCGGCGCCACCACGAATATGCTTTCGCTGTGGAAGGCGAACGCTCCGGCGCTCGATCTGATCGCGCCGGATAACTACGTGCTCGACCCGGAGAATTATATGCGCGTGCTGGAGGCGTACCGGCGCCCGGACAATGCGTTACTGATTCCGGAAACGGGTGGCCCGAGATTTCCTTCGTACGAGTTTTCTGCTATCGCGGCGTATGGCGCGCTGGGGTTCTCGCCGTTCGGACTCGACTCCTACTGGCAGAATGGCAAGCTGACTGGGTTGGGCGAGGCGTACGCGGTGAACAACCGTCTGCTCTCTGGTGTTTCGCCGTGGATTCTGAAGCTGCGCGACGAAGGGAAGCTAAAGGCAGCGATCGAAGCGCCATTGCTGACCGAACAACTGCTCAAGTTCAATGACTTCGAGGTTCTGGTGCAGTTTGGCCGCGCGGTGGCTTCTTACGGCGGATCGATCGCGCAGGGCAATCCGGAGCCGACGGGCCACGCGATGGTTGGCGAGCTTTCGCCGGGTGAGTTCGTCATTCTTGGCGCCAATGCGCGCGTGCAGTTCCGCCCGCGGCGCGGTTCAGCGAAGACGCGCGCTGAGTTCATCTCGGTGCAAGAAGGGACCGCGCCGGAGGGCGTCTGGAAGCCATCGCGCCGCCTCAACGGCGACGAGACATTTTTCGGCGTGGCGCTGCCGGCCGGGGGGCGGCTGCTTCATGCAAGGGTGGAAAGTTACTAGACGGGAGTTAGTCAACCATGGAAGTTAGTCGACGGGATTTTGCCTGGGCCATCGCCCGTGCTGGAGCCACTTCAGCCGGAGCTGCATTTTTCTCCGCGTGGCTGCGCGCCGCGCCGCCCGGCGCCGCACATGTTCATTCGTCCGCGCCCCCGGAGCCGGACCGTTTCACCAACTACCATCCGCAATTCTTTTCGCCGTCGGAGTTTGCCTCGCTTACCGCATTCACGGAAATTCTCTTCCCCACCGACGATACGCCGGGCGCCCGCGAAGCGCACTGTGCGCCGTTTATCGATTTCGTGGTTCACTCGGCCGCCGAGTACGCGCCGGAGATGCAGACATCCTGGCGCGAGGCGATGGCCTGGCTCGGCAGGGGCGGATTTGGATCGATGAACACACCGCAGCGGGTTTCGCTGATCGAGGCCATGGCCGCGCCGGAGCGGGATCCGCAGGTCCACCACGACGGCTTCGCCACCTATCTTTTAATCAAAGAGGCGACGGTCCGGGCTTATTACACGTCGCGGGCCGGTCTGATCGATGACCTCAATTATCAAGGTCTGGCGTATCTAACTGCGTTCCCGGGCTGCGATCACCCTGAGCATCACAAGGTATAAGTTCATGCCACAAACCAAGTACGACGTTGTAGTGGTCGGTTCGGGAGCCTGTGGCGGCTGGGCCGCCATGGCGCTGGCGCAGAGCGGGTTTCGCGTGGCACTGCTCGAAGCCGGCTCGAACATCAATCCGGCGAAAGATTTTCATCATGTCTTCCCGTACGAACTTCCGTTTCATGGTGCGGGCCAGCCGGGATTGATGAAGAAGCGTTATCCCGGCGCGACCGAGTACAGCTACCACATCATGATTAACGGCGAGGAGAACCCGTACACCACGGCTCCCGGCAAGCCGTTCCACTGGACGCGTGCGCGGGTGCTGGGCGGGCGGACGCTGCACTGGGGACGCTGTTCGGACCGCATGGCGGATTACGAGTTCCATGCCGCTTCCCGCGACGGATACGGCGACGATTGGCCGATCTCTTACGCCGATATCGAGCCTTATTACAGCCGCGTCGAGCGCTTCATTGGCGTGAGCGCGTCGACCGATGGATTCCCGCAGTTTCCCGACGGCGAGTTTCTTCCCCCGATGCCGCTGAACTGCGCCGAGACGATCTTTGCCGCCGCCTGCCGCAAGCTGGGAATGCCTTCCACACAGCGTCGCGTCGCCCAGCTTACGAAGATGTGGCAGAACCGCCCGCCGTGCCACTACTGCGGTAACTGCATCAACGGCTGCGACGTCGGTGCGATGTTCAGCACGGTATCGTCGACGCTGCCGGTTGCGCTGCGCACCAAGCGCGTCACGCTGCTTTGTGATTCGGTCGTAAGCAAGGTGCTGATGGACGGCGAAGGGCGCGCCAAGGGCGTCCGCTATATCGAACGCTACACCAAGCGCGAGGTGGACCTGCCGGCGAGCGTGGTTGTGCTGGCGGCATCGTCACTGGAGAGCACGCGCATCATGCTGAATTCGGCCCCGGGCGGCATCGCCAACTCGAGCGGCGTGCTCGGTCACTACCTGATCGACCAAGTCACTGGCGCGGGCGTAAGCGGATTCCTTCCGCAACTGAAGGGCGGGCCGATCCGAAACGACGATGGGAAGTCCGCCGGGCTCTATGTGCCCAATCACATTCACCTGGACGGAGCCAAGGGGAGTTTCATCCGTGGGTACGCAATGAGCGCTAGCGGTGGAGCCTCGATGTTTCCGATGTTTGCGCTGCGACATGCCGGCTTCGGCTCGAATTACAAGAAGGAGATCAAGGAACTCTATCCTGCGTTTGCCCGCGTCTGGATGTCGGGCGGTGAGATGCTGGCGCGCAAGGAAAACTTCATTGAACTCGATCCGCAGGTGCGTGACGCCTGGGAAATTCCGGTGTTGCGAATCCATGCAGACCACTGCGACAACGACAAGAAACTCTATGCCGATTTCCACGCCCGCGCCGCCGAGTTATTCCATGCCGCGCACGGCGAGCCGCTTGAGGCGAAACCGTTCCTGGCGCCTCCCGGCAGCTTGATTCACGAGGTGGGAACCTGCCGGATGGGCGCGGATAAGAAGACGAGCGTGCTCAATTCGTACTGCCAGGCGCACGACGTCGCAAACCTTTTTGTTTTTGGCGGAGGTTGCTTCGTCTCGACCGGGGACAAGCACCCGACGCTTACGATGATGGCGCTCACGGCGCGCGGCTGCGACCGCATTGCCGAACTCGCGCACCACGGCGACTTCGGCGCGGCCGCCTAAGCCGCCGGGCGCTGCTTGTGCACGTCCGGCAGGAAGGCGGTCAGCAGGCCGAGCGCGGGTAAGAACGAACAGACGCGATAGACGAAAAAGATACTTGTTGCGTCGGCAAGTTTGCCGAGAACGGCCGCGCCGATTCCGGCCATGCCGAACGCGAAACCGAAGAACAGACCGGCGATCATTCCAACGTTGCCGGGGACA
This sequence comes from Acidobacteriota bacterium, assembly GCA_021813825.1. Taxonomy (GTDB): domain Bacteria; phylum Acidobacteriota; class Terriglobia; order Bryobacterales; family Bryobacteraceae; genus JAJYKC01. The sequence goes on along the minus strand of JAKAJI010000074.1, from coordinate 7,545 downwards.
AGTTCCTGGGCGTAGACCAGAATCGCGGAGAATGCGGAAGCCAGGATCAGCCCGATGACGATGGTGAGAATGAGGGTCCAGGAGTAACTGGCCTCGGGCAGGAGCAGCGTGAAGGGAAGCACACCGAGGATCGACACCCAGATCACGTATTTTCTGCCGAAGCGATCTCCGACCGGCCCGCCGATCACGGTGCCTGCGGCCACGGCGCCCAGGAAGATAAACAAGTCGATCTGTGCGGTGCGGACGGTCACGTGGAACTTAGCCATGAGATAGAACGTGTAGTAACTCGTCAGGCTGGCTAAGTAGAAGTACTTCGAAAAGACGAGCACGGCCAGGATCGTGATGGGTCCCGCGGCCTGGCGCATCGCGCCTGAGGTAGCCGAAGCGCGCGTGGAGGTGCGCGGCAGCATGGCATGGCGGTACCAGCGGCCCACCACGGTGAGCACCAGGATGGCGAGGAGCGCGGCTAGGGTGAACCACGCCACGCGGCGCTGGCCTCCGGGCAGAACAATGAATGCGGCCAGAAGCGGCCCGAGCGAAGAACCGGCGTTGCCACCGACCTGGAAAACCGACTGCGCCAGTCCGTGGCGGCCCCCCGAAGCCAGGTGCGCCACTCGCGAGGACTCGGGATGGAAGACCGACGAGCCCATGCCCATGAACGCCGCCGCCACGAGCAGCATGCCGAGGTGTGGCGCCGTAGCGAGCATCAGCAGGCCCAGGAGCGTGAACGTCATGCCCACCGGAAGCGAAAATGGCTTCGGGCTGCGATCCGTGTAAAGGCCGACGAAAGGCTGGAGCAGGGACGCCGTGAGTTGATAGGTCAGCGTGATCAGTCCGATCTCAACGAAATCCAGCCGGAACGTGGCTTTCAGGATCGGATAAATCGCCGGCAGCAACGACTGGATCATGTCGTTGAGGAGGTGCGAGAAACTCACCGCCGCCAGGATCGGATACACCGTGCCTACGACGGGCGAAAACGGTTTCGCGGGCTGCGCTGCGGCTGCTGAGCCAGTCACTTTAGACAGGATACCCGCTGGGGGGCGGGCCCAAACCCGGCCGGCCGCATAGCATTTTCCAATCCAGGAATGAGCCTGAAAGTATAGTTTGATTCCAATACGGAGTGAGCCTGAAAGCAGGAAGGGGTTCCAACGCGGGATGAGCCTGAAGGAAACGGCTCCGAAGTGTCAGAGTTTCTCCTTGTAGGGAATGCCGCTGGCTTAGCCAGGGTTGAGTCAAGGGGGAAGGGGGCGGCGTTTGAGCCCCCTTCCCCGCCCAGCAAGGGAGAGATCCGCGCTGGACGGAGGAAGGGTCGGATCAAACGCAAAGTCGAGCGCGCTAGAGGATATCGAGTTTCGCCTTCTGCATGAGCCGGGCGGCTTCGGTATCGCTGTGCCTGCCGGCCCGCTCCTGGAGCATCTTCCCGGTGATGCCAGGCTTGAGGTAGCTCTGCCAGTCCGGCAAACTGCGCAGCTTCTCGAACGCCGTCATGTAGCCCTCGGCGGGATAGGACCTCCGGAGGCGGCCCTTGGCCGACTTCACCAGCACCGCGAAGCCACAGGGCCGGTGGAAGTTCAGGTACGGATTGAACTGCGTGGTGAAGAATCGCTGGAGTTCGTCGGCGTGCTGGGAGGCGATGAACCCGTAGCCGACGTGCTTGCGCACCACGGCTCCGTTCTTGCCCTCGATCAGCGCGTTGTCGGTTGAGCGGTTGGCCCGCGACTTGGTGAACTCGGCCAGCAGCTTGTTCAGCATTCCGGCAACGCGCTGGTTGATAAACTCGCTGCCGTTGTCGGAGTGAAAGCCCAGGATGCGGAACGGATACTGGTGCAGGATCGCTTCCAGTACCGGCAGCATGTGCCGTTCGCTGATCGTCTCCACGCATCCGATGTTCTGTCACTGGGTGACCGTATCGACGGAGTTGACCAGGAAGATCCCCTCTTCGCCATCCTTGCGGCCCTGATGCACGGTGTCCAGCCGGAGATATCCCGGCTTGCCTTTCGGATCGGGCTTCCGGCGCTCGCCGATGCTCACGTGGCTGGCTTCGGTGTGCTGGAACCTCACCCGGTGTTTGCGATACGCCGGGCTGTTGCGCAGGTTGTAAAGGTGCGACACCGAGAGGCCGGCCAGACGCTGATATTGCCGATTGCCGAACGCCTCGAACTCCCGGCGCAGAATGTGGCACAACGCCGGACCGGACAGGTCCTCGTGCGCCGCATCGGTGGCCGCCAACAGGGCGACGTCTTCCGCGGTGTAGCGGACGGTGAACTCCGGCCGTACCGCCAGACGCCGAACGATCTTGCGCTCCTTCCTCGAGCGGGCGATCAGGCGCGTCAACTGCGCCCGGCTTGTGGTTGTCACCGCTTAGAGAAAACGGCGTACGATGCCTTTGCCCCGTTTGTCGAGTTTGGCGTACGCCTGGGCCTTCAACACCGCCACGATGAGCTCGTACTTCTGTTCGATGTCTTCGATCTGGAAACTGACCTTCCGGCTGCCGGAAAGTAGCTGCTCCATCTCGCTCAGACTGAGCTTGTCCAGGTCCTTCACGTGGAATTGCATTCCTCTGAAGCTTCGCCGCTTCAGGCTCATCCCGCTTTGGAATCAAACTCCCTCGTCGGGCTCGCCCCGCATTGGAATCACACCCACTCTTCAGGCTCATCACGCGTTGGACAATTCTCGGAGTTGAGCGACGGACGCGGGCGTGGTAGTCTGAAATTTCCGACGTTTTCCATTTCGGGGACGTAGTTCAGTTGGTTAGAACGCCGGCCTGTCACGTCGGAGGTCGCGGGTTCGAGCCCCGTCGTCCCCGCCATTCTTCTTTTTCCCTCTTCTACATTCTTCCCCGGCGCCGCTGCGCACACCCCGTTGCTGGCCAGGGTGCTTCCCTGCCGGTGAGCTGTTCCTGCCGATTTGCCGGATTTGCGATCGCAGCGGGCGCTGCCGGCAAACATCTTGATTGATTTTCAAATTAGATATAATCTAAAGTATCGATGGATGCCGAAGCGATTAAACGCTCGCTCGAAAGCAGCGGGTTGCGATGTACTCCGCAGCGGTATGCCGTGATGGCGTTTTTGACGGGGCAATCCAGGCATCCTACGGCCGCCGAGATCTTCGAGGCTGTGAATCGCGTGGATCCACGGTCTTCGCGGGCCACGATTTACAACAATCTGCGGGACCTGGTAGAGGCGGGTCTGGTGCGGGAGGTCGCCGCCGAGGGCCGCGCCGCGCGATTCGACGCCAAAGGCACGCGCCATCACCACTTCATCTGCGACCGGTGCGGCAAAGTGGAGGACGTGGACTGGTACGACGTGTCCGGACCTGCGCCGGGCTATCTCGGTAAGCGGACTCTTCGCGAATGCGAACTCATTTTCCGGGGTCTGTGCGCGAAGTGCTCTTCGCGGCGGGTTCCCCCACGTAGTTCGTCTTAGTGTTTTGACCAAATCGAAAGGAACAGGAGTAAAACTTGTCAACCGAAACGAAATGCCCCGTGACGGGCGCGGCTCATAGACATACGGCAGCCGGCGCCCCGACGAATGCGGACTGGTGGCCGAATCAACTGAACCTGAAGATGTTGCACCAGCACTCCCCGCTGTCGAATCCGATGGGCGAGGAATTCAACTACCGCGAAGAATTCAAGAGCCTTGATCTCGACGCCGTGATCAAGGATCTCCATGAATTGATGACATCGTCGCAGGAGTGGTGGCCGGCCGACTACGGCCACTATGGGCCGCTTTTCATTCGCATGGCGTGGCACGCCGCAGGCACCTACCGGATCGGCGATGGCCGCGGCGGGGCTGGTTCCGGTTCGCAACGTTTTGCGCCTCTCAATAGCTGGCCGGACAATGTGAACCTCGATAAGGCCCGGCGCCTGCTTTGGCCGATCAAGCAGAAGTACGGCCGGAAGATCTCCTGGGGCGACCTGATGGTTCTGGCCGGGAACGTGGCGCTGGATTCGATGGGACTGAAAACGTTCGGATTCGGCGGCGGGCGCGAGGACGTCTGGGAGCCGGAAGAGGATATTTACTGGGGCTCGGAGGGGAAGTGGCTGGCCGACGAGCGTTACAGCGGCGACCGGAACCTGGAAAATCCTCTGGCCGCGGTTCAGATGGGCCTGATTTACGTGAATCCGGAAGGGCCGAACGGGAAGCCGGATCCGGTGGCCGCAGCGCGGGACATCCGGGAGACGTTCGGCCGCATGGCGATGAACGACTATGAGACCGTCGCGCTGATTGCCGGCGGGCACACGTTCGGTAAGGCGCACGGCGCGGCCGATCCGAGCAAGTACGTCGGTCCCGAGCCCGAAGGCGCCAGCGTTGAGGAGATGGGCCTTGGCTGGAAGAATACATTCGGGACCGGCAAGGGCGTCGATACGATCGGCAGCGGATTGGAAGGTGCTTGGACGACCAACCCGGTAAAGTGGGACAACAATTACTTTGAGAACCTGTTCGGCTACGAGTGGGAACTGACGAAGAGCCCGGCGGGCGCCTACCAGTGGGTTCCCAAGGGCGGCGCGGCGGCGAAGGCGGTTCCGGACGCGCACGATAAGTCGAAGCGCCACGCTCCGATCATGTTCACCACTGACCTCGCGCTGCGAATGGACCCGATCTATGAGCCGATCTCACGGCACTTCCTCGAGAATCCGCAGGAGCTGGCCGAAGCGTTTTCCAAGGCCTGGTTCAAACTGACGCACCGCGACATGGGGCCGGTCTCGCGTTACCTTGGCCCGCTGGTTCCCAAGGAGACTCTACTTTGGCAGGACCCGATTCCGGCGGTGGATCATGAACTGATCGGCGATGCGGACATTGTGGCTCTCAAGGCCAAGATCCTCGCTTCCGGATTGTCGATCTCCCAACTGGTTACGACGGCGTGGGCGTCGGCGGTGACGTTCCGTGGCTCCGACAAGCGCGGTGGGGCGAACGGGGCGCGCATTCGCCTGGCGCCGCAAAAGGACTGGGATGTGAACGAACCGGCCGCGCTGGCGAAGGTTCTCGAGAAGCTGGAGTCGATCCAGAAGGAGTTCAATCGCTCGCAGAAAGGCAACAAGAAAGTGTCGCTGGCCGATCTGATCGTTCTGGGCGGCTGCGCGGCAGTCGAGGAAGCGGCCAAACGCGCCGGGCACGCGGTGAAGGTCCCCTTCTCAGCCGGGCGCACGGACGCTTCCCAAGAACAGACCGATGTGGAATCATTCGCCGTCCTCGAGCCCACCGCGGACGGGTTCCGAAACTACTTCCGGAAGGAAGATCCAAGAGTGCCCGAGGATGTGCTGGTCGATAAGGCGCAATTGCTGACGCTGACCGCGCCCGAGATGACGGTTCTGATCGGCGGGCTGCGGGCGCTGGGCGCCAACTACGGACAGTCCAGGCACGGCGTGTTCACCAACCGGCCCGAGACGCTGACGAACGATTTCTTCGTCAACCTACTCGACATGGGCACGGTGTGGCAGCCGTCGTCGACGTCGGAAGGCGTATATGAGGGCCGCGATCGCGCCACCGGGAAAATCAAGTGGACCGGCACCCGCGTCGACTTGATCTTCGGTTCGAACTCGCAGCTTCGGGCAGTCGCGGAGGTCTATGCCTGTGACGATTCGAAGGAACGCTTCGTGAAGGACTTCATCGCCGCGTGGAGCAAGGTGATGAACCTGGACCGGTTCGACCTCGCCTGATTCCCTGAAATCCCCGTTTTCTGAAACCCGAGAACGGGGATTCTCTCTTGTGCGAGGGTGCCCGCGTACCTGGCCCCGCCCTTGCCGCCGTTACCCGCGGTTGATCACCACGGTCTTGGTGCGAGTGAAATCATGCAGCGCCTGGATACCTTTTTCACGCCCATGCCCACTCTTGCCCGTGCCACCGAACGGCAGCTCGATACCCGTGCCAGCCCCGAAACAATTCACGAACACCTGGCCGCTTCGGATCGACCTGGCCATCCGAAGTTGACGTCCGCCGTCCCGCGTCCACACCCCGGCGACCAAGCCATATTCGGTGTCGTTGGCGAGCTGCACTACCTCGGCTTCATCGCGGAACGGCAACACGGCGAATACTGGTCCGAAGACTTCTTCCCGCGCGAGAGCGGACTCCCTGGGCGCCTTTCCGAACATGGTAGGAATCACGAAGTACCCGCGGGGCGAGACGCCCGTTGCAATTCTACCTTCGGCCACAACTTCGATGCCCTCGGCGCGCGCACGGTCGATATACCCCTGAACGCGAATTCTGCTTGGCGTTGATCAGCGGACCGCAGTCCAGATCCATCGGTGGTGGACCTGCCTGTAGGGCCGAGAATCCTGGCTTAGGCCACTCGATGAATTTCTCGTAGGCAGATTGCTCGACCAACACCCGGCTGCCTGCTGAGCAAGGCTGTCCGGCCTCCTGAATAATCGCGCGACGAATCACCGGGACGGCCGCGTCGAAATCGGCATCGGCGAACACAACTTGCGGCGACTTGCCACCGAGCTCAAGAGTGCAGTTGACGAAACGATCGGCGGCGGCCTTCTGCACCGTCTGTCCGACCTCGGGCGACCCGGTGAAGGAAATGAAATCCACGCCCGGATGTGACGTCAGGGCTGCACCGGCCACTGATCCTCGCCCGGTCACAACATTCAGCACGCCCGGCGGTATGCCTGCCTCGGTGGCAAGTTCTGCAAGCCCCAAACTTGTCGCACAGGCGTCCTCGGCGGGTTTAAGCACGGTCGCATTACCGACCGCGAGTGCGGGCGCGAGCGTCCTTCCGAACATCTGTGCCGGGTAGATCCAGGGAATGATGTGCCCGGTGACGCCGTGTGGTTCCCGCAACAAGGCCAGCAGGTAGCCGTTTAGGTATGGAATCGTCTCGCCGTGAAAATTGTCGCCCGCGCCACCGTAGTACTCAAAGTATCGGGCCAGTACTTTGATATCGGCTGTCGCGGCTTTCTTCGGCTTGCCAGTATCGCGTGTTTCCAGATCTGCGAGCTCAGTCGCATTTTTCTCGATGAGTGCGCTGATCCGCGAGTGAATGTGTCCGCGTTCGAGAGCCGTCGTTTTGCCGGACGGACCACTATCGAATGCTTTGCGCGCGCGGCGCGAACCCCGGGATCGATATCCTCGGTGGAACTATCGGCGATCTCTCCGAACGCTTCGCCGGTGCACGGATCGATACTCGGCAAAGTGGTGCTTTCTTCGGCCGCGCACCAGGTTCCATCAACGAAGTTACTGCCTTTCATATCAGCCCGAATTCAATGTAGCGCTCGCCACCCGACCCGGCACGCCGGAGGCAACGATTGCGATAACACATAATCCGTCCGTTGACGAATAGGAGCTTCTACTGCACAACGTACTTCGAATGACTTTAACCGGGGGATGTGTCGTAGAAGAAGTTCGGACGGGCGAGGAAGCATTGGGAATACTGACGAGGCATGGCTGTCGTCTTGGGCTGCTCGACGTCACGGTGCCTGTCGGGAGTGCCATGTACGCACGAAGAATCAGACGAATGTTGCTTGACAACGGAATGGTCATGGGGGCGCGATCTCGAGGACGACACAGTCCGAGCCTGAAGGCTGGAGCCGACGGCTATGTAACC
>JAKAJI010000476.1 GCA_021813825.1 Acidobacteriota bacterium | reverse complement strand
TGCATTCGGCTTGCCAGTCGCTCTCCGGCCCGGTGCTCGCGGAGCCAGACTATTCGCGGCGCAAGGCTTCCATTGGATCAAGCCGCAGCGCGCGCCATGCCCGACCTGCCACCGCAGCGCCGGCCACCAACAAAGCCACCGCCGCCACGATCGACGGCGTCGCTGGGTCGTAGAATGGAACGCCGTAAAAAAAATCGGACGAGCCGGGCAATACGAGCGTCATCCGCAGAGCCCAGCACACACCGAATGCCCCGCGCATTCCCCCAGCAAGTCCGAACAGGGCGAGTCTCAGTCCGTCGCCTAGAGTCTGACGCAGGATCTGGAATGGCGTCGCGCCAAGAGCGCAGCGGATGCCGATCTCAGGTATCCGCCGGCTGACTAGGTAAGCCAGCACGTCGTAGATTCCCACCCCCGCCAGGATGAGAGCCAAGAAGGCGAGCGCCGCGCAATAAATGGCGCAGTATCGCGCCAGCGCGCTGTACACGCACGGGGCCATCTTCCAGCGTCTGAAGCGACAAGCTGGACAGAAGGTCTTGGTCCGAACCCACCACCGCCTTTCGGATGGACTCCAGCGCCTCCCGTGGACTTGCGGCGGTTCGGACGAGCAGCGGATAAACGTGCCCGGCGGTGGGGGGGGCAGATACACGTGCGCCGGGTCGATTCGTGTCAGGTTGGCGAATCGCGCATCGGCGGCCACTCCCACGACCTCATCCTCCGTGTAATTGGCACGAAACCGGCGGTCGAGCTCGAAGCGTCTGCCAAGCGGGTTCAGGCCCGGCCAGAAGCGGTTCGCGGTGCTCTCAGTGATAACGGCCACACGTGCGCCGCTGGCGGCTTCTTCCGGCGTGAAGCCCCGTCCTTGCAACAGCGCGATGTCGAGTGTGCGAAAGTACGTATCCGAGGCGGAGCTGGCAAGGTCATCGACACGGCCGTCGGTACGGCGATCAGCCTACCGCGCGGCCGGGAACGCCGGAGAGGCGAGGCTCCGAGTTGCCTGGCGTCTTTCAAATCCCCGGCCAAGTCGAACCTGCTCGAGTGAAGGGCCGGCGCCAGCCCGAACGCGAATGCGGTTGCCAGCGACACCGCGAACGCGTAGACAAGCACACGCGCGTCGGGCCGCAGGCCAATCGCGAACGCAGGCACTTCCCCAAAGAATCCTGCCAGAATCTGTTCGATCGACACCCATAGCAGCTTTGATCCCCAAACGGAAAGCAGCAGACCGCCGACGCCGCCCAGGCATGCCAACAGGACACTCTCGGTTAGAAACTGCCACACCACGCGTCCTCGGCTTGCGCCCAAGCTCATGCGTAGCCCAATCTCCTTTCGCCGCCCGGCCCCGCGCGCCAGCAGCATGTTGGTGACGTTGGCACAGGCCACCAGAAGAACCAAGCCTGTTACCACGAGCAACGCGACGACGAACAGGCGGAACTGGGAATCGTCGCTGTTGCCGAACAACGAGGTCGGAGTAATTGTAACGGCGATAGTCGGATCGGGCGGCCGAAGAGCAGCGGTGAAATTGCGAATCAAGGTGTCCGCCTGCGCCTGTGCGGAACCGGTGGCCGCGGAAGGTTTGAGACGCGGCAGCAATTGCAATTTGCGTTGGTCCTCCGCGTGCAGCCAGTCGCGGCCGGGCAGAATCTCCCTCGCAACTGCCAGTGGCCCCATAAGTCCGGCACCAGGGGCATCGTGGAAGTACCGGTGAACTCGGCCGGAGCGACCCCGATGATCCGGAACACCGTGTGGCGAAGTCCGATCCGCGATCCAACTGCCTGCGCGTCGCCCTGGAATCGCCGCTGCCAGAACGGAGAGCTGAGTACCACGGAGTCCGGATCTTGGCCGGAACCAAACGTGCGGCCCAGGCGCAGCACTACCCCGAGCGCCGAGAAATAATCCCCGGAGACGAAAACAAGGCTGGCCCGCGACGCTGCATCGCTATTCTAGATACGAACCGGTACGGGCCAACTCGCGGCGACGATGCTTTCGAAGGCGGTGCTGCGCTCGCGGAAGTAATGATACTCGGGATTCGAGAACCCGTATTGCGTGTCGCCGCGGAATGCGCTCGAGAACCATCGCTCGATCCTGACGACATGATCGGGATTCGCCACCGGGAGCGGCTTCATTGCCACCGCATCGTAGATCGAAAACAGCGTCGCATTCACGCCGATACCCAGGCCAATGCCAGAGCCGCGACGGCCGTGAAGCCGGGGTTCCGAATCAGCCCGAGAAACCCGTAGCTCAGATCCTTCAGCCTTTGTTCGAGCCACGGGAACGAGCGCTCCGCCCGATGCCGCTCCTTCGTCTGCTCGACACCACCGAACTCGCGGCGCGCCGCCATTCGCGCTTGTTCCGGACTCATCCCGCCTCGCTCAGAGTCTTCCTGGATCAATGCGAAGTGGGCCGAGATCTCACGCGCCAGCTCTCGCTCGGCTCTCCCACGAAACACCAGGCTCAGAAGCCTCGCGAGCATCCTCTGTAACCGCGGCATCCTCTACGGCTCCTCCGCCAGAAGCTTTTCCACCAGCCCGGCAAGGCGCCGCCACTGCTCAGTCTCCTGCCCCAGCGCTCGCCGCCCTGTTTTCGTGATCGAGTAAAACTTCGCCTCGCGGTGGCTCTCCGTCTTGGCCCACGAACCTTTAATCCAGCCCTGCTGCTCCAGTCGGACCAGCGCCGGGTACAAAGTGCCCTGGTTGAGATCGAGTGCGTCCCCGGACACTTGCTTCAGCCTACCGGCGATCCCGTAGGCGTGCTGCGGACCCCATTGTGGCGATCGTCCGCAGCACCATCAGATCAAGCGCGCCCTGCAGCAGCCGAATCCGATTCTTCTCTTTATTAGACAATCAAGTAAACCTCCCTAAGCCCGTTTGCAGTCACTCCACTTGATCTTCAACTGGAAACACCCGCGCTCGCGCCGGCCGAACCCGGTCGGCAGAATGCGGCCCACGGCGCAAGGTGGTGAAGTCGCTCGATAAGTTTGCTGTATCCCGGCCGGTCTGCCACGGAGAATTCCGGTCCGGTTCCAGCGTCAACCCCAGGGATCGTTTATACTTTACATCGTAAAGTACTTATGATAATATAATTTCATGGCTCATCCCCGGCTCCTCCGGTCGCTTCCCCCGCCCCCGATCTCCCTCCAGGACCGCGCCATGGACAACCTCCGCTTCATCCGCGAAACCATGGAGCGGGCCGCCGCATTTACTGCCGTCCCGGGCTGGGGCGGCATCTGGATCGGATCGAGCGCCCTGGTTGCCTCCTACGCCGCCTCCCGCCAGCCCACGCTCGACGCCTGGCTCGCCGTCTGGCTCGCTGAGGGGATGCTGGCTTTCGCC
>JAKAJI010000475.1 GCA_021813825.1 Acidobacteriota bacterium | reverse complement strand
TCGAAAGCGTCGACGGCCGCACGCACCTTGCCCAGGCTCGCCTGGTGTTTCAGGCCCACAAGCCGGCCTTCATCGACAAGCCGCTCGCCGCCACGCTCGCCGATGCCCTCGCAATCGCGCGCCTGGCGCGTCAGGCCGGCGTCCCCTGGTTCAGCTCCTCCAGCCTGCGCTGGAGCGAAATCACCGCCACCATGAAGTTCGACGATATCGCCGGCGCCGGCGTCTGGGGCCCCGGCCCCTTCGAGGAGCACCATCCGCTGGACCTCGCCTGGTACGCCATCCATCCCATCGAAATTCTGTTCACGCTCATGGGCCCGGGATGCGAGCAAGTCACCCGAGTCTCCGGCGCCACAGCCGACGAAATCACCTGCCGCTGGACGGATGGACGCATCGGCAGTGTGCGCGCGCTGCGCCCCTATGGTCCCTACGGCGCCGTCGTCTACCGCAAGAGCGGCGCAGTCGTTCAAAGCCCGCCCAACGTGAAAGCGGACTATGAGAACCTGGTGCGCAAGATCGTCGAATTCTTTGAGACCGGGAAGCCGCCCGTCCCGAACTCGGAAACGCTCGAGATCTTCCGCTTCATGGACGCAGCCCAACGCAGCAAACAGGCGCAAGGCGCGCCCGTCCGTCTCGAATCCGCCGGCGGCCTTCCCTGAAATCGCGGAAGCCCGCCGACGTTATCCTGAAAGACGATGGTCAAACTGACCGAGCGCGCCAAAGCGGCCGGTTGAGCGGCAAAGCTGAGTCCAAAGGTTTTGGACCAGGCTCTGTCGCGCCTGCCGCGATGGAAGGACGACAACGTCCTCGTAGGGTTTGAGACGTCCGACGACGCGGGCGTGTACAAGCTCTCGCCGGAGTGTGCCCTCGTGCAGACCGTCGACTTCTTCACCCCCATCGTCGACGACCCCTACACTTTCGGCGCCATCGCCGCCGCCAACTCCTTGAGCGACATCTACGCCATGGGCGCGCGCCCGCTCACCGCCCTCGCCATCCTCGCCTACCCCGCCTCCGGCGACCTCGCCGTCCTCGAACAAATTCTCCGCGGCGGCGCCGAAAAAATCCACGAAGCCGGCTGCGCCTTGATCGGCGGCCACTCCATCAACGAAGAAGACATCAAGTTCGGCTACTCCGTCACCGGCGCCGTCCACCCTTCGCGCATCCTCACTAACTCCGGCACGTTCCCCGGCGACTCGCTCATCCTCACCAAGCCGCTGGGCACCGGCGTCGTCGCCACCGCCGTCAAACGCGGCATCGCGCGCCCCGAAGACGCCCAAGCCGCCGAACAATCCATGCTCCGGCTCAATAACCTCGCCTGCGAACGCATGCTCGAAGCCCAAGCCCGCGCCTGCACCGACGTCACCGGCTTCGGCCTCCTCGGCCACGCCCGCGAAATGGCGCTGGCGAGCAATGTCACCCTCGAAATCGACCCCGCCACGCTCGAGTTCCTCCCCGGCGCTCTCGACTACGCCCGCTCCGGCGCCGTCCCCGGCGGCACCAAAAACAACCGCGAGTTCATCCAACCCTGCGTCGAAGGCGTTTCCGAATTCGACGACCTCCTCTACGACCCCCAGACTTCCGGTGGCCTCCTCATCGCCCTGCCCGAACGCGCCGCCCAGCACCTCCTCGCCATTCTTCCCGGCTCCTTCCGCGCCGGCCGCGTCCTCGAAAAAGGCCACAAACCCGTCCGCATCGCCAACTCATGACTGAATCCAACCCCCTCATCATCGCCCTCGATGTCGAATCCGGCGCCGAGGCCCTCGCTCTCGCCTCTTCCCTCGGCGACTCCGTCTCTTTCTATAAAGTCGGCATGGAACTCTACGCGGCCGAGGGCATGAGCGTCGTCCGCGAACTCCTCGCCCGCGGCAACCAGGTCTTCCTCGACCTCAAGCTCTACGACATCCCGGAAACCGTCAAACGCGCCACCGCCCGCATCGCGTCTACCGGCGTCCGCTTCCTCACCGTCCACGGCAGCGACGCCGTCATGCGCGCCGCCGTCGAAGGCCGCGGCGCGTCCAACCTCCAACTCCTCGCCGTCACCGTCCTCACCAGTTTCGACCAGCACGACCTCGCCCAACTCGGCTATCCCTGCCCGGTCATCGACTTGGTCCGTCTCCGCGCGAAAAACGCCATCGCCTGTGGCATCGACGGCGTCGTCTGCTCCCCGCTCGACGCCCCCGAAGTCCGCGCCGCCGCCGGCCCCGGCGCCATCCTCGTCACGCCCGGCGTCCGCTCCCACACCGCCGGCAAAGGCGACCAGAAACGCGTCGCCACCCCCGCCGAAGCCATCGCCGCCGGCGCCAACTACCTCGTCATCGGCCGCCAGGTCACCCGCGCCGCCGACCCCAAAGCCGAAGTCGCCCGAATCCTCGAAGAAATCGCCGCCGCGCGAACTTAGAACCTAACTTACTCGCTACTTACTCGACCCCACGCTTAGCTGCCCGCCGCCGCCCCGCGGGTTTCACCGGCTCGGTTCGCACCGCCCATCGCCCCAACCGGTATTCCCGCCCATAACCCGACGTCAGGTTCCGGATCGACACCGTCACCCCGCCGCCCGCATCCGCCGCGTACCGCTCTTCAATCCGCTCCCGCGCCACCGCCGGCGTCTGCTCCACATTCCGCATCGGCAGGTCCTCCCGTGCGCGCAGCGACGGCTCGAACGGAAACAGAATCTCGTCCCACACCGTCAGGTCTCCCCGCGGCTCCCCTTCCGGCCCTAAGTGGCTGCACTCCAGATACCGGAAATGCCCAATGTTATGCACCGGGTTGTAACTCCGCCGTATCTCCACTGGCGACCCGCCCGCCTGCGGCAGCATCACTCCCTTGGCGAACAAAGGATCGAAAATCACCCGCCGCCCTCCGTCGGCCTCCCGCCACACGCCAAAATACCGCGTGAATTTCTCTCGCAGCGCGTACCCGGACTCCTCGTCGGCCTGAATCGCCAGCCCAATCGCCGTCGCCGACCTCGTGTACGCGCTCCGCTTCACCCTCCGCCCGAACGTCTCCCGCAGCACCCGCGCCACCATCGGCAACTCGCTCCCGCCCCCGGTGACATACAGCGCCTCCATCCCCTCTTCCCCGTGCGCCGCCAGCAGATCTTCCACCACGTGCACCGTCTCTTCCATCAACGGCCGGCACCGCTCATAGTAATCGGCCACCGGAATCGTCACCGCGCCCAACCCCTCGCGCACCGGATCGAGATCCACCGTCACCCGCCGCGAATTCGGGTGCAGCGCTTCTTTCTTTGCCCGGCACTCCTCGTGGAGCCGGAAAATCTCCGCCTGGCTGAACTTCCCGATGCCGCCCTTCACCCCCGCCGCTTCGAGCGCCAT
>JAKAJI010000474.1 GCA_021813825.1 Acidobacteriota bacterium | reverse complement strand
AATCGGCAGTTTCCTCAGCAGGCCGCTGAAAAAGGGAGAATATCGGGTGAATCCGGCGAAAATGCAGCCCGCAGCGGCTAACAGGAAACAAAATTGTAAGTGCCAGAAAACGAAGAACCGTGGCAAATTGTACGTTTCATCCTCCGGGGTCGCAGAAACCGGTGGAGGACTAAAGCCGGACTCATTCTATGGCGTTTACGGCACGGATAAATCCGTGCCCTTTCAAAGCTGGGAGATTTTCAGCGGCCTGCTAGCCCGCATATCTCACACTGACACTGGAGATTGTTTTAGCGGCGAGCGAGAAAAGAGTTGGAAAGGCCGTCTTTTCATGGCATAACTGCGTTGTCGACACGTAGTTGTAGCCGTGCGGAGGCGGCCTTTCTTATGACAGAGTGTAGCCAAGAAACGTTCTCGTTTGCACTTCATTTTTCGCGCCGTGTGGAAGCGGCATTCAGCGCCGGCCAAGTATCCAGTGACGGTGGGGCGCTGCTGTTGCGCGAGGTGGAGCGCAAGATCAACCTTGTTGGCCGTCTGACGGGCTGTTTCCGTGACGGCCGTTCGCCGTTGTTCGTCCGGCACCAGCTGCCAGAGATGCTCTCGCAGCGCATTTACGGGCTAGCGCTGGGCTACGAGGACCTTTGCGATCACGAGCAGTTGCGTCGCGACCCGCTGCTGGCGGTGCTCAGCGGCAAGCGAGAAATGGATCAACCGCTGGCGGGCAAGAGCACGCTGAACCGGTTGGAGCTGGTGGGCCGCACCGGACGCTATCACAAGATCAGCTACTCGGGCGAGGCCATCGACCGGCTTCTGGGGGATCTGTTTATCGAGTCTCACGCTGTGGAGCCGGCACAGGTGGTGTTGGACCTGGATGCCACCGATATCCCGCTCTATGGCCATCAACCGGAGCGGTTCTTCCACGGCTACTACGACAGCTACTGCTATCTGCCGTTGTACATCTTCGCCGGAGATCAGTTGCTGTGTGCGCGGCTGCGTCCGGCCAACCGGGATGCCAGTGCCGGCTCGGTCGAAGAGATCCGCCGCATCGTCACCCAGTTGCGCGCACGCTGGCCCGCGGTGAAGATCGTGCTGCGTGCCGATTCCGGCTTCTGCCGGGAAGCGTTGATGGGCTGGTGCGAGCACAACCGGGTCGATTACCTCTTCGGCCTGGCCCGCAACCAGCGGCTGCGCAAGATCATCGGCAAACAGATGCACGAAGCACACACCCTGCACAACGCGACAGCCAAGGCGGCGCGCGTCTTCACCGAGTTCGAATACAGAACGCGCCACAGTTGGTCGCGTTCGCGCCGCGTGGTGGCCAAGGCCGAGGTTCTGGACAAGGGTGAGAACCCGCGCTTCGTGGTCACTTCGCTTACCGCCGACGAGTGGGCCGCACAGGACTTATACGAAAAGTTCTACTGCGCCCGCGGCGAGATGGAAAACCGCATCAAGGAGCAGATGTGCCTGTTTGCCGACCGGCTCTCCACCGACGAGATGAAGGGCAACCAACTGCGCCTGTACTTCTCCGCCCTGGCCTACACCCTGGTCGAGGCCCTGCGCAGGCTGGCTCTGAAAGGCACCGAGTGGGCCGAGGCTCAGGTCGATACCATCCGCCTCAAGCTGTTCAAGATCGGCGCCATCGTCCGCGTCAGCGTACGCCGCATCCTGCTCCAGATGAGTTCAGCCTATCCCTGGAAGGAAATCTACGCGCACGCCTTCCATGCTCTGCGTTGCTGAAGCCGGCAAAACCTCCCGACAACCACTCTTCCACCTTCGCTGAAGCCCTCGGCCAGCGGAACCGTGCGCAAAATCGATCTTCACCTCTCCTACAGAGCCCGCTCCGGCACACGGATCTTCGCTCCCCTTCCCGCCTGTTGCCAAAAACATCCGCGAAGACGCCCTGACCCCTCCTGCCAGAACAAAACTCAATGCCTGTGAGAAATGCGGGCTAGAGATTGCTTTCTCAGGACTCTGTCCTGGGCTATTTCCGGTTTGTTCCTCCGGGGCGAAGGTTTATGCCGGGGTTGCTTTTTGGCGGACGTGCCGGTGATGGCGGCGGCGAGTGCCGTTTACGGGTTGGAGGTCGAAGGCGGCGTTGACCAGGGCGATGTGTGAGAAGGCCTGGGGGAAGTTGCCGACCTGGCGCTTGCGGGTTACGTCGTATTCTTCGGAGAGGAGGCCGACGCTGTTGCGGAGGTCGAGGAGCTTCTCGAAGAGGGCATTGGCGTCGTCTTCGCGGCCGATGGCTTTGAGGGCGGCAACCATCCAGAAGCTGCAGGCGAGGAAGACGCCTTCGCCGGGCGGCAGTCCGTCAGGGGCTTTGGATGTGTCGTAGCGGAGGACGAGGCCGTTGGGCATGAGCTCGCGCTCGATGGCTTCCACGGTGCCGCGGACGCGGGGATCGCTGCCGGGCAGAAAGCCGACGGCGGGCATGAGCAGCAAGGATGCGTCAAGCTGATCGGAGCCGTAGAACTGCACGAAGCTGTTTTTCTCCTGGTTGAAGGCGTGGGTGCAGACCTGCTCGTGAATCTGGTCGCGGATGGCGCGCCAGCGGTCGAGCGGAGCGTGGTAGCTCAACTGCTCGCCAAGCAGGACGGCGCGATCGAAGGCGACCCAGGCCATCATTTTGGAGTAAGTGAATTGCTGCGGGCCGCCGCGGGTTTCCCAGATGCCGGAGTCGGGCTCCTGCCAGATTTTTTCAAGGTGTGTGAGCAGCAGGCAGAGGACGCGGAAGTCGTATTCGCTGTGGCGGAACATGCTGTGCTGGGCGTGGAAGAAGGTGTCAAGCATTTCGCCGTAGATGTCGAGCTGGACCTGAAGAGAGGCGGCGTTGCCGATGCGCACGGGGCGGGAGTTTTCATAGCCGTTGAGCCAATCGGCCTCCCACTCGATGAGCTGGCGTTCGCCCTTGAGGCCGTACATGATCTGGATCTGATCGGGGCTGCCGGCGAGGGCGCGCAGGAGCCAGTCCTGCCAGGCGGCAGCTTCGTCGTGGTAGCCGCCGTTGGTAAGGGCAAGGAGGGTGAAGGTGGTATCGCGGAGCCAGCAGTAGCGGTAGTCCCAGTTGCGCGGGCCGCCAATGGCTTCAGGCAACGATGTGGTGGGAGCGGCGACGATGCCGCCAGTGGGCCTGAAGGTGAGGGCTTTCAGGGTGATGAGCGAACGCTCGACGGCGTCACGGTATTTGCCGTGGTACTGGAGCCGGCTGCTCCACTGAAGCCAGAAGCGCTCAGTGTCTTCAAGGGCGCGGGGGACATCGATGCGCTGGGGAGTATCGAGATAAGAGGCGCCGTAAACCAGCGAGAATGTGACGCGCTCGCCCTCACTGACGGTGAAGTTGGAAACGGACTTGAGATCTT
>JAKAJI010000473.1 GCA_021813825.1 Acidobacteriota bacterium | reverse complement strand
CAGAACCCCTACACCTACGACGCCGGTGCCCCCTTCAACTGGGTCCGCGTCCGCCTCGTCGGCGGCAAAAGCCTCTTCTGGGCTCGCATGTCCTTCCGCCTCAGCGACTACGAATTCAAAGCCCGCGACCACGACGGCTACGGCGAAAACTGGCCCATCTCCTACTCCGACCTCGCCCCGTACTACGACAAAGTCGAACCCATCTTCCGCGTCGCCGGCCGCAAGGAAGGCTGGAAACAACTTCCCGACGGCGTCTTCCTCGAAGACAACTCCCCCGACTCGGTCTGTGTCCAGCAGTTCAAAACCGCCGCTAACAAAGCCGGCATCCCGGTTACGAAAATGCGACGCGCCACCGGCCAGGGTATGTTCGCCAGCAGCTTCAACTTACTCCTGCCCGATGCTCTGGCAAGCGGCAATCTTACTCTGGTCTCCAACGCCGTCGCCCGCGAAGTTACTGTCGACAAAAACACCGGCCTCGCCAACGGTGTCAATTTCATCGACCGCCACTCCCGCCGCGAGATCCACGCCTCCGGCCGAGTGGTCGTCCTCGGAGCTTCGTGCCTGGAAAGCACCCGCCTGCTGCTGAACTCCGGCATTGCGAATTCCAGCGGCGTCCTCGGCCACTATCTCTTCGATCAGTTCTACATCACTCGCACAGTTGAAGCCGTCATGCCCGCTGCCTGCGGCGGCAAAGCCAACCGTCACCTGATCGGCGGCGGCGGGTATTGTCCCCGCTTCCGCAACCTCGACACCAAGGCGAAAAACTTCATCCGCGGTTACGCCCTCGACTTCGGCTCCGGTGGTTCACCTGACCCCGCCGTCATCCCCGAATACGGCGCTGCCCTCGAATCCAAACTCGACTACTACCGCGGCGCGGGTTTCTCCGTCACCACCATGGGCGAAGTCCTGCCCCGCTTCGACAACTTCGTCACCATCGACCGAAACACCGTCGATGCCTGGGGCATTCCCGCCCTCCACTTCTCCGCCCGCTACTCCGACAACGAGTTCAACATGGCCGCCGACGCCGTCTCCACCCTCGACGAGGTCTGCCACAACGCTGGCTTCGAGGTGCTCGCCAAGCACGACAAAATGTTCCCGCCCGGCTACAGCATCCACGAACTCGGCACCTGCCGCATGGGCAACGACCCCAAAACCAGCGTGCTGAACAAGTGGAACCAGAGCCACGACGTCAAGAACCTGTTCGTCGTCGACGGCAGTAGTTTCGTCACCGGCGGCTCACAGAACCCGACCATGACCATTCTCTCGCTCTCCATGCGCGCCTCCGAGTACCTCGCCGAAAGCCTCCGCAAGGGCGACCTGTGACCCCGCGCCTCGCCCTTTCTCTCGCCTTCGCCGCCTGCGCCCTCGCGCAAACACCCCCGCCCGCGCAACCCATCCCCTTCAGCCACAAACAGCACGCCGGCACACTAAAACTCGCTTGCAAAATGTGCCATCAAGCCGCCGGCTCGGGCGAACGCATGACCTACCCCGCCACCTCCACCTGCATGCAATGCCACTCCGCCATCGGCGCCGATAAGCCGGACATCCAGAAACTCGCCGCCTTCGCCAAAGACCAGAAACCCGTCCCCTGGGTCCCCGTCTACCGCATCCCCTCCTACGTCGACTTCAGCCACAAAACCCACCTCGCCGCCGGCGCCGAATGCGAGAACTGCCACGGCCCCGTCGCAACGCGCGACGCCCTATCGCGTGAAGGCGACATCTCCATGGGCGGCTGCATGAACTGCCACCGCCAGCGCAAAGTCAGCATCGACTGCACCTTCTGCCACGAAGACATGCAGCAGGAACAGTAATCGCCCCCGCCTACCCGCCCACAAAATAGTTCCGCGCCCCACACCCCGGACACGCGTACCGCGCCGGAC
The DNA here is from genome assembly GCA_021813825.1 of Acidobacteriota bacterium. Lineage (GTDB taxonomy): Bacteria > Acidobacteriota > Terriglobia > Bryobacterales > Bryobacteraceae > JAJYKC01. Next base: position 1,499 of record JAKAJI010000473.1, on the reverse strand, counting down.
CAAACCATCGCCGCTCCACCGCGCCCCGCGCCTCCAGCCACGCCCCCGCGTGCCCGCTCCCGCATCTCACGCAAACATTTTTCGCCGCTTCTGTTTCGGGCGCCCCCTCCGGAAACTCCCCGAAATAATACGCCCACCCGTAGACGCTCCACCGCGTCCCCAGCGCCGCATCCAACTTCCGCAGCAGCCACGTCCCCACCCGCAGCAATCCCTCGCTCCCGTTACCCACCAGCACCAGTCGCCGCGGCGCCGGCGCGCGGAAATTCTTCCGGTTCAAGAACGAAAACGAAGCGTACAGCACCCGCGCCGCCGCCGGCGTCCATTCTCCAAACAGCCGCGGCACATCCTCCGCGCTGCGGAACGCGTTCACGTGCCCGCCCCCGCGCCCCAGCCACCGGTACACACGGTCCGCCAACGTCGAAGCATCCGGCACGGCGATATACAGGTACCCGTCCGCGCGCAGCACCCGCTGCATTTCGCCCACCGCCCCCGCCAAATCCGTAATATGTTCCAGGCTGTGGTTCGACACGATCGCGTCGAACGAATCATCGGGGAAGGGAAGCCGCGCCGCATCCCCCAGCACAAAATTCTCGGGCGCCGTCGCTGGCCTCTCCGCGTCCACGCGGATCACCCGCGCCCGCGTCGCTCCGGCCGGAAAACTCCCCGCTCCCGACCCCAGGTCGAGCACGCGCGCCCGCTCCTGCAATCGGCTAAGGATCTCGTGCACCGGGGCCGTGCTTTCCTTAGAGCAGTTCTTTCCGCCCCTCGCGCTCCAACCGCTTCACCAGGTCCGAAACCTGCTGCGCGCGGTCCCGCGAGGCGATCAGCAGAGCGTCCGGCGTATCCACCACGATCAGGTCCCGCACGCCCAGCAGCGCCACCAGCTTGCCCTGCGCTTCCACATAATTGCCCATGCTTGTTTCAAACATCGCATCGGTTTCGCGTGTGGCATTCGCCTGCGCGTCCTTGGGCAGCAGCTCATACACCGCGTCCCAGCTCCCCACGTCGTTCCACCCGATGTCCCCCGCCGGAATCCCCGTGATGTTCCGGGCATGCTCCAGCACCGCGTAGTCGATGCTGATGCTCTGGCACAGCGGAAACGTCTTCCGCAGCGCTTCGGCGAACCGCTTCGATCCTACCGGCGGCAGAGACTCCAGCAGGGCCGCGGTCGACGGCTGAAACTTCCGCATCGCCTCCATCACCACGGAGGCTTTCCAGAAAAACATCCCCGCGTTCCAGTAAAAATGCCCCGCCTTCACGAACCGCCGCGCCAGCGCCGCGTCCGGCTTCTCGCGGAACCGCCGCACCGGCACGGCCTTCGGCGTCTCGCCCGCTTCGGTTCCCTTCGGAAACTCGATGTACCCGTATCCCGTCTCCGCCCACCGCGGCTTGATCCCGATCACCGCGATGTTCCCCTTCGCCGCCTCCGCGAACGCCGCCGGCAGCAGCTTCCGGTACGCCGTCGGCCGCGAAATGACATGGTCCGCCGGAAAGACACC
>JAKAJI010000472.1 GCA_021813825.1 Acidobacteriota bacterium | reverse complement strand
GGGCACTCCTCTCAGCCCGCTGATCTTCGGCGGGCGCCACGAGCACGGCCTCCGCGCCGGAACCGAAAATGTCCCCGCCGCAGCCGCTCTCGGCCGCGCCGCCGCGCTCATCGAAGAAACGCTCCCGGCCTCCTCCGCCCGTCTCCGCAATCTTCGTGACCGCCTCGAGCGCGGCATCCTCGCCGAAGTCCCCAACTGCGGCGTCAACGCCCACACCGCGCCCCGCCTGCCCAACACGACAAACATTTACTTCGACGGCATCGAAGGCGAAGCGATGGTCATTTCGCTCGACCTCAAAGGTTTCTCCGTATCGAGCGGTTCGGCCTGCTCGAGCGGCGCCGTCGAACCGTCCCACGTCCTCCTTGCCATGGGACTTTCCCCCGAACGCGCGCGGTCGAGCCTCCGCTTCTCTCTCGGCCCCACCAACACCGCGGACCAGGTCGATCGCCTCATCGCCGCGGTTGCCTCTTCCGCCGCCCAACTTCGCCGCCTCTCTCCGGCTTACAGTGAACGCTGATTCTCTCATCGCCGTCGCCATGTCGGGCGGCGTGGATAGCTCGACCGTCGCCGCCATGCTCGCCTCGCAAGGCGAGCGCGTCGTCGGCATGACCATGCAATTGTGGAACCAGCGCCGCCTCCCCGAACTCCAACCCGAAGGCGGCGCCACCGGCCGCTGCTGCTCGCTCGACGACGTCTACGACGCCCGCCGCGTCGCCGAACAACTCGGCATCCCTTACTACGTCGTCAACTTCGAGCGCCGCTTCGAGGAGCGTGTCGTCAAGCCCTTCGTCAACGACTACCTCGCCGGCCGCACACCCATCCCCTGCACCCTCTGCAATAACCACGTCAAGTTCGACGACTTCCTCGACATGGCCGCCGGCGTCGGAGCCGATCGCATCGCCACCGGCCACTACGCCCGCCTCGATTACGACGAAACCTCCGGCCGCTGGCGCCTCCATCGCGGCGCCGACGCAAGCAAGGACCAAACTTACTTCCTCTTCGGCCTCCGCCAGGACCAACTCGCCCGCACGCTCTTCCCCCTCGGCGCCATGGACAAAACCCGCGTCCGCGAACTCGCCCGCCAACTCGGCATCTCGGTCGCCTCCAAGCCCGACAGCCAGGAAATCTGCTTCGTCCCCAACGGCGATTACGCTGCCTTCCTCGACTCCTACTTCCGCGAGCAGGGCATCGATCGCGCCCAAACCGAAGGCGAAATCGTCGACACCTCCGGCCGCGTCGTCGGCGAGCACTCTGGCGTCCACCACTTCACCATCGGCCAGCGCCGCGGCCTCCGCATCGCCGCCGGCGAACCTCTCTACGTCATCTCCACCGAACCCGAAACCCGCCGCGTCGTCGTCGGCCGCGGTGACGACCTTCTCCGAAAGCGCCTCACCGCAAGCGAAATGAACTGGATCTCCATCCCGCCCATCGAGGCCCCGCTCCGCGCGCAGGTCAAAATCCGCAACCGGCACCTCGCCGCCCCGGCCACCATCACCCCTCTCGACGGCAACCGCATCGAAGCCGTCTTCGATGAGCCGCAGCGCGCCGTCACGCCCGGCCAGGCCGCGGTACTCTACCACCAAGACACCGTCCTCGGCGGCGGCTGGATCGAATGACTGAGTGAAGCTCCGGATCGAATTTTTCCTCGCACGCATCGTTCTCTTTACCCTGCGCCGCTCCCCGCGCCGCATCGCCCTCCCGCTCGGCGTCTTCTACGCGCGCCTCCTCGATCTCTTGATCCCCCGCCTCCGCCGCACCGCCTTCCGTAATCTCGAACTCGCCGGCTTCCCCGCCCCCCAACGTAAACCCATCGTCGACGGCGTCTTCTCCTCCATCGGCCGCATCCTCACCCTCTTCGCCCGTTTCCCCGATCTCAACCGCAAAAACATTTCCGATTGGATTTGTTACGACGGCTTCGAGCACTTCGAACGTGCCCGGGCCCGCGGTAAAGGCGTCCTCTTCGCCACCGCCCATCTCGGCAACTGGGAACTCAGCGCCTTCGCCCACGCCCTCCTCGCCGAACCCCTCCACATCGTCGTCCGCCCCCTCGACAACCCCTTCATCGACTCCCTCGTCGAGCGCCGCCGCACTCTCTCCGGCAACCACCTCATCGACAAAACCGACGCCGCCCGCTCCATCCTCCGCGCCCTCCGCAAAGGCGAGGCCGTCGGCGTCCTCATCGATCAAAACTCCTCGGCTTCCGAAGGCGTCTTCGTCGATTTCTTTGGTGTCAAAGCCTGCGCCAACGCCTCCTTCGCCCGTATCGCCGCTCACAGTGGCGCCGCCGTCGTACCCGGTTTCGCGCTCTGGGACGCGCAGCGGTCGCGCTACACTCTGCGCTTCTACCCCGAAGTCGAAATTACAGGCGAACCCTCTTCCGATACCCAGCGCCTCCAGACGATACTGGAAAATGTGATTCGCCAATACCCCGATCAATGGCTCTGGATCCATCGCCGCTGGAAGACCCGTCCCTCCGGGGAGGCCCCTCTCTACTAATGCGCCGCGCCCTCGTCCTCTGCTTCGCTCAGGCTGACCGCGCCGAGGCTTACACCATCGGAAAATACCTTCAACTCAATTCCCCCTACAGGGTGAATTTCGAAGAAGCCCATGGCGCGCCGGATTTTCTCGAAACCGCCGGCCGTGCCCTTGGCGGCGACATCGCGATCCTGCTCGCCTCGCCTTCCGCAATCTCCGAACCCTGGAAACGCGAAGCCTGGGAAACGGTTCTCGTCAACGAAGCGCGCGACACGCACACCGAGGTCCTCGTACTGATGCTCGCGCCCTGTCCCCTGCCTGCCCTTCTCAAGCGCACCGGCTTCTTCGACGCATCCACCGGCCGCATCGCCGCCCTCCGCGCCTGCAAACGCCACCTCCTCGGCTCCGGTCCTGCCCCGGCCGCCGCCGCCAACTTTGAAACGCTCCGTGCCCAACTCGCCGATTCAGCCGGCGCCGCCGAAACGTCCGTCGAAGAGGCCCGCGCCTTCTCCTCCGCCTGCGCCGGCGACTTCGAAGCCGCCGTCCACGTCAATTGCGCCCACTTGGGCGCTACCGGCGCCGTCGCCGCCATCGGCGGGGAACTCGGCATGCGCCTCCGCGGTCCCTACGAAGAAAATCTGAAATCCCTCCGCACGCTCACCAGCGACCGCCGCTGCCTCCTCGTGCTCGAAAACCTCAACCCCGAACTGCGCCCGCTCTTGAAATTCGGCAACCGCGCCTCGCTCCTCTTCGCTACCTCCGTTCACACGCCCGCGCCACGTCCCACCGCCGAACTCCTCGCTCTCTTCTCTTCTTGGATGCGCCAACCCGACGATTGTCTCCGCGCCCTCGGCGAACTCGAAGCCCGCCTGGCCCTCGAGCCCAACCCCCTTGAGCGCTCCCACCTCGCGCG
>JAKAJI010000073.1 GCA_021813825.1 Acidobacteriota bacterium | reverse complement strand
CGCGAAAACGGGAACGCGCGCCTGGCGTTTCTGGACCATCCCCGCGCCTGGCGAACCGGGCCACGACACTTGGGCCGGCGACAGTTGGAAAACCGGCGGCGCACCCACCTGGGTCACCGGCGCCTACGATCCGCAACTGAAACTGGTCTACTGGGGCGTCGGCAATCCCGCTCCCGACTGGAACGGCGACCTCCGCCAGGGCGATAACTTGTATTCCTGCTCCTTGGTCGCCCTCGACGCCGATACCGGAAAGCTGCGCTGGTATTTCCAGTTCACCCCCCACGACACGCACGACTGGGATTCCGCCCACGTCCCCGTCCTCTTCGACTCCACCATAAACGGCGTGAAACGCAAACTCGTCGCCGTCGCCAACCGCAACGCCTTCTACTACGTGCTGGATCGCGTCACCGGCGAATTCTTATCCGGCCGGCAGTACGCCAAACAAACCTGGGCAAAAGGCCTCGATGCCAAGGGCCGGCCCATCCTCGCCGGCAACGCCGAACCGGCGAAAGGAGGTAAGCTCGTCTGGCCCAACGCCAACGGAGCCACCGTCTGGTTCAGCCCCTCCTACAGCCCCGCCACCGGCTATTTCTACGTAGCTGTACGCGAAATCGGCTCCCGGTACTTCAAGCGCGACACGCCTTATAAACCCGGAATGGAATTTATGGGCGGCGGCGAAGAAGAACTGCCCGCCGACGATGCCTGGGGCGCGATCCGAGCCCTTCAGGCCGAAACCGGCGAACTCCGCTGGGAGTTCAAACTCCACTCGCCCCCTTGGGCCGGCGTACTGTCCACCGCCGGCGGCCTCGTCTTCTCCGGCTCCGACGAAGGCAACTTCTACTCGCTCGACGCCCAAACCGGCAAACCCCTCTGGGACTTCCAAACCGGCAGCGGAATCATCGCAAACCCCGTCAGCTTCACCATCGACGGTCATCAATGCATCGCCATAGCCGCCGACCGCGTCCTCTACGTCTTCGGCCTGTGACCACCCGCACCACTAATTCGAAGCGACACCTCAACCACGGAAACAAACTCACCATGAAACCAGCAAAGAAGTCCGCCGGATTCACAGCCGAAGAACAAGCCGCGATGAAAGAGCGCGTCCAGGAGTTAAAAGCGGAGGCGAACCGATCGCGAACCGCAAGCAAAGCCGATGGAGAACGCGACCTCCTCGCCAAAGTCGCCGCACTCCCCCAGCCCGACCGCGCCCTGGCCGAACGCCTCCACGCCATCATCAAAACCAACGCGCCCTCCCTCTCGCCGAAAACCTGGTACGGAATGCCCGCCTATGCCAAGGATGGCAACGTCGTCTGCTTCTTCCAAAGCGCCCAAAAGTTCAAAACGCGCTACGCCACCCTCGGCTTCAGCGACAAAGCCAACCTCGACGAAGGCCGCATGTGGCCCACCGCCTTCGCCCTGAAAGAACTCACCCCGGCCGAAGAAGCTACGATCATCGCCCTGCTCAAGAAAGCCTTGCGCTGAATCGGTTGCTCTCCGGAATCGATGCAGCCTGCCCCGAAGCGCCGACGCCCGCTAGCATGAAGGAAGAAGGATGCCCACCAAACAATGACCTTCACCTGCGCCGCCGTTCTCTTCGATATGGACGGCACCCTCGTCGATTCAACCCGCGTCGTGGAACGCGCATGGGGTTGGTGGGCCGAACGCCACCGAATTCCCCTCGATGCCATCCTCGCGTTCTCCCACGGCCGCCCAACCGTCGTCACCATGGAGCACTTCCTGCCCGGCCGCGACCACACGGCGGAGCTCGACGAAATGGCCCGCTTCGAAGAAACACAACTCGAAGGCATCGTCGCCATCCCCGGCGCCGTGCGCGCCGTCCGCTCCCTCCAGGACCACCCCTGGGCGATCGTAACTTCCGCCTGGAGAGGCCTCGCCGAGGCGCGTGTCTCAGCCGTCGGCCTGCCCGTTCCCAAAGTCATCGTGCCCGTCGATGAAATTCAAAAAGGGAAGCCGGACCCCGAAGGCTTCCTCTCCGCCGCCTCGCAATTGGGCGTCCCACCCGCCGAGTGCCTGGTTTTCGAAGATACTCGCCCCGGCATCGAGGCCGGCCTCAACGCCGGCATGCAGGTCGTCGGAATCCTCACCACCGTGCCTCCCACCCAACTTAGGCATCGTCCCCTCATTCGAGACTTCCGCGACGTAACGATCCATCCCGATGGCCGCCGCTTACTCGTCGAAGTGAAAGACGTAACTCCGGATAACTATTTATAGCTGTATCCCACCGTGACACTAACCCGCGCTGGCACCTCCAGATACAAGTCCAAACTGTTATAAGCCTGGAAGCCGGTGGGCCGCTCCCGGCCGGGATACTACACGCCTTGACCCGCCGGCGAAAACCGAATCCCCGAAAATCTGGCCCTCCCGGTAACCCATCGGAACCAGCTTCGCCGGAACGTCCCGCACCTTCTTGGCATTCTGGTCCAAAGCATCCTCCACTCGCTCGCCGTGGTGAGTGCTGAAAATCATAGGATGCGCGAAGACACAGGCCACAGGGAAATCACCTCCGCCATTCCCTGGCTCTTCTTCGCCCTCTCTTACGGAATCTCCTGCAGCCTCTGCGGACTCGCTCTCTTCCCCGCGCCCCTCGCCCGGCAACCGCCCACCGTGGGCCTGCCTACCTCGCTGCCTTTGGCCCGTTCCTCGCCGCCGGCCTTGGCCAGGAAACAGGCTGGCGCGGCTACGCTCTGCCCATCCTGCTACGCCGCATGTCCCCGCTGCGCTCCTCCCTCCTGCTCGGCGCGCTCTGGACCCTCCGGCACGCACCGCTCTTCCTCCTCCCGGACCCCGTACAACATCACATCGCCACAGCCCCCGGCGCCCTTTTATTCCGCCGCCTTCTGCCTCTCCTGGACCATGCTGTTCACCCGCCTTCACTTCTCATCCGGCGGCAGCCTGTCTATGGCCATCCTCTTCCACGGTACCGGCGACTTCACGAGCGTCTTCCTCCAGCCCTTCGAGTCCCTAACCACATTCGCCGCTCTTACATCCCTCATGGCTCTCGCTTCCGCCGCGTTCCGTAAGTCCTCTCCCACGCCACAACCTCCGCCATCATCCCTTCCGGCTTGAAAACTTCAACTAACTTCACCGCGGCCAATTCACTCGAGACCGGTGATCGCTCCCCGCCCCATCCAGACCTTAACGAAGGCGCGGCTGGGTTAAAATATCTTCCGGTATATGGCCGGTGACGGCTCGGCAATCACGGATATGATGCACGGGCTTCAGGCCGGTGAGAGGCAGTCCGTCGGTCACTTGTTCGAGACCTTATATCCCGAACTGCGGCGGATGGCCGCGGCCCGCATGAGACGCGAGCGCGTCGGACACTCCTGGCAGCCCACCCTGCTCGTCAACGAGCTCTATCTCGAGCTCATGAAGCTCAAACCCCAAGGCAAAAATGGACTGCAAATCACGGACCGCGCAGCCTTCCTCGGCCTCGCCGGATTCCTCATGAAGCGCCTCTTGATCCTCCACAGCCGGCCCCTGCGCCACCGCCTCGGCCACGTGAGCGTGGACGATTGGGCCGAACCCATGTCCACCGTCCCCTCGCCCGACAGCTTGCAGTTCGTCGAAGCGCTGCTCGCCAAAATCGAGGGCGTCGACCCAAAGCTGCGTACCGTAGTGGAACTCCGCGTCTTCGAGGGCCAGTCCTACGACGAAATCGCTCACGCCCTCCAATGCTCCACCCGGACCGTCGGCTCCTACTGGGCCTTCGCCCGCCGCATGATCGAAACCGAACTCACCCGGAACCCCTGACCCGAGACAAGCGCTTCACCACATCGGAAATTTCTTCCCCAATCGCTTCCGGTTTTACCCCCCTGCTCGCACATTAGCCTTCAGAAGCGGCGCGAGCCGCCTGAAGGACTTACACCATGCGCTTACCTTTCAAATCAATCTCAGGCGTCATGCCCCTCCGGATGCGCGGAGGTTCCACAGCCCCGGCCCACCCCAAACCCTCTCCCCGTAGGGCCAACACCCTCGGCGCTTTCCGGCGTTCGATCATCTGCCGGCCCCTCGCGATCCTTCTTGCGCTCCTGCTGCTGGGGCCGTTTCCGGACTTCCCCCGCTGGAGCCTCACCCCGCGCGCCTCCGCGCAGTCCCTCGGCACGGGCCAGAACTACATCATCCAGACCTGCTGCCTTCCATCCTCCTTCGAACCCAACTCGGTCGCGGCATTTCTGCAGGTGCACGGCATTCCGGCCAGCGAAGCCCCGCTCGCCTATCAGTACGGCCGCGCGGACCTGCGCAACGAACTCCGCGCGAACTTATTCTCCAACATCCTGGCGATTATTAAAAAGGATCCCTCAATCCGTACTACCGACGAGCAAACCGTCTATTCCTGGTTCCAGAACATCGTGTGGCAGAACGAGCAGAACCTGCTCTGGGCTGCTGTCCTCGATTACGATGCCTGGAAAGCCAATCCCTGTACCTGGACACCCGACCCGGCGGTCGCCCAACAGTACAACCTGAATTACGATGGCAGCGTCTGGTGTGCCGCCAGCGGCAACCTCAATGCCCTATTCAACATTGCGCCCCCCGTCCCAAGCAAGCAGTACTTTCTTACCGCAGCCATGAAAAACACCTACGGACAAAGCCTGGCGGCGAATCCCGGCGTTTTGGCCGGCATGATGCGCAATGACGGAGCCGCGGCGGCCGTAGCGGCTGCCGGCGGGCTCGCGGTGCTGGGAGGTGTCGGGGCGGGCCTTGCAGTCGTTTATTTCAACGTAGGGGCAGCAACGGGGGCTGCCGCGGCAAGCGGCTTCGTCTCCGCCACATCCGGATCTGTTGTCCTTACGGGAGCTCTCGGCCTCGGCGGACCGCTCGCCATCGTCGCCATGGGCGTTTTGATCGGAGCGGTCGCCGCATTCGAGGTGTACCAGAATCAGCAAACGCTCGACGAACTGAACACCCTCACCAGCGACTACAATTCGATCCTTGCCAATAAACCGCAACTGGAAAGCTTCGTCGGCAACCAACTCGGGTTTCAAAAACTCAGGATGAGCTTCGCGGCCAACACTCTGCCCGACTACCCCAGCACCGCGACACCACCCGGACGCCGAAGCGGCGACCGCAGCTTCATCATCACCCCGTCAGGCGGCGCCCCGGCCCTCAGCCCCACATTCACCTATCAGGGTTGGTCGGGAACCAAGTGGACGGCTCAACCCTCCGGTGGCTGGATTTCCGCCCAAGGCGTCAAGCCCGACGGTACCACCGATTACAACTTCGGCGTCTCGATCAAGTTCAAAGGCTGGGACGGGCAGTATTACGATGCCGAGCGCAACGATCTTCATTTCACGGTGAGCAAACCCTATCCCCAAAGCGGGGACACGCCGTATTGTACGCCGGATTCCACCGGCAACACCCCGGGCGACGTGGGTAAGTGCTACGTCTACGTCACCGATAATCTCAACCTGCTCGACGTGGACGGAAATAAAGTGAACGTACGCTTCACCAGCTTCCCGCTCTTCACCAGCCAGGCCACCTTCCCGGCCAATGTCGACACCACCACCCAAATCGCCATAACAGCCGATGGAGATCCGCTTCCCACGATTTCCGCGAACTCGTCTCTGCCACCGGGTTTCTCGCTCACCGCAACCACCCCGGGCAGCGCACAACTAACGGTCGCTCCCAATACCGCGCCCGGCACCTATACTCTGATGCTCACGGCCGATAACGGCGGCGGCTCGCCCGCAACACAAGCCTTGACCATCATTGCGAACATCCCCGTTCAAATCCTCGGCCCGGACATATACGCGCTCTACGCGGGCCAAAAGTTCTCACAAGTCATCAATGTTGCCGGCAGTCCCACGCCCACTCTAACCTGCGCGGGTAACTCTTACTTCAACGCCTACGCGACTTTTACCGACAACCACAACGGAACCGGCACGCTGGCAGGAACGTTGGGCCAGGAGACTTATGATTTCGCCGGCAACCCCGTCTCGCCCGTCCCGGTGCAGTGCAATCTGACTGCAACCAACGGCGACACGACGGACACGAAGCTGATCTCGATCTACGGCCAATTGCCGCCCCAGGCCACCATCACCTCCGCTACGAACGTCACCTGGGTCGATAACGACACCAACGAACTGCGCGTCACGACTTCTGTCCCGGCGGGTTCCCTGGGCACTCCCACGGTTAGCTTCAGCTTTCCCTGTGGGACCGGAACAAATGGCCAACCCTCCTGGATGAATTTCAACGACAACGGCGACGGAACCGCCGTCCTCTCCGGCCGGCCACCGTTCGGTACAACTTCGGTCCCATTGCTCCTCGTTCCTTCAACGGGCCAGCAGCCACGCTGCTTCAGCGGAATCGCCAGCGGACCCAATGGCCTCTACAATGTGCCAATTCCTCCGAACATCACCATCAACGTCCAGCACATTCCGGTTCTGCCCAATCCGATGTACGACTTCATCACCGTCGGCGTCTCCGCGAACCAGTCGGGTCTCGGCGCACCGGCGGGAGGCAACGGATCTGTCAGCGGCACGCCGCCCCCGGGCGTCCAGTTCACCGCCGGGCCGCTCTCAAGCTGGCAGTTGATCGGCACGCCGCCCGTCGGCAGCGGAGGCGAATACGACATGCTCTATACCGCATCCGCGGCAACCGGTACCGCCTCCGGGATCTTCCAGATCTTCGTGCTCGAGCCCCCCGGCTTCATCAGCCTCGGCACCGCGACCTTCCGGACCGGACAGAACAATACCTTTGACGTCAATACCTCGGGCTTCCCCCAATCGGCAATCCCCGGACTACACGGCCCGATGCAAATCACCCTTCAGGGAACCCTCCCCCAAGGCGTGACCTTTACGGATACCAACCCGAACGGCCAGCCCACCGGTTCCGCGATCTTCAGCGGCACTCCGCCGGTTTCGGCGCAGGGCACATATCCCTTGACCTTGACCGCCAGCAACGGAGTCGGTACTGACGCCGTTCAGAACTTCACCCTCCGCGTCGGTCTGCCCGGCGACGTCAATCTCGACGGCGTCGTCGATTGCACCGATCTGGACCTCGTTGGCAACTCCTTCGGCTATTACATCGGCCAGCCCAACTACAATCCCGACGCCGACCTCGACAACGACGGCGTCGTGAATTGGTCCGACGTGACCCTCGTCGAATCGAACCTCCCGGCCGGCAATTCCTGCGTATTCGCCATGGGCTTCAACACCATGAGCGCCGCCGTCAACACCATCGCCAACTCGAACAACTTCAAGCTGGCTTCCGCTTTCACCCTGAATCCCGACAGCACCGGACTGGATCTGGCCACCGCGTCGTTCTCGCTCATGGTCGGCAATTACAGCGTCACCGTTCCGGCGGGCTCCTTCACCCTGGCGCAACACGGACCCTACCAGGGGCAGTGGGTCTACGCCGGCGCATCCCAGAACGTCCATCTCAGCGTCCAAATCCAGCCTTCCGGCGCGAACGCATTCGCACTGAACGCAACCGCGGTCGGCCCAGGGCTGACGCCGCTGCCCAACCCCGTGAAGGTCAGGATCCGGGTCGGCGCCAACGGAGGAACGACAACCGTCATTCCAACTTTGAACTGACTCACCGCGGCAATGCCCCGGCGGATTCCGCCGGGGCTTTCTCCCTCATGCGCATCATCGCTCGTCCGGGTAAGCGGGAGCGATGGCATAAATATCTCCGATGTTCAGATCTTCCGATGTGTAGAGAATCGTCTCCCCGTCCGGCGACACCGACATCGTGCCCGGCCCCAGGTACAGACGCCGCGGCGCCGGACCCACGAACTTCGGCGCGCCGATTTTGCCCTTCGCCAGGCTGATGCGATAGAAGCCCGGTTTCGGTGCGCTGCGAAGAAAAACCAGGAATTCGCTCCGCGTCTGCCACGTCCGGTATACCAGTTTCTCCGTCCCGGGAATCGGCTCCTCCGGCCCTCCCTCGACCCGCCGCCGCCACAAACCCTTGCCCGTCGACGCCTTCTCGTAGTAAATCCACTCACCATCCGCGCTTTCCTCCGCGCCCCACATCTCCCCCGCCGAAACCAGCACAGGCGGCCCGCCGTTCCGCGGAACTTTCCACGTCTGCCGCTCCTTGCCGTGCGAAAAGTACACCCACTGGCTGTCGGCGGACCAGTTGGGAACCACCGAACCCGCAGTGTCGCCGGTCAACCGGCGCGCCCGTCCACCTTCGGCCGGCATCACATAGATGTTGTCGAATTTCCGTACTCCCTCCGGACCCGGAAAGTCCTGAACCGAATCGTACGCGATCCACTTGCCGTCCGGTGACCATCGCGCGCTTCCACAATGGCTCGCCAGATGAGTCAACTGCCGCAGCCCGCTGCCGTCCCGGTTCGAGACATAAAGTTCGAAGTGTCCGGAACGTGACGACCGGAACAGAATCCGGCTGCCGTCCGGCGAGATATCCGGCTCGCTGTCCTCTTCGCTCGAGGAGAGCAATTCCGAGACTCGACGCGTCGGAATCTCGAGCTGCCAGATATTGGCATCGACAACCGTGCGGTCATACGCGTATCGCCGCCCCGCAACATCGGTAGCCAGGTTGGCGAAAACTCCATCCCGAAGCTTCGTCATCGGACCCGAAGCTCTCCCGTCCGCCTCGATCAGCCACAGCGCATCGGCGGTGCTGAGCAGGATCGACCGCGAGTCGAACGTCCAGGTCGCCGACAAGAGTCCCGTTCGAATCTCCCGGCAAACCGGCGTCCCCAACGCCGCGCCAAGGGCCGCGTAGCAAACCTGAGGCCGCAAGACGTTGTAGCGGAGAAACAGCAGCCGTTTCCCGTCCGGCGACAGCACGGGCTGGTAGTCCTGCATATTCTGCGCGTCCGTAAGGTATGTCTTCGATCCGTCCGCAACCCCCATCCGAACCAAAGGCCACCCGCGCGGGCCCTTATCCCGTACGATGAGCGCCCGCGAGTCCGGCGTCCACGCAAGTCCCCGGAATCCGCCGTCGTTGAGTATTTTCGCCACCAGACGCGCGGGACCGGCATCGATTCCATTTACCGGCGCGACCCACACTTCGTCATCGCCGCCATCGAGAACCTGGCGCACCCAGGCCAGCGATTTCCCGTCCGGCGAGAAGGCCGGCGTCAGTTCCTCATTGGCTTCGTTGGTCAGCCGCCGCGGCTGCGCATCAACCGCGTTGGTGGCTCGGATATACAGGTCGTCCTGGCGCCCCTCAAGCCCCGACCAAACGAAGGCCAACGCACGGCCGTCCGGAGAAATCGCCGGTTGTTGTTCGATGCCGCTGTAGTTCGTCAGCGCCACCGGCGATCCCAGCATCGGAACCGGCACTCTGTCCGGGCGCAACCACAAAAACGCACCCGCCGCGGTGATGGCCGCAACCGCACCCGCGCCCCAATAGACCCGCCTCCGATGTCGGCCGGCCTGAGTCGACACCACCTTCTCGAGCGCCCGCGCCGCCTCCGCCATCGCCGGCCGCCGCGCCGGGTCCTTGTCGAGCATCGCCCGCACGAGCGCGGCGAACCGCTTGCCGCCGGGCACCGCGGGCGTCGGATAGTTCACTTCCGCTTGCGCGATGGCGATTGTCGTCCCCACCGCTGTATCGGCCAGAAACGGATGCTTGCCGGTCGCAAGCTCCACCAGCAGTACACCAAGCGAAAAAACATCACTCGCGCCCGTCAACGCTTCGCCGCGAGTCTGCTCCGGCGACATGTAGCCCACCGTGCCCAGCGTGAGATCGTTCATCCTGAGCCGGAGGCCCATGCTCCGCGCAAGTCCGAAATCGAGAATCTTGAGGTAGCCGTCGTCCCGGACCATCACATTCTCCGGCTTGATGTCGGAGTGAACAATGGATTCGGCATGGGCGGCAACGAGCGAATGCGCAATTTGCGCGCCCCAACCCGCCACCTGCTCAATCGGCACGGGCGTACCCGTGAACGATCGAAGGGACTTCCCCTTAACAAGCTCGGTCACAATGGCCAGCCCCGATTCAGACCGCAGGACCTCGTGAACCGTAACCAGGTTCGGGTGATTCAGCGCCGACGCCGCCTGCGCCTCGTGAACCAACTGATCGAACGCCGTGGGAAGAAGCCGGCTTCGCGCGCCGACAAACTTGATCGCAACCATTCGCCCGAGTTCACGGTCCCGCGCGGAGAAAACTTCGCCCATCCCTCCGGAACCAATCGGAGCCACAAGCGTGTACTTCCCGTACTCGCGGCCCGGCGCCGGCGGCGCGACATCGTCCTGCTCGGCATCCTCGATCATCGCCTCCACTTCGCCGGCGATGTGAGGCGGCGTGCCGGCCAAAAGGCGCCCCCGCTCCTCGGGACTCGCGCCTCGCGCCAACTCGAAAAGTTTCCAGGCCTCCTTCCAATCGTTGTTGGTCAGCGCAGAACTCCTTGATCCCTTTCGAGCCGGCCGCAGCCTACCGCCCAGGCCGAACCGCAATTGAGAAGTCACTATACCATTGCCGCGCTTTGCCGGCGCAGCCTCGTTGCTTTCGCGCCGCCGGCGGCTAACGTTCGCAGTAGAGTAAGGGGAAAGGAGTCTCACCATGAACCGGCGGACGTTCTTAGCGGCGGCGGCCGCTGTCAGCGCGCAGGCTTCCCCGGAGAAACTGGCTTCCGAAGGTGGCGCGCCCGTCCGCCGGCAACCCCTCAAAGCCAAAAACTGGGGGCCGGAGTTCTACGACGGCCAGGAACGCCAGCAACTCGACGATGTCGTCGAGGCGCGGAACCCCTTCCGCTTCTCCAATCCCGCCTCTACCTCGAAAGTCGCCCTGTTCGAGCGGGCCTACGCCGCCTACTGCCACACCCAGTACGCGCTCGCCGTTACCTCCGGCACCGCGGCCCTGCACTGCGCCCTCGCCGCGCTCGAAGTCGGCCCGGGCGATGAAGTGATCCTCCCGGCCTGGACCTGGTACTCCTGCTACAACACCATCATCCAGGCAGGCGCGCTGCCCGTGTTCGCCGAAATCGATGACTCGTTCAATATCGACCCGGACGACATCGAGCACCGGATTACCCCGCAAACGAAAGTCATCATGGCCGTGAGCCTCCAAGGGAATCCCGCCGATATGGATCGCATCCTGCCCATCGCGCGCCGGCACGGGCTCAAGGTGCTCGAGGATTTCAGCCAGAGCGTCGGCGCCAGCTACAAGGGCCGGCCGCTCGGCTCGATGGGCGACATCGGCATCAGCAGCCTCCAACAAAGTAAGACCATCACCGCCGGCGAAGGCGGAGCCGTGGTGACCAACGATGCGCGCCTCTACGAGCGCGCCTTCCGCTTCCACGACGTCGGTCTGCTCCAAACCCCCGGCGGCCACCGCAATTTCTTTCCCGGCCTCAACTACCGCATGAACGAGTTCACCGGCGGCGTACTGCTGGCGCAATTGCGAAAGCTCGACACCATCGCCGGCGCGGTCCGGGCCAACGCCCGGCGCGTCTATGACGGAATCCGCGGCCTCCCCGGCCTGCAACTGCGGCGCCTTCCGCATCCGGAAGGCGAGCTGGGCTCAGGAATTTTTATCGGCTTCAAAACCAGCAGCGAAAGGCAGCGGTACGCCGAGGCCATGCGCGCCGAAAACGTGCCCGTGTCGAGTCCCGGCGGCTCGGTGGTTCTGCCCATCGTGCCGGAAATCGAAAACAAAGTGACCGTAGTGCCGCACTGGCCGTCCTTCGAAACCGCGCGCGGCAAAGCCATCCGCTACGGCCGCGATTGCTGCCCCCGAACCATCGATATCCTCAGCCGCTACGCCGGCGTCATGATGGACCCGAAATTCACCCCCTCCGACACCGCCGACGCCGTCGCCGCCATCCGCAAAGTGCATCCGGCTGTGGCCGGCTAGCCCAGCCCCGCCAAAACCTCCAGATACCCCCGCGCCACACGCTCCGGCGCGAACCGCTCCCGGACAAACTCGCCCCCCGAGCGCCCCATCGCCGCCGCTTCCTGGGGGTGCGTCAGCAGGTAATCCACCACCCCGCGAAAATCCGCGTAATCGGCAAACCATAACCCGCCCCGGCTTTCGCGGCAAAACTCCGCCGTCACCGCGCACGCCTCGTTCACAATCGCCGGCCGCCCCGCCAGCCAGCTTTCCATCAGCACAATCGAAAAACTCTCCATCACGCTCGGCACGCACAGCGCCTCCGCTGCCGCCAGCGCATCCCGCTTGTCCTGTTCGCTCAAAAACCCCATCGCGTGAATCCGCCCCGCCCCGCCCGTCTCTCCCGGCGCCCGCTCGACACCCAAAAACAAAAGATGCAGATCCTGTTTGGTCTCCGCCACGTACC
The DNA here is from genome assembly GCA_021813825.1 of Acidobacteriota bacterium. Classification (GTDB taxonomy): domain Bacteria; phylum Acidobacteriota; class Terriglobia; order Bryobacterales; family Bryobacteraceae; genus JAJYKC01. The sequence continues at coordinate 3,579 of JAKAJI010000073.1, read as the reverse complement.
GCTCGAAATGCCCCGCCAGCAACTCCGCGCCTTTCCCCGCGTCCGTCCGCCCCACATACAACAGAAACCGCTCGTAGCCGTACTTCGCCCGGAACCGCCGCGCATCGCCCGTCCAGCCGCCCTCCATCGGCAAACCCGGCGCGCCCAGATCCCGCAGCCCCGGATACAGCCGCCCGGCCAGTTCCCGCTCCGGACCTGACAAAAAGAACGCCCCCCGCGCCCGCGCCATCATCTCTTTCACACTCCGCATCCGCGCATACGCCTCGTCATGCAGACAAGGAATATGGATCGCCTCGCCCTCGCACGCCAGCGCACCGAAATACGTCGTGGCGAACAAATACGGCAGAAACACGAAGTGATACCGCCCGCGGTTCGCCGCAATATACTCGGTCAGCGCTGGGCAAGGCAGCATCTCGCGGAAAAACACCCGCTCCTCTTCTTCGCTCACGCCCTCGCCCGCCATCAACCGCGCATTGATGGCGTCGAACCTCCGCTGGTTCCGCTTCCCCACCGGGAACCGCCGGACCGCCACGCCGCCCTCATCCGACATTCCTTCGGGAAAATGATTTACGCCCCAGTCCGCCCGGAATCCGCCCACCTGCGTCGCCAGCACCTCCACCGCTGCCCCGGCGTGCTGAAACTCCTTCGCCAAAAGCCGGCACGCCGTCTCCGCGCCTCCGCCCATCGTGTCCGAATACCACGGGATCACCAGCCCCACCGTCCGCCGCGGAACGCCGCTCATCCTTGCGCCACCTGGCTCAGATTTTCAAAATAGACCTGTTCCACCGTCTCCCACCCGTATTTCCGCTCCACGTACCGCCGCCCCGCTTCGCCCAACCGCCGCCGCAAATCCGCCTCCGCTTCGAGCATCCGTACGCACTCGGCGAACTCTGCATAGCTCCGGTACCAAACCCCGCCCGAAGCCCTCTGGCACTGCCCGACGAGCACTTTCGAAACCGCGTTCGCCACCACCGGCTTCCCCCGCAGCCACGCCTCCAGCGCCGCGATGCACAGGCTCTCATAAGGCGACGGCGCCGCCAGCGCCATCGCCCCTCCAAGCAGCCCGTTCTTCTCCGCCTCGCTCACATACCCGGTCGCGATCACCCGAGGATGCTTCGGAATCTCCATGTACGGCGTCCCGGCCAACACCAGCCGCAGCGGGCTCTCCGGCGCCTCATCCAAAAACCGCAGAAAATGTTTTACCAGTTCTTCGCATCCCTTCGATGGGTCCACCCGCCCAACATAAAGAAGATACGGCGCGCCCTCCAGCGCCCGCACCGCCTCCGGCAGCGCCGTCTCCCCGCCGGGCGCATCCATCCCAAACCCCGCCACCACCCCGGCGTCTTCCGGCAAACAAAACCGCCGGTACACGAACTCGCGTTCCTCCGGCGTTAGAAACAGCAGCCGCCGCGCCTTCCGGAACAACCCGTCGAACATCGACAAATAGATCGCGGGCTCGTCGTGCGCCGTCGGCGCCAGCAGTGCGCGGCCGGCCACCAGCGGCAGACCCAGGTACGTCGTCGCGTAGAGATACGTGAAGAACAGCACCGCCCCGTAGCTTTCCCCCTCGCGCTTCAGATGCTCGAGCAGAGCCGTGCTCACCGGTCCCTGCATCCGCATCCACCGCTCCTGCTCCTCCATCGGCGGCGACGAATTCAGCACTTTCTCACTCAGCGCGTTGAAGGCCGGCACGTCCCGCGGCGCGTCCACGCGGAACCGCAGCACCCGCACGCCGTTCAACTCGCTCTCCCCCGGCGGCAACTCGTCCCGCCACGTCATGTAATCGGTGGCGCAGGTCGTAAGCACGGTCACCGAAGCGCGCTTTGCAAGCTTTTCCGCAATCGCCCGGCAGAACTGCTCACTCCCTCCGGAGATCTGCTGCCCATACCGCTGCACCACGAACGCGAACTTCAATTCGCTCCCCCGCGCCGCACTCTCATAAGCGAAATTCATTCTCCCATAGCCACCGCGAAGCAGCCCCTCGTAACCTGCGCGTTAAAATGAGGCGGGAGGAAGCGCGCATGGCAGACAACGGCTCAAACAAGCTGGCGTGGTTTGTAGGAGGAACGCTTGCCGGCGTCGGCCTGGCATTGCTGTTCGCCCCGGCCGCCGGCGCCGAAACCCGCCGCCGCATCGCCACCAAAACCGCCAACAGCCGCGAAGCGCTCAGCGGCTCCGGCCAGGAGATCATCGACCGTGGCCGCGAACTCTACGAGCGCGGACGCCAGATCGTCGACGAAGCCGCCGAAATGTTCGAACGCGGCCGGCAACTGATGGAAGAGGCGCCCAAACCCGAACCCCAGGAGTAACTTCATGACCACCACAACCACCGCCGCCGGGGCGCCCGCCCTGCCCGCGTTCCGCAACGAACCGGTCGATACGTTCTCATCGGAAAGTTCCCGCCACAACGCCGCCAACGTGCTCCGGCACGTCAAAGGGGAACTCGGCCGCGAGTACGCGCTTCGCATCGCCGGCCGGCGGGTCAAAACCGGCGACCATCTCAAAAGTGTGAACCCGTCCCGGCCTTCGGAAATCGTCGGAATCCACGAGATGGCCACTGCGGATCTGGCCCGCGAGGCGATCACCGACGCGCACGCCTACTTCCCCGAGTGGGCCGCCACGCCGGTGGCCCGGCGCATCGAACTCGTCGTCGAAACCGCCGCCATCATCCGCCGCCGCAAACTCGAGTTCGACTCCTGGCTCGTGCTCGAAGCCGGCAAAACGTGGTTTGAAGCCGACGCCGACGTGAGCGAAGCCATTGACTTCTGCGAATACTACGCCCGCCAGATGGCCAAGCTCGCCTCCCCCGCCGAAGTGCACCAGATGCCCGGCGAGCACGACGAGATGATCTATCTTCCGCTCGGCGTGGGCCTCATCATCCCGCCGTGGAACTTCCCGCTCGCCATCCTCACCGGCATGACCATCGCCGCGCTTGTCACCGGCAACACCGTGGTCATCAAGCCGTCGAGCGAAACCCCGACCATCGCCGCGAAGTTCGCCGAAGTGCTCGAAGAAGCCGGCTTCCCGCCGCGCAGCTTTTCGCTTGTCACCGGCCGTGGTTCGGTCATCGGCGATCTCATGGTCGAGCATCCTCTCACCCGCTTCATCTCCTTCACCGGCTCTCGCGAAGTCGGCCTGCGCATCGTCGAACTCGCCGCCAAGCCGCGCCCCGGCCAGATCTGGATCAAACGCGTCGTCGCCGAGATGGGCGGTAAGGACGCCATCGTCATCGATGCCGGCGTGGACCTCGACGACGCGGTGAAAGGCGTGATCGCCTCCGCCTACGGCTACCAGGGCCAGAAATGCTCGGCCTGCTCCCGCGCCATCGTCCACCAGGACGTCTACGACGAGTTTCTTTCCAAGTTACAAGCCGCCGCGTCTTCCCTTACTGTCGGCCCGTCGGAAGAAGTTACCAACTACATGGGCCCGGTGATCAGCGAAGGCGCGCTGAAGACCATCCGCAATTACATCGAAATTGGCAAGAGCGAAGGCCGGCTCGTCTGCGGCGGCGAACGCGCCGCGGGCGACGGCTACTTCCTTCAGCCCACGGTCATCGCCGACGTCGGCGAAAAAGCGCGC
>JAKAJI010000471.1 GCA_021813825.1 Acidobacteriota bacterium | reverse complement strand
GAAATTACCGCCTGGGGTGATTCAATGCACGGCGTTGGCCAGGATCCAGGCCACGCCAAGGGTCAGCGCGCCAACCCAGACGGCAACCGCTAAGTTATTCTCTTCAAAGATCTTTCTCCAAAAGCCGGTGGTCCGATTGAGGCCCCACAACACGACGGCCAGCAGGGCCAGGCCGAGAGCGGCAAACAGCACCGCATTCCCTAGAGAATTCCAACGAAAATCACCCACGGTTGCGCTCCTTTCTTCTGTCCGGTTTCCGGTTCCAACGAAGCTCAGAACAATAGCAGTCCCGCAGCCGTCGCCGCCGCCATTACCAATCCCCAGGGGCTGAGCGCCCCGATGCCGATCATCCAACCGCCGAGCGCCGGCGCGACGATCTGGCTTATCGAGGACAACGATTGGGTCAGGCCCAGGACGGTTCCCTGTTCGTTCTTTCCTGTCGCTTGGGTGATCAGGCTGGTCAAGACAGGCCGCAGCAACCCGGTGCCGAATGCGGTCACGGCCGCCACGATCAACAGTTCGGCAATGGTGCGGGAAAACGCGAGGCCGGTAAAGCCGGCGACCGCGGTCACGAAGCCGATGCGGACTAACGGCCGTTCTCCGAACCCCTTGACCAGGCGCCCGATCAGCCCGCCCTGGAGAAGCACGCCGAGCAAGCCGACATAGCCGTAGATATAGCCGACTTCTTTCGGACCGAAGGGACGGCCCTGCCAGAAGAAGCGCCGCTCGGCGAAAAGGGCGAAGCAGGAGATGAACATCGAGAAGGCAAAGATAAATACGAAGAATTGGCCCAGAAGCTTGCCCAGAGCCGGGCGCCGGAAATACTGGACGTAGTTGCCCCAGTCGAGAATCGCCAACCGCCGGCCCTCACCCGCGTCCGGCGCCGGGCGGCTCACCGGGAGCAGGAAATACGTCGCCACAATACTGGTCGCCGAAAGGCCGGCTGCGACAAACACCGGGTAGAGGTAGCCGAACTGCGCCAGGTAGCCGGAGAAAGCCGGCCCGACGAGAAAGCCCAATCCAAAGGCGATCCCGATTAAGGCGAAGGATTTTGACCGTTCCTCCGGCGCCGTCACGTCCGCGATGTAGGCCTGGGCGAGGGAGATGTTGCCGGCGGTGGCCCCGTCGATGATTCGCGCCACAAACACCATCCAAAGAGTCTTGGAGGCGGCCAGCAGAAGAAAGCCGGCGAAGGTCCCGGCCTGGCTCAACAGAAGCAGCGGCCGGCGGCCGATGCGATCCGAGATGCGGCCGAGCAGCGGTCCGGAAAAGAGCTGGCAGAACGCATAGCTGGCCACGAGCAGCCCCACCACGGCGGGCGTGGCGCCGAGACGTTCGGCAAAGAAGGGGAGCAGCGGCAGGATCAGGGTAAAGCCGAGGACATCCACCACCACAATGAGGAAAATCGGAAGTAATCGGGAATTGAACACGCGGGAAGGTACGATGGTAACAAAGGCGCCTGTTGTGCCTCCAGCTTCAAGGATCCTCCGCCATGCCTGATCATCTGTCCCTCTGCTGTTGGCTGGAAGCCGCCGCCGCGCGCGATCCGAGGTCCGCCTTCGGCACGCTGCTCGGGCTGTTTCCGTTTTCGCGCCTGACCCAGCAGCCGTCCGCGTTGCGGATCCTTGCCGTCGACCGGGCGACGCCGGCGCTGTTCGAGAGATCCTATCCGGCGCCGGTATCGCCGGACGATATCCGCGCGGCCACGGCGGACTTCACCGGGCCGGATCTGGCCTATGAACTGGAGACGTGGTGGGATCTTTGGCAACAATCGGGCGAAGGAGGATCGGTGGCGCCGGCCCGCGTAACCCTGGCCGCCCTCGGACCGGAGTTCGACTCCGAAGCAGGCGAACACTTGCGAATCGACTTCGGACCCGAAGCCCAGTTCCTTCCGGCTTCAGGCGGCGCCCCTGCGCTGGCCATGGTCCGTTCCAACGTGCGGAGCCTCCTAAAACTCGCCCATGACGTGGACGCTTCGATTCCCTGCGCGCGCCGCAGCCTCTCGGGAGAGTCGGGCGCGAGCTTTGCCGCCAGGCTGGAAGAAGCGCTGGCGCGGACGTCCGGGCTGAGTTAAGCCGCCCTCTACCAGACCGCCAGCGGCGCCGGGCCGGGACTGAAGGCAAGCCCAAGGCTCACCCTGTTTTCATTGGTCAGATAATTCACCAGGCCCGTGTTGAAATGCCGGTAGTCGTAGCGCAGTTCGAGATGAACGGCGTCGTAGAGCTTGTACGTCAACCCGCAGCCGGCGTATTCCATGCGATACAGGCCGATCTGCTGACCGATCGCCGACATGTCGCTGTAACCGCCGATAATCGAAGCCGCCAGGCGCCGGCCGCCGAGGTAGGAGTAATTCACGCCCGCGTTCTGCGTCTTCGAGGTAAGGTAAGCGCCGTTGCCGGGCGCGATGGTTTTCGAGTAGTTGAACGTCAGGGAGGAATGCGCGAACGTATGCGTCAGCGCCGCCTCGTACATGGGCATGAATTGCACCGGACGCGAGACGACCGTCGCATACTCGCTTCCCACAATCGCCGCGATCGCCGGATCCACCGGAACCTGGGTGAGGGTGAGCGATTGGACCCGGTACCCTCCGATCTCCGTCGCCAGTTGCCATGTCTTGCTGATTGCCACCGCATAGCCTAACCCGACCGACTGAAACTGAACGTTTCCGAAAGCGTTCGTGTAACTGTAGTGGTTGAAACCATAGCCGACAGAGACCGTCTGTTTCTTGGTCACCCGGTAGGCAAGATTGGCGCGTCCGGTGCCGCCGCCCACGCCGATCAGTGCAAGTTGATTCGCCGCGTTTCCCGTGTTGCCGTAGCTGATGATGAATCCGTCTCCGCCAACGTCCAGCGACAAGCGGGGGGTGAAGTTGTAAGTCAGATCGACGCCTGTCTGGGAGAAGTACGTCGGAACGTCAAACAGTTGGTTGGCCGGCACGCCCACAAGATCGCTATTCTGTAACGGCAAGTACGTCAGCTCGCCGAAGGCGTAACGCGTAATCCCTCCGTTCTCGCGTAGATTAAGCTTCAGACGCTGGGAAAAGTGATGCGTATAGTTCAGGCCCAGGTACTGGCTCAGGCCGTTAAATCCCACGTTGGGCTGATAGTAGGTATAGGTTCCGCGGTAATCCACCGACAGCGAATCGTGCTGCCAGTTCCGGTTGCCCATCAACCCGAAGCCGGCCGCGACGCCTTCCCCGCCGACGCCATACTGGCCATTGGCCGCCGGAACGATACTGATCAGGCCGCTGTCATAGACTCCCTCGACATCGGCATAGGGACGAAAGTCAATGGCTTGCCCGCCCCGCTGCCCCACGTTCGGTCCGGCGCGGTCCAGAATCGTCGGCCCCTGGTACTCGCCCTGGTCGTCCTGGGCGATGGCAAGCGAGACGCTCGCAAGCATGAGCAACCCTAA
>JAKAJI010000470.1 GCA_021813825.1 Acidobacteriota bacterium | reverse complement strand
AATCGTCCGCTCCAACCTCCTCGCGCTCGAACGCCCCACGCTCCGCCCCGTCATCAACGCCACCGGCATCGTCCTCCACACCAACCTCGGCCGCGCTCCCCTCGGCTCCTTCCACCCCATCCCCGGCTACTCTAACCTCGAATATGATCTCCCGGCCGGCGAACGCGGCCGCCGCGACTCGCACCTCTCTCCCCTGCTCGAACGCCTCCTCGGCGCACCCTCTCTCGCCGTCAACAACAACGCCGCCGCCGTCTTCCTCGCCCTCCACGAACTCGCCGCCGGAGGCGAAGTCGTCATCAGCCGCGGCGAACTCATCGAAATCGGCGACGGCTTTCGCATCCCCGAAATCATGTCCCGCGCCGGCGCCATCCTCCGCGAGGTCGGCACTACCAATCGCACCCGCCTCGAAGACTACTCCTCCGCCATCAACGATCGCACCCGCCTCATCCTCCGCGTCCACCCCAGTAACTTCCACATCACCGGTTTCACCGCCCGCCCCGATCTCGCATCCCTCGCCCAACTCGCCCGCCAACACGGCATCCCGCTTTACGAAGACTTGGGCAGCGGCGCCCTTACCTCCGCCGCCCTCCCCGCTTCGCTCGACGAGCCTCCCGCTCAGGCCAGCCTCCAGGCCGGCGTCAACTTGGTCAGCTTCAGCGGCGACAAACTCCTCGGCGGTCCCCAGGCCGGCATCCTCTCGGGCGACGCCTCCCTCATCACCCGCCTCCGCCGCAACCCCCTCTTCCGCGCCCTCCGCCTCGACAAACTCATCCTCGAGTCCCTCGCCTCCACCCTACGCGCCTACCTGTTCGAACGCTACGACGCCATCCCCGCCCTCGCCTTCCTCGCCGCTTCCCCCGACTCGCTCCGCATCCGTGCCGCCCGCTTCGCCGAAACGCTTGCCCCGCATCTCCCCGCCGGCTCGACCCTCGATCTCGCGCAAGGAGAATCCTTCGCTGGCGGCGGCGCAACCCCCGGCCAGCCTCTTCCTACCTGCCTCATCCGCATCACCTGCCCCTCGCCCCACTTGGTCGAACGCCGCTGCCGCCTCTCCGATCCCGCCGTCCTCATCCGCCTCGACGCCGGCCGCCTCCTCGTCGACCTCCGCGCCGTCTTCCCCGAAGAAGAATCGTCTCTCGCACGCGTGCTCGCCGAAGCCCTCGCTCCCCGATAGCCCGAATTGGCTATCGCCCCTCTCATAACCATCGCCGCACCGTCGCCGTCTTTATTCTTCATACGCCGTTCCATCACAGGAAAATTTCGTGCAACATAGTAGGATCCGATGCTGGACTCGTACCGGACGCGACGAGCCACTCGGAGTCTCCCGGACTTGAGACCCGTTCGAGCCGGTAACGGCTCGGAAAATTTTAACGCCTCACAAAGCGAGGGAAAGTTGGTATCCACAGAATGAGCGAGCAGCACCCGCCTTCCGCCTTGGAACAAGTAACTCACGGTGTGCTCGATGCTCCCGCCAACCCGCGCAGGGATTTATCCGGCATCGATACTCCGCCCTCTCGCGGCCGCCTCTGGCTGTGGCTCCTCGTCCTCGCGCTCCTAAGTGCCGGAGCTTATTACTATTGGACGCACCGCCCCGCCCGCGCCTCCGCCACCAATCCCTCCGCACCCACCTCCTCCGCGCGCGGCCGCGGGCCCATGGTTACTCCCGTCGTCGCCGCCAAAGCACGCCGCGGCGACATCGGCGTCTTCCTCAACGGCCTCGGCGCCGTTACACCAATTTACACAGTCACCATCAAAAGCCGCGTCGACGGGCAACTCATGCAGGTCCACTACAAAGAGGGCGACTTAGTCCACCAGGACGACCTCCTGCTCGAAATCGATCCCCGTCCCTACCAGGTCCAACTCGAACAAGCCGAAGGCCAACTCATCAAGGATCAGGCTGCGCTCGACAACGCCCGCATCGACCTCGCCCGTTACGAAACTTTACTCAAACAAAACGCCGTCCCCGAACAGACCCTCGCCACCCAGAAGGCCCTCGTCGTCCAGGACGAAGGCATCGTCAAAACCGACCAGGGCCAGATCGACAACGCCAAGCTCAACCTCGTCTACTGCCACATCACCGCGCCCATCACCGGCCGCATCGGCCTCCGTCTCGTCGATCCCGGCAACATCGTCCACGCCGCCGATACCAACGGCCTCCTCGTCATCACTCAAATCCAGCCCATCAGCGTCATCTTCACTCTCGCCGAGGACCAGCTCCCGGACATGCTCCGCAAATGGCGCGCCGGCGAAAAACTCCGCGTCGACGCCTACGACCGCGCCGGCAATAAGAAAATCGCCCAGGGCGTTCTTGCCACCGTCGACAACCAGATCGATCAAACCACCGGCACCCTCCGCCTCCGAGCGAACTTCGACAACGCCGACGACGCCCTCTTCCCCAATCAATTCGTCAACGCGCGCCTCCTCGTCGAAATGAAACACGGCGTCACTCTCCTGCCTACCGCCACCATCCAGCGCAACTCCCAGATGACCTACGTCTGGGTGGTGAAGCCGGATTCCACCGTCGCCGTCCGCCAAATTACCGTCGGAACCATCGAGGGCGACGACGCCGAAGTCACTTCCGGCATCAACCCCGGCGACTTAGCCGTCATGACCGGCGTTGACAAACTGCAGGAAGGCGGAAAGGTCAACGCGCAGCTCGCCTCCGATACACCCGCCCGGAAGCCGGCAAAATGAGTCCGTCGCGGACCTTCATCCTCCGGCCCGTCGCCACGTCCCTGCTGATGATCGGCATCCTCCTCGCCGGAGGCGTCGCCTACAAGCAACTCCCCGTCTCCGCGCTCCCTGAGGTTGATTACCCCACCATCCAGGTCATCACCTTCTACCCCGGCGCCAGCCCCGACGTCATGGCGTCTTCCGTCACCGCACCGCTCGAGCGCCAGTTCGGCCAGGTCCCCGGCCTCCAGCAGATGACCTCCACCAGCTCCGACGGCAGCTCCGTCATCACGCTCCAGTTCAACTTGAACCTCAACATCGACGTCGCCGAGCAGGAAGTCCAGCAGTCCATCAACGCCAGCGGCACTTACCTGCCGCCCGATCTCCCCACGCCTCCCATTTACAGCAAAACCAACCCCGCCGACGCGCCCATCCTCACCCTCGCCCTCACCTCGAAAACCTTGCAACTCTCCCAGGTCGAGGACCTCGCCGACACCCGCCTCGCCCCAAAAATCAGCCAACTCCCCGGCGTCGGCTTAGTCAGCATCAGCGGCGGCCAGAAACCCGCTGTCCGCATCCAGGCCAACCCCACCGCGCTCGCCTCCTATGGCCTTAACCTCGAAGATCTCCGCAGCGCCATCGTCGCCGCCAACGTCAATCAGGCCAAAGGCAACTTCGACGGCCTCCATCAGGCCTATCAGATCGGCGCCAACGACGAGTTACTCTCTAGCGCCGATTACAAACCGCT
>JAKAJI010000072.1 GCA_021813825.1 Acidobacteriota bacterium | reverse complement strand
AAGCTGCTCCTTCACCGTTTCAAGCGACACCCGCCCTCCCGTGCCGTGGTGCTTGGTCACCACGAACGTTCCGTCCGGCTCGGCCTCGACAATCGGATAGCCGATGTTGGCGAAATCCGGAATCGTCTGCCAGTCCGCGATGCAGTTGCCACCGGTGGACTGGGCGCCGCACTCGATGATGTGCCCGGCGATCACCCCCGCCCCCAGCCGGTTCCAGTCGTCCCATCCCCACGAGAAGCGATGCACCATGGGTGCCAGCGTCAGCGCCGTATCGGTCGACCGGCCCGCGATCACGACGTCGGCCCCGGTCGCCAGCGCCTCCACCAACGGCCCCGCGCCGAGGTATGCGTTCGCGCTCAGAATCTTCCCCCGGATCGCGGATAACGGTTCGCCCGTCTCCATGTTCCGCAACTCGTGCCCTTGCGCGAGCAGCTCATCCAACTGCGGAAAAATGTCGTCGCCGGTGACCACGGCCACTTTGAGTTGCGGCGCGATGCTCCGCACCTGGCGCGCGCACGCCGGCGGATTCACCCCGCCCGCGTTGGCGATCACGCGCACGCCGCGCTCCTTAATCCGGGCGGCAATGCGTCCGATCAACGGCGGAAAGTCTCGTGCGTAGCCGAGCTTGGCGTCGGCCTCCTTCTGCTTCTGCAGAATCGACATCGTGATCTCGGCCAGATAGTCGAGCGCGAGATAGTCGAGCGGGCCCTGCTCGACCAGCCGAACGGGTGCTTCCAGCCAGTCGCCCCAAAAGCCCTGGCCGTTGGCAATGCGAATCATAAGGTTTCCAGAATCAGGTTCTCACGGTGGCGCGAAACAAGCGCGGCTTCGAGCGCAAACTCGAGCACGCGGCGCGTCTCCAAAGGATCGATCAGCGCGTCCACATGGCCGCGCGACGCCGCGTGAAACGCATCGAGCCAGCGCTCATACGCCGCACGCGTTTCGGCGATCCGCTCTTCGAGCGCCGGCGGCACGGCCTCTCCGGCGGTGCGTAATTTGTCCAGTTCCGGGCCGTGAATCGCCTGCACCGCCGAGTCGCCCTCCATCACGCCGATCCGCGCCGTCGGCCAGCCGAACGTGAAATTCGGATCGAACCCCTGGCCCGACATCGCATAATAGCCGGCGCCGCTGGCATGGTTCAGCGTCAGCACAATCTTCGGCACCGTCGCGCACGCCATCGACTCCACCATCTCCGCGCCGGCGCGAATGATGCCTCCGCTCTCGGCCTCGACGCCGACCATGAAGCCCGAAACGTCCTGTAGATAAATGAGGGGAGCGCCGCGCCGCTCGGCGTTCTCGACAAAATACGCCGCCTTCCGCGCCGACTCCGTATAAATGATCCCGCCGATCCGCGGCCCTTCGGTAGTCTTCAGGAACCCGCGCCGGTTCGCCACCAGCGCCACCGGATACCCGGCCAGCCGCGCATGCGCGCACAGCAACTCCGGCGCGTGCTCGGGTTGAAATTCCAGATAACCGTCGCGATCGAAGATGCGCCGGATCACTTCTTCCACCGGATAAGGCAGGCGATGATCGGCCGGCATCAGGTCATAAAGCCCTTCGGCCGGCAGCGCGGGCGGCGTTCCTTTGGGCGCCGGCGGCGCCTCGGCCAACTCGCGAAACTGCTGCCGGATCAGCTTTAAGCACGAGGCGTCATCGGCGGCCTTAAAATGCGCCACGCCGCTGGTGGCTGTGTGTAGTTGCGCCCCGCCCAGCGTCTCGGCATCCACGCTCTGGCCCACCGCGCCTTTCACCAGGTTCGGCCCGCCGAGCCCCATGAAGCTCGTCTTCTCCACCATGAAAATCACGTCGCTCAGCGCGGGCAGATACGCGCCGCCCGCGATGCACGGCCCCATCACCGCGGCAAACTGCGGCACCTTCAGCCGCCGGCGCATCAGCGAGTTGTAGTAAAAAATCCGCGCCGCGCCGTACTGGCCGGGGAAAATTCCGTCCTGCAAAGGCAGGTTCACGCCCGCCGAGTCCACCAGGTACACGATCGGCAGCCGGTTGCGCATCGCAATTTCCTGCGCGCGCAGCATCTTCTGGATCGTCTCCGGCCACCAGGCGCCCGCCTTCACCGTCGCATCGTTGGCGACGATTACCGCCATGCGCCCTTCGATCCTGCCCACGCCCGTCACCACGCCCGCGCCCGGCGCTTGGCCGTCGTACTGGTCATGCGCCACCAGCAGGCCGATCTCCAAAAACATCGTCCCGACGTCCACCAACTGCGCGATCCGTTCCCGCGCCGTCAGCTTCCCTTCGCGATGCTGTTTGTCGATTTTCTTCGCGCCGCCTCCCTGCCGCAAACGGTCCTCGAGTTCGATCAGCGCTTCAACCAGTTGCTTCATGCGGCTCAAGGGCGGGGCGGGCGTCACGTTTTCAAGCATAGCCGAGCCGCACCCGGCCGGAGGTGAGCGGGCCGGACGGCTGCGCTATTCTTGAGAGTTCGCATGGACGAATCCCCCGCCCCGCTTACGCCGCGCGTCACCGCGCTTGTCACCGTCCTCAATCAGAAGGACGAGTTGCGGCGCTGTCTGAAGGCGCTCGAAGCCTCCACCAATCGCGAAACGCTCGAAATTCTCGTCGTCGACCGCGGCTCGCGCGACGGCAGCGCGGAACTCGATTCCGAATTCCCCGGCGTCACCTTCCTCCGCATGCCGCGCAACTTCGGCCGCACCAAGGCGTGGAACATCGGCGTGCGCACCGCCGCCGGTGAACTGCTCCTGCTTCTTTCTCCGCTCGCCGAAGTGCAGCCGGACACGGTCGCGCGCCTGGCCGCGCGGCTGGAATCGGACGACTCCGCCGCCGCGGTGAGCCCACAAATCCTTACGCCCGCCGGCGAACCGGTAACGCGCAGCTACCCTCTGCCCACTACCTCGCTGCTCTACCAGGCCTGGAAAAACGGCGGCGAGATCCCCACGCTCGCCCTGCCCGAAACCGAAGGTACGCTCGACTGGACGCCGTTCGAGGCGCTCATGGTCCGCAAGTATTTCGTCCGCGGCATTAACTTCTTCGACGAGCGCTACGGCGACTCGCTCGCCGACGCCGAATTGAGCTTTCAGATCCGCCGCGCCGGAAAGAAGATCGTGTACCTGCCCGACATCCGCGTCCTGCTTCACCAAGGGCCAAAACTCGTCGCGCCGCCCGCGGTCCGCGCCATCCTCTCCGCCGATTTTCTTTCCGGCGTCGCCACCTTCGCCGCCAAACGCAGCGGCTTCTTCGCCGGAATCGGCTGCCGCCTCCGCGCCGCCGGCGCCTGCTTAGGCGCCGCGCTCACCTTCCGCGACTCCGGCTACAACCTGAAACTGTTCTTCGCCGTCATCTCCGGCCAGAAGATCGACGGGTTTCAGTCCGTAGCGTTGTGAGCGCACCGGGCCGCCATGCGGCTCCGTTGTGCGCGATGTTGAGTTGTGAGGAACCTGCGGCGGCTATAGTAGTGACTGATGTTGGCTCTCCGGCGCGCTGGCGCTCTGCTCGGTTTTTCTCTTTTCCCTCTCGCGCTCGCGGCGCCGCCGGCCCGCAAACCTCCCTCGAAGCACCCCGCGGCGAAATCCGCCGTGGCCCAGCGCTGGCTTCACTCGCTCTCCTTGCAGGACCGCGTCGCGCAGCTTGTCATCGTGCCCTGTTACGGCGAAGCCGTCAACACCCGCTCGCGCGTCTACCGCAAGTATGTCCATGAAGTGCGCGACCTCCACGTCGGCGGCGTAATCGTCCTCGGCCACGTGCGCCACGGCCTGGTGGAAAACGCCGAACCCTACGCGATGGCCGCGTTCCTGAACCGCCTGCAGAAACTCGCGCGCATCCCGCTGCTGGCCGGCGCGGACTTCGAGCACGGCGCCGCGATGCGCGTGAAATCCGCCACGCCGTGGCCGCAGAACATGGCCTTCGCCGCCGCGGGCGACGTCGAGGCCGCAAGGGAAGAAGGCGCCGCCACCGCGCGCGAGGCCCGCGCTCTCGGCATCCAATGGATCTTCGCCCCCGTCGCCGACGTCAACAGCAACCCTCTCAACCCCATCATCAATATCCGCTCCTACGGCGAGAACCCGGATCAGGTCAGCCGCTTCGTCACCGCGTTCATCGAAGGCGCGCACTCGGACCCGCACAACCCCGTCCTCATCGCGGCGAAGCACTTCCCCGGCCACGGCAACACCAGCGAAGACAGCCACATGGGCCTGGCGCGCAACGACGAAACCCGCGAACAACTGGAAACCATCGACCTGCCTCCGTTCCGCGCCGCCATCGCCGCCGGCGCCGACGCCATCATGACCGCGCACATGGCCGTCCCCGCGATCGAAACACAGAACATCCCCTCCACCGTCTCCTCCGCGGTGCTCACCGGCCTGCTGCGCGACGATCTGAAATTCAAAGGCATCGTCGTCACCGACGCGCTCGACATGCAGGGCATCACCAATCTCTACAGCCAGGGCGAAGCGGCGGTCCGCGCGCTCGAAGCCGGCGCGGACGTGCTGCTCATGCCTAAGTCGCCCGAACAGGCGATCCGCGGCGTCGTGGCGGCGGTGAAGAGCGGCCGCATCTCGCGCAAGCGCCTCGATGCAAGCGTCCTGCGGATCCTCGAAGCGAAAGCGCGCGTCGGCCTGGCGCGGTCGCGCACCGTGAACCTCGACCACATCGCCGACGTGTTGAACGCGCCCGAAGACGACGACCGCGCGCTGAAGGTGGCCGAAAAGGCAGTGACACTTGTGAAGAATGACGGCAATCTCCTGCCTCTGCGCAAGGACCAGAACGCGTGTCTCACCGTCCTCGCCGAGGGCCGCCGCGGGCAGGAAGGGCCGCATCTCATCGACGAGTTCAAGTCCCGCTTCCCGGGCATCAAAACCCAGCTATTGGATCCAACCATGTCCGATGCGGACCTCCAACAGGCCGCCGCGGCGGTGAACGGCTGCCAGGTCAACGTCGTCGCCGCCTACGTCACCATCGCCGAATACCGCGGCAACACGGCGCTCGCCGGCGGATTCCCGGCGTTGGTGAATCAGCTTGTCTCGGCGCCGGCGCCCGTCGTCCTCGTCTCCCTCGGCAGTCCCTACCTGGGCGGCGCGTTTCCCCAGGTGAAGGCGTACGTCGCATCCTACAGCACCGTGCCGGTGACCGAAACGGCGGTTGCCGAAGCGCTCGCCGGCGAGATCGGCTTCGCGGGTAAACTTCCCGTAACCATCCCCGGCCTGGCGAAATACGGAGAAGGAATTACGCTCGAAGCCGCCAACGCGGCATCGAAAGAGAGTCGAAAGGAACAACAATGATCTCGATTACCTGGCTGGGCCACGGCTCGATGCAAATCGAACTGCCCTCCCATGAAGTGCTCGTCTGCGATCCGTGGATCGAAGGAAACCCGAAGTACCCCAAGGACCACAAGTTCTCGCGCGTCGATACGATCCTGGTGAGCCACGGACATTTCGATCACATTCACGACGTGTTGCCGCTCGCCAAGGCGCATCAGCCGAAGATCGTCGGGATTTACGAAACCTGCGTGTGGCTGGAGTCGAAAGGCGCCGCCAACTGCGCGCCGATGAACAAGGGCGGCACGCAGCAGGTCGGCTCCGTCAGCGTGACGATGACCCACGCCGTGCATAGCTGCGGCATTCAGGACGAAGGCAAAATCATCTACGGCGGCGAGGCGGCCGGTTACGTCATTCACCTGCCCGACACTCGCCGCGTGTACTTCGCCGGCGACACGAACGTCTTCTCCGACATGGCCCTCATCAAGGAACTCTACGCGCCGGAACTGGCCTTCCTGCCGATCGGGGATCACTTCACCATGGGTCCGCGCGAAGCCGCGCTCGCCGTTCGACTGCTCGGCGTCAAGACCGTCGTTCCCATGCACTTCGGCACGTTCCCGCTGCTCGGCGGAACGCCTGGCGCACTCGCCACGCTGCTCGAAGGCACGGGCGTGAACCTGAATCCCCTCGAGCCGGGCGTCGCCTGGCAATGGTAGGGCGCCGGAAAAATGTTTCGCTGGTTTTTAGATAAACCCCTGAGCATCGGCAGCGACGCCCCGGATTTCCGCCTGTCGACCGGCTCGGGCGATGTGGTGAGCCTCGCCTCGCTGCGCGGGCAAAACGTCGTGCTCGTCTTCTACCCCGGAGACGACACCACCGTCTGCCGGCAACAACTCTGCGAATTCCGCGACAACTGGGCGCTGGCGCGGGAGAAGAACACGCTCGTCTTCGGTGTGAACCCGCAGAGCGCCGCCAGCCACGAAAAATTCCGCGCCAACCGCAGCCTGCCGTTCCCCTTGCTGGTGGATGAAGGCGGCAACCTCGCGCGCGCCTATCACGCCGGCGGGCGCATCGTCCGGCGTACGGTTTATCTGATCGGGAAAAGCGGCAAGATCCGTTTTGCCCGGCGCGGCGTGCCGTCACCGGAAGAGGTGCTCGCCGCGGCCGAATAGCCTCTCAGACCACTTCGAAGATCAGGCACTTCAGATACAGCGTCTCTGGCACCGTGAGCAGGATCGGGTGATCCAGGCTCTGCGTCCGGCGCGCAAGCACCCGCAGCGTCCGCCCGGCATCGAGCGATGCCGAGGCGATCGTTTCGAGCAAGTCCGCTTCACTGACATGATGCGAGCAGGAACAGGTCACCAGCACGCCGCCGGGCTCCAGCAGTTTCAGCGCGCGGAGGTTGATCTCCTTGTAGCCTCGCAACGCGCCCACGACCGCCTTGCGGGATTTCGCAAACGCCGGCGGGTCCAGCACGATCAGGGAAAACCGCCGGCGCGCCGCCGCATAGGCGTTGAGCAGATCGAGCGCGTCCGCCTGCCGGAATTCGACGTTCGAGATGCCGTTGGCTTCGGCGTTTCGCCGCGCCAGCGCCAGGCTCGCTTCCGAACTATCGACCGCCTCGACCGTCTCGGCGTGCCTGGCCAGGTGCAGCGCGAAGCCGCCCGAACAGGTGAAACAATCGAGCACCCGCACGGCTTCCCCGCGCGGGGCAAACGATGCCGCCGCCAGGTAGTTTTCCCGCTGGTCGAGAAAGATGCCCGTCTTCTGCCCCCGCCGCGGATCGAGCCGCCAGCTCAGCCCGTTCATCGAAACGGTGATCTCCTCCGGCACAACGCCGGAGACGACGTCGGAGGTGAGCGGAAGCGACTCGTGCTTCCGCACCGCATTGTCGTTGCGGGCCAGAATTCCGGCGGGCGCGAAAAGCTCTTCGAGAACCGAAACGATCTCGGCCTGCGCGCGGTCCATGCCCTGATCGAGCGTCTGCAGGACCAGGTACGGGCCGTATTTGTCCACGACAAGCCCGGGCAGCAGGTCGCCTTCGCCGTGGACCAGGCGGTAAGCCTCGCTGCCGCTCACATGACGTTCGCGAAAACGCCCCGCCGCCGCCAGGCGCTGATGAAAGAACTCGCGGCCCACCGGTTCCACGCGGCGCGCCAGCAGCCGCAGGCGGATTTCGCTCGACGAACTGTAGTGCGCGACGCCGAGATGCCGCCCGCGCGGGTCGGCTACGATCACCGCTTCGCCCGGCCCGGCGCCGCCCGCATCCGTGACGTCGGAGGCGAAGACCCAGACATGGCCCGAGGCGAGGCGGTCCGCCCCCTTGCCACTGACGCGGACTGTGTTCACTTGCCTGTGCGGCTCCAGGCGCGAAGCCGGGCGATGCGGTCTTCCGTCGCCGGATGGGTCGAGAACAGCCGCATCATCGCTTGGCCGGAAAACGGCTTCACGATGAAAAGGTGCGCGGTCGCCGGCGTCACGTTTTCCATCGGAATCCGCCGCGAATAGGTTTCCAGCTTACTCAGCGCCGAGATCAGTTCCTCGGGATCCCGCGTCACCTCCGCCGAAGTCGCGTCGGCGGCGTACTCCCGCGTCCGCGAAATCGCCATCTGGATCAGCAGCGCGGCGATCGGCGCCAGGATCATCATGATCAGCGCGCCCCAACCCCCGCCTCGCTCGTCGTCGTCACTCCGAGGGCCGAACCAGAACGCCATGCGGGCCAGAAACGTGATCGCGGTGGCCAAGGTGGCAGCCACCGAACTGCTCAGAATGTCGCGGTTGATCACGTGGCCCAGCTCATGCGCCAGCACGCCCTCCAGTTCCCGGTCGGTCATCAGCCCGAGGATGCCCGCAGTGACCGCAACGGAAGCATGGCGCGGATCGCGTCCGGTGGCGAAGGCGTTGGGCGCCTGCTCCGGAATCAGCCACAGCTTGGGCATCGGCAGGTTCATCCGCTGCGCGAGCCCCTGGACGATCGGCGCCAGCCGGGCATAAATCTCCGGGTTCTCCTCCGGCGTCAGCGGCTGCGCGCCGTAAGTCGCCAATGCGATCTTGTCGGAAAAAAAGTAACCGGCGAAATTCATCACCACGGCGATGGCTAGAGCCATGTACAGCCCGTTCCGGCCGCCGGCCAGTTCGCCTCCCGCCAGCAGCAGACCGCTCATCAGCGCCAGCAGCAACGTCGTTTTCACTGCGTTCATGACAAAAAAGGGATGCCGAAGCATCCCAGCCTCAAATTTAAGAGTAGCCGTTCGAAGATCCGGCCGGGGTGGCAGCCGCTTTCCACGGCGCAACCGGCATGGCCGCAGCCCACGGTCCACCCCCCAGCCGGGATCCGTGAGCCGGCGCGGCCGTACTCTTGCGGCCAACATTCCCGCCGCTCACGGAAACGAAGCTCTTAGTGCTCCACTCGATCAGTTGTTACTCACCTTCACCTGGATCGTCCGCGGCTTGGCGATTTCCTTCTTCGGCAGCGTCACCGTAAGGACGCCGTCCTTGTAATCCGCCGCGACCTTGTCCGGGTCCACCGTTTCCGGCAGCGTGAAGTAGCGGCTGAACGTACCGTAGCCGCGCTCCACCCGGTAGTAACCGTTCTTGCTCTCGTCCAGGAACTTCCGCTCGCCCTTCAGCGCGAGCGTGCCGTTCTCCATGCGGACTTCAATGGCGTTCTTGTCTACGCCGGGAATGTCCGCCTTGAAGACCAACTCGTTCTCGGTCTCGTAGATGTCGACAGCCGGAGCCCAGGGCCGGGCGGCGCCGCCATCCGCGAAAAGCCGGTTGACCGTGTCCTGGAGGAGCCGGAGCCCGGAAGGGAACTCCTCGGTTTCAGCGAATGGGTTGTATTTCACGATGGGCATGGTATTGGTTTAACCTCCGTCAGAAGCTTACTACACCAACAGTATGATATATGAGCGAGAGTCTGTCAAGTAATCTTCGTATAACATTTTTCACTACGCCGAAAGTTAATACCGGATCAAATCAGTCCAATTTTTCATCCAATCCCTTGACTCCCCCAAAACCAACCGCCGATACTGAGGATAGATGCAAGTCAGTTTCAATAAGACCGACTCCGAGGACACCGACTCGCTCCTGCATCTGGCTGCCCTCGAACCCGGCCAGGAAGCCGTCCTCGATCACCTGCGCCTCCCGGAAGACATCTCCCGCCGCCTGATGGAACTGGGATTCCTCCCCGGTCATACCATCGGCGTCGGCAAAGCGGCGCCCGGCGGCGACCCGCGCGTCTACCGCGTCGATGGCTCCGAAGTCGCCCTCCGCCACGAAACCGCATCCCGACTCCTCGTCCGGCGCCCCAAGAAGGAAAAATTGTGAGCGGCTGCCACGATTGCGCTGACTGCCCGGCCGCCAAGTTTCCCCCGCCACCGGCCAAGGCCGCTCATGTCATCGCCATCGTCGGCCCGCCCAACAGCGGAAAGTCCACCCTCTTCAACCGCCTGACCGGCCTCCACCAGAAGGTCGCCAACTTCCCCGGCGTCACCGTCGAACACCACGTCGGCCGCCTCCGCGCCGATACGGACCGCGAGGTCCTGCTGGTGGACCTGCCCGGCGTCTACAGCCTCCTGCCGCACTCCGAAGACGAACGCGTCACCCACGACGTGCTCACCGGCCTGCGCCCCGGCATGGAGCCCGAGGCGGTCCTCCTCATCCTCGACTGCACCAACCTCGGCCGCCACCTGCTGCTCGCCGCCCCCATTCTCAACCTCAAACTCCCCACCTTGGTCATCCTCAATATGGCCGACGACCTCCGCAACCGCGGCGGCCAGGTGGACGTGGCCAAGCTTTCCGCCGAACTCGGCGCCCCGGTCGCCCTCATCAGCGCCTCTTCCGGCGAAGGCGTCGACAAGGTTTATCAATTTATTCAAGGCACCGCGGCCGGCCGCGCCAAGGTCAAGGCCCCGCTCATCCAGCTTCCGGTCCTGCAGGACATTCCCAAGTGCCGCCGCTGGGCCTCCGAAGTCGGCGCCGGCGCCGCCTACCGCGCCCCCGAACCGCCCCGCTGGACCCGCCGCCTCGACGCGGTCTTCCTGCATCCCTGGGCCGGCCCGCTGATCTTCCTCGCCGTCGTCATCCTCGTCTTCCAGTCGATCTTCGCCTGGGCCACACCCGTGATGGACGGGATGAAAACTCTGGTCGAGGCCTCGGGCGCCTGGGTCGCCCCGCATATCCCGACTCCCCTGCTCCGTTCGCTCGTCGTCGACGGCGTTTGGAGCGGCGTAGGAAGCGTGCTCGTCTTCCTGCCCCAGATCCTGCTGCTCTTCTTCTTTATCGGAATCCTCGAGGACTCCGGCTACCTCGCCCGCGCCGCCCTCATCGCCGACCGCACCATGCGCAAGTTCGGTCTCCAGGGCAAATCCTTCATCCCGCTGCTATCGGCCTACGCCTGCGCCGTGCCGGCGGTGATGTCGGCACGCACCATCGAAAACAAACGCGACCGCATCGCCACCATCATGATCGCCCCGTTGATGACCTGCTCGGCCCGCCTGCCGGTCTACACCCTCATCATCGCCGCGTTCCTGCCCAACCGCCCGCTGCTCGGCCCCATCCTCGGCACCCAGGCTGCCGCCCTTCTCGGCCTCTACGTGCTGGGCTTCCTCGCCGCCGTCCTCACCGCCCGCTTGCTGAAGTCTTCCATCCTCAAGAGCGGCGGCACACCCTTCGTCCTCGAAATGCCTCCCTACCGCTGGCCCACCCTCCGCTCCATCAGCCTGCGCCTCGTCGACCGCGCCCGCGTTTTCCTCCGCAAGGCCGGAACCGTCATCCTGGTGGTCGCTCTGCTTCTGTGGGTCGCCGCGCACCTGCCGCTTCAAAACGGCAAGCCGCCGGAAATCGGCCAAAGCTTCGCCGGCCAGATCGGCCATGCCATGGAGCCGGTCATCAAGCCGCTGGGCTTCGATTGGAAAATCGGCATCGGCCTGCTCACCTCGCTCGCCGCCCGCGAAACCATCGTCGCCACTCTCGGCACCATCTATGGCATGGAAGGCGAGGCCGCTTCCCACGGACTCCAGCAGGCGCTCCACGCCGACCTCACGCCCGGCGGCGCGCTCGCCCTGCTCATCTTCTTCGCTTTCGCCATGCAGTGCATGTCCACGCTAGCCATCGTCCGCCGCGAAACCGGCGGCTGGAGGTGGCCGGCGGCGCAGTTCGCCTACATGGGCCTGCTAGCCTACGCCGGCGCCTTCCTGGCCAACCAGCTTGCCGGCGGCGCCGTCACCCGCTTGATCGCCTTCCTGCAGTAAAGCGACCCGCCCCGGCGGCTTTGCTAGGATGAGAGTTTCCATGCACGAACTGATCATTCTGGGCTCCGGCTGCGCCGGAAATACAGCGGCGGTCTACGCCGCGCGAGCCAACCTGAAGCCGATCGTCGTCTCCGGCCACGAGCCCGGCGGCCAGCTTTCCCTCACCTCGCTCGTCGAAAACTTCCCCGGCTTCCCCGAGGGCATCCAGGGGCCGGACCTGGTGGAAAACATCAAAAAGCAGGCCCAGAACTTCGGCGCCGAGTACCTGCACGGCACCGTCGACGAAGTGGACCTGTCCAAACGCCCGTTCCGCATCCGCATCGACGGCGAATGGCGCGAAACCAAAGCGCTCATCATCGCCACCGGCGCCTCGGCCAAGTGGCTGAACCTGCCCAACGAACAGAAGCTCATCGGCCACGGCGTCAGTTCCTGCGCCACCTGCGACGGCTTCTTCTACCGCGGCCGCAAAATCATGGTCATCGGCGGCGGCGACACCGCCATGGAAGAGGCGTCGTTCCTCACCCGCTTCGGCGAGACCGTCACCCTCGTTCATCGCCGCGACGAGTTCCGCGCCTCCAAGATCATGCTCGACCGCGTGCGGCACAACCCGAAAGTCCGCATTCTCACCAGCACCGTGGTCGAGGATGTCCACGACGTGAACCAGAACCTCGTCACCAGCGTACGGCTGAAAAACCTCCGCACCGGCGAAGTCTGGGACGAGGCCGTCGACGGCTTCTTCGTCGCCATCGGCCATCAGCCCAACACCGCGCCCTTCCGCGGCCAGATCGAACTCGACGAGGACGGCTACATCGTCTCGAAAGGCGGCGCCCGCACCAGCGTCGCCGGCGTCTTCCACGCCGGCGATGTCCAGGACCGCGTCTACAAGCAGGCCGTCACCGCCGCCGGCGCCGGCTGCATGGCCGCCCTCGAAGCCGAAAAATTCCTCGAAGCCGAAGCCCACACCCACGCGGCCTAGCGCACAGCGCCGCGAGCGGCGCAAGCCGCGCGGCCGCGTTGTGCGCGATTAGGGAAAGGTTCACAGCGCCGCGAGCGGCGCAAGCCGCGCGGCTGCGTTGTGCGCGATTAGGGAAAGGTTCACAGCGCCGCAAGCGGCGCAAGCTGCGCGGCTGCGTTGTGCGCGATAAAACCAGGCGCTCCTACCCTTCGCAGTCAATCCGGTGAGCCACCTCGGGCGACGGCGCCATCCGCGCAATCGCCGCGTGCAGGTGAACCGCCCGTTGCGCGCTCGCTTGAATGTCCCGGCGAAGCGACCGGGCCCGCTCCAGCGCAAGTTCCCCCTCCTGCAGCGCGGCGCGAAGCCGGTCCAGCAGAGACGGCGGGCAGGTGGACGGGTCGAGCGATGCCAGCGCCGCGACCGCGGCCTCGCGTTCGGCAAGCAGTTCCGCCACCGGTGCGCCGGGAACGCGGCACTCGGCCGCAAGCCGCGCCGTCGACCGCTCAAGCGCCCCCGCCGCCCGCTCCCAGATCTCGCGTGCCGAACCCATCCTCAGGCCCCGGTCCCCGTGCTCGCGTTAATCGGCCCGTTGAACCCGCTCAACCCCGCCTGCTGCTGCTGCGCGCCAAACAAAACGTAATCCAGGCTCTGGATCGTCGCCGTAAGCTGCTGCTGCTGGCTCTGCATGCTCGCAATCATCGTGTCGGCCGCGGCAAGTTGCTGCTGCATCGCCGTCTGCTGCGCCTGCAGGCGCGTCGTCAGCGTCTGAATCTGGTTGTTCAGGTCCGTGTTGGTCTGATCGATCCCGTTCTCGGCGTTGATGATCATCCCGCTCACCGGGTCCGAAACCTGCGTGAAGCCCTGCGCCAGCCCGGCCAACCCGCTCGTGGCGGAACCAAGAAATTGAAACGCGCCGGTGATCTGGCTCGGGCTGAGCGCGTTGAACGTGTTCTGGTCGAACGACATCTGCCCGCTCGCATCAAACGTGATCCCCAGGTCCGACAGGCTCTTGATCGAGCCCGTGCCCTGGTACGCGCTCAACTGCTGCATGTCGGATTCCAGCGTCGTAATGATGATGTTTCCGCTCAACGCCCCCGCCGCCGGGCCGACCTGCTGATCGATCTGGCTGACCAGGTTGTTGTAGCTGCTGACGAAGTTCTGCAGCGCGCCGGACAACTGCGTCGGGTCGGTGGTCAGCGAGACGGTCGTCGTCCCGGTCGATGTGCCCACGAGATTGAACGTCACGCCGGAAGCCAGGTCGTTGATCGTGTTCGTCGTACGCGTCACCGGAATGCTGTCGAAGGTGAAACTCGCGTTCGTGCCCTGATTATTGCTCGTGATCAGGTCCGTGTTCGCCCCCGTGGGGTCGTCCATCAGCTTCAACGTCGTCGCACCCGTATTCGTCGCCGAAATCGACAGGTAGTCCGGGTTGGTCGCGTTGCCGGTAGTAATCACCGAAGCCGTCACGCCGGCGTTCAGGCTATTGATCGCGCTCACCAGACCGTTCAGATTGTTCTGCTGGGGCGTGAGATTGATCGTATAGGTGTTCGAACCCACGATCAGATTCAAGGTGCCCGTGCTCGACACCTGCGCGGTGGTCGAGTCCGCGTAGCCCGAAATCGAAGTCTCCGACGCCGCCGACGCCAGCGAGGTGATGTTGCTGATCGTGTAACTCGCCGGAGCCGTCGCCCCCGTGTCGGTGGCCGTCACCACGCTCGAATTGGAACTTGAAGCCGACAGCGCCTGCGTCGTGGCCAGCGACCCGAGGCTGTTCAGGCTGCTGGTCATCGCCGCCACGTACGGCTCCAGCGCGATAAGAGCCTGTTTCTGCGCCAGTTGCTGGGCCTGCTGGTTCTGAAGCTGCTGAATCGGGATCTGGCCGATCTGCTGCGCGTGACTCAGAATGGTCTGAAAGTCGTTGGAGAACGTGCTGACGCCCGTGAAAACGAGCGGAGCAAACACGTTGGCCATGGACGTGCCCGTGGATGTTGTCGACATCGTGCGCGCCTCCTGCTTCGCGCCTGTTCGTCTTATCGGCCCAGGCGCCCGCCCCCTTTAGCAGCGAATCCGCCGCCCTTACTCCCGCGGCTCGCGCCCCAGCGCCTGCAGAAACCCTTCGATCGTCTGCACCACCGATTCGCTGCTCGAATGCTCCTCGAGCGGGATCGTAATAGCCGTGCAGGACAGCGGCAGCAACACGGACCGGTTGTTCATTTCGATCAGCTCTTCGTGCCGCGTCGAGGCGATCCGGGAAACTTCCACGCGCACGTCGTGCAGCCGGACCGGCCGCTGCAGGATCGCCAGAAGCGCCGGCCCGCGCCACCGATGGAGCTTATCCGCGCCAGCCAACTGCTGCGCCAGGTGCTGGGCGCACGCGAGCAGGATCCGGTCGCCCACCGCGTACCCATACCGGGAATTGATCGCATCCAGCCGCTCCAGCCGGAACACCGCCACATAAACCGCCTTCTCGCCCGGCCCGCCGGCCAGCAGCGCTTCAATCTCGGCCACCGCGGCCGCCCCGTCTGGCAGCCCCGTCACCGGGTCCAGGTGACGCTCGGCCTGCGAGCAGACCGACGTCAACTGCCCACGCAGATGGTCGGCCAGCGCCGCCGCCCGCTTTCTCTGCCGCGAATTCTCCTCCGCCAGCGCCCGCAGCGACTCGTTCAGCTTCTCCCGGATGACGACCAATTCCTCCAGCCGCGAGACCCCTTCGATCTCCTTCTCGATCTGGCGCAGCTTGGCCGAAGCAGCATCACTCGCCTGGGAAACTTCCAGCAGCGAGTGCGACAGCATCCGGAGAATCTGGCGAAACTCCTGCCCCTGATTCCGGATAAACACCTCGACGCCGCGGTTGTACACCTCCATCGAATGAACCGCCTCGCCGCTGAGCAACAAGGCGTGCGCCGTCGATTCGGCCTGCTCCACTTCCAGCCGGATATTGCGCACCTCGTCGCGGAAAGCCGCAAACGGAGCCGCCTCGCAGTTGACCGCGTGAACCGCAATCGCCTCGAGCAGCAGCGACGCCAGGCGGAAAAAAGCCGGATCCCCTGCGTCGCGCTGCCCTTCCAAAAGCCGTTTTATCGAAATCATTCGGTCCTGGGCGATGTCTGTCCCAGCCCCTGAGGCCCAGCCGCAGCCTTAACGCCCTCTTACTCATCGGCCGGCCGGAACGCGAACTTTAGCGGTCCCCAGCCCGCCCCGCTCACTCAATCGCACGCCCGTATTCGTTTGACATCGCCAGCCGCGAGAAGTAGTCGAACACAATCTTCCCCGCCCCCGACACCGGGTTCGCGCCCGGATCCAGATACGCCGACATCACCGTAACCGCAAACGGACGGTGCGCAAGAAACACCACCGCCGTCTCGCACCGCACCTCATCCAAGCTCCCCGTTTTGGCCGCCATCTCCACATTCGCCGGAATCCCCGGCCGCAGAAAAGGATGCTGCACGCCTTTCATGATCGCGAGCAT
>JAKAJI010000071.1 GCA_021813825.1 Acidobacteriota bacterium | reverse complement strand
GAGCAAGACGCTCGAGAGCCTGCGGCAGCTTGTCATTCACGAGCAGTATTCGCGGATTCCGGTGTACGAGGAGACGATTGACCAGATCATCGGGTTCGTGCATGTACGCGACATGTTCGAGCTGGATGAGGAGGAGCGGGCGAAGAAGCGGATCCGGGATTTGCTGCGGCCGATCCAGCATGTGCCGGAGACCAAGCCGGTGAGCGCGCTACTGCGCGAGATGCAGGAAGAACGCGCGCACATGGCGATTGTGGTGGACGAGTATGGGAACACGGCGGGGCTGGTGACGATGGAGGACCTGGTAGAGGAGATTCTCGGCGAGATCCGGGACGAGCACGAGCCGGACCTGGACGTGAAGGCGGAGCCGGAGGGGTCATACGTGGTGGCGGGGAGCCTGGATGTGGGGCGGCTGGAGGGGTTGCTGGGGGTGCGGACGGCGGAGGAAACGGAGTCGACGACGGTGGGCGGTTTGGCGGCGGAGTGGTTGGGTCATGTGCCGCACCCGGGGGAGACGGCGGAAAGAGATGGGATCCGGATTGAGGTGCTGGCGGGGAACGATCTGCGGGTGGAGCAGGTGAGGGTGTCGCGGGCACCGGCGGAGAACCATGGCTGAGGGGTACCGGGCGGGGTTTGCGTCGCTGGCGGGGCGGCCGAACGCGGGGAAATCGACGCTACTGAACGCGCTGGTGGGTGGCAAGGTGGCGATTGTGTCGGCGAAACCGCAGACGACGCGGACGATTGTGCAGGGGGTGTGGACAAGCGACGAGGCGCAGATTGTGTTTCTGGACATGCCGGGGATTCACGCCGGCAAGGGGCTGCTGGGACGGCGGATGATGGAGAGCGTGCGGACGGCGCTCGATGGGCGGGACCTGCTGCTGTACGTGGCGGATGCGACGCGGCCGGTGACGGGAGAAGACGAGCGGGCGGTGGAGATGGTTTCCCGCGGCGGGGCGCCGGTGTTTCTGGTGTTGAACAAGATCGACCGGTTGGAGGACAAGCGGCAGTTGCTGCCGCTGATCGAGCGGTACGGGAAGATGGCGGAATTTGCCGAGTCGGTACCGGTTTCGGCGAAGACGGGGGCGGGGCTGAAGGAGTTGCTGGCGCTGGCGGCGGCGCGGATGCCGGAGGGGCCGGCGATGTTTCCCGAGGATTATCTGACCGACCAGCCGGAGCGGTTTCTGGCGGCGGAGTTCTTGCGGGAGCAGGTTTTGGAAGCGACGCGGCAGGAGGTGCCGCACGCGGTGGCGGTGCGGATCGAGTCGTGGGAGGAGGAGGGGCGGCTGACGCGGATTGCGGCGGTGGTGGTGGTGGAGCGAGCCGGGCAGAAGGCGATTCTGATTGGGGCGAAGGGGGCGATGCTGAAGCGGATCGCGACGCGGGCGCGGGAGGCGATGGAGGAGATGCTGGGGCGGAAGGTTTTCCTGGAGGTGTTCGTGAAGGTGGAGCCGGGGTGGCGGGAGAACCCGCGGTTGGTGGAGTCGGTGGACTGGCGCACGGGGGGTGTGGTTGCGGGCGACGACGGTTTCCAAGGAGAATCAGAGACATCATGAGATTTCTCGCAGCGCTTTTGGCCACGCTTTTATTTGGCCTTACGATTCCGGTGGTGCATGCCGCGGGGGGCGGCAAGAAGAACCCGGTTACCGATGACGCGATTTACGATCAGGTGCGGCGAAAGCTGGCCGACGATCCGGATGTGAAGGGTGGGATGTTGGATGTGCAGGTTCACGACCGGGTGGTGACGCTGAAGGGGACGGTGGGAACGCAGAAGGCGAAGGACAAGGCGGAGAGGCTGACCAAGAAGATCCGCGGCGTCACCAAGGTGGACAACCAGCTCGTGGTAAGCCAATGATGGGGCGGGTTATCTTCAATTGTCCCATTCATTTACGATTCTTGACATAGGTTAGGGTAACCGCCGGAGAGGGGCTCTCGCCCCTACAGGCATGAGATGGATTGCGGCGTTGGTGCTGGCGGCCGCGGTGGTGTGCGCGCAGACGCCGGCGCAGCGCGTATCAGGGGAAGTGACCGCGGTGGACGCCGCGGCGAGCAAATTTACCGTAAAAACCGACGCGGGGGCGACGGTGGACGTGTCTTACGAGGCGTCGACGCGATGCCTGCGGGTGCCGCCGGGGGTGACCGATTCGCACCAGTGGCTGAAGATTTCCGGGGGTGATGTGGCCGCGGGGGACCGGGTAGTGGCCCGGGGCGCCGAAAGCGGCGGGGTGGTGGCGGCGACGGTCATCCTGGTGATGGCGAAGACGGACGTGGCGCAGAAGCGCGAGGCGGAGCGGGAGGACTGGCAGAAGCGGGGGATCGTGGGGTTGGTTACCGCGGTGGACCCGGCCGCCAAGACCGTGACGGTGACGCAGCGTTCGCGCGAGGGGAACAATCCGCTGCTGATCACGACGACGGACAAGACGCTGTTCAAGCGGTATGCGCCGGACTCGGTGCGCTATGCGGACGCGAAGGCGAGCAGCCTGGAGGAAGTGAAAGTGGGCGACCAGTTGCGCGCACTGGGGACGCGAAGCGAAGACGGCGCGAAGTACGCGGCGGGGCAGGTGGTGTTCGGGACGTTCGACACATTCGCGGCGACGGTGGTGCGAGTGGACCCGGCGGCGAAGACGGTGGTGGTGCGGAATTTGCAATCCAAGCAGGTGTTGACGGTGCACGCGGCCGCGGACACACTGGTGCGGCGGCTTCCGGAGCGGATGGCGCAGATGCTGGCGATGCGGATGCGGGGTGGCGGCGCGGCGGGCGTTGGCGGAGGGGCGAGGCCTGGGGCGGGGCAAGCGGGGCAGCAGAGGACCGGTGGATGGTCAGGTGGGCCTGGCGGGCCTGGTGGGCCGGGTGGAGCGGGTGGGAACGGGAGCTTTGATTTGCGGCAGGCGCTTGAGCGGCTTCCGGCGACGGAGTTGAGTGAGTTGAAGGCCGGCGATGCGGTGATTGTGTCCGACAGCAAAGGCAGCGATGCCAGCAACGTGACGGCGATCACGATCGTGGCGGGGGTGGAGCCGTTTTTGGCTTCGGCGCCGCGCGGCCAGGGCGGACAGGTGAATTTGGGATCGTGGAGCCTGGACGCGGGGATGCCGGCTGAGTAGCCGGTCCGGACAATTGAGGAGAGACTTCTTTGTTACGCACGCTGAGTGTGGTGTGTTTGTGGGCGATGATGGCGGCGGCCGCGGCGGCGCAGACCGGCGGGATTCGCGGCGCGGTGATGGATGAGACGGGCGCGGTGATTCCGGGCGCGAAGGTGACGGCGACGGGGCCGGGCGGGGCGAAGACGGTGACGGCGGGCGACGACGGTTCCTATGCGATTCAGGGACTGGAGGCGGGGACGTGGACGGTGGTAGGGGCGTCGCCGGGCTTGAAGCAAATTCAGCCGGTGAAGGTGACGGTGAGCACCGGGATTCAGACGGCGGTGAACCTGACGTTGAGCGTGGTGCTCGAAAACCAGCAGGTGACGGTGAAGGAGACGGAAGCGCCGGCGGTGGACGTGAGCCCGGAGGCGAACGTGGGCGCGATCGTGATGACGGGCGACGATTTGAAGGCGCTGTCGGACGACCCGGACGAGTTGCAGGAGGATTTACAGGCTCTGGCCGGGCCTTCGGCGGGGCCGGACGGCGGGCAGATGTTCATTGATGGGTTTACGGGCGGGCAGTTGCCGCCGAAGGAATCGATCCGTGAGATCCGCATCAACCAGAATCCGTTTTCGGCCGAGTACGACAAGCTGGGTTACGGGCGGATCGAGATATTCACCAAGCCGGGCACGGATAAGTGGCACGGGCAGGGATTTTTCGGGTATTCCGACGTTGCCTTCGACGCGCGGAACCCGTACTCGGACACCAAGCCGTTTTACATGTCGCAGCAGTTTGGGGGCAACATTTCGGGTTCGCTGAACAGCAAGACGTCGATTTTTCTGGACGCGGAACGGCGCAATATCGACGATAACGGGATTGTGAATGCGATCACGTTGAGCCCGTCGCTCGAGCCCACGCCGCTGAACACGACGCTGGCCATGCCGATGCGGCGGACGGAGTTCAGCCCGCGCATCGACTATCAACTTTCCAACACGAATACCCTGATGTTCCGCTACAGCTACACGGAGAACGACCAGTACAACCAGGGCGTGAACGGACAGAGTCTTCCGAGCCAGGCGCTGAACAACCTCTTCACGGAAAACAAGGCGCAGGTAACCGACACCATCGTGGTGAACGCGAAGACGATCAACGAGACGCGGTTCCAGTATGTTCACGATTTGATTAACATGAGTCCGCAGTCGCTCGACCCGGTGCTGCAAGTCAATGGCGCGTTTACCGGCGGCGGCAACACCGCCGGGCTGTCGGGCGATCTGCAGAACCTGTGGGAGCTGCAGAACTATACCAGCTACGCCTCGGGCACGCACATGCTGAAGTTCGGCGTGCGGGTGCGCGGGGAGACCGACGACAGCACGTCGCGGGCGGGTTTCAACGGGTCGTATCTGTTCAACTCGATTGACACGTACCAGCAGATGGAGAGCCTGCTCGCGGCGGGCCAGACGTTCACGGAGATTTACAATTCGTGCACGAATCCGAACCGGCTGCTGTGCCCGGGGCCTTCGCAGTTCCGGATGACGTCCGGAATCCCGGCGACGACGATCGGCTATGTGGATGTGGAGCCGTTCATTCAGGATGACTGGAAGCTGCGGCCGAATTTCACGCTGAGCCTGGGTTTGCGGTACGAGTTTCAGAACACGATCGGCGACTATCACGACTGGGCGCCGCGCGTCGGGTTTGCGTGGGCGCCGGGTGGGGGCAAGGGTGGCAGGAGTCCGAAGACCGTAATTCGCGGCGGTTTCGGCATGTTTTACACCCGGTTCCCGGAGAACCTGACGCTGCAGGCCGAGCGGCTGAACGGCGTGACGCAGCAGCAATACCTGGTGACGTACCCGAGCTTTTATCCGGAGATTCCGCCAATCTCCGCGTTCCCCCCGGCCTCGGCGGCCAACATCACGACGGTGGCGAACAATCTGCAGGCGCCGTACATTTTGCAGAGCGCGATCAGCGTGGAGCGCCAGTTGCCGTTCAATACGAGGTTGTCGGTGACTTACATGGACTCGCGCGGCGTTCACTTACTCATGTCGAGGGACATTAATGCGCCGCTGCCGGGTTCTTACACGCCGCTGGACCCAACGAGCGGGATTTATCCTTTTGGCGGTATCAATCAGATCAATCAATACGAATCGGCCGGCATGTTGAAGCAGAGCCAGATCATGGTGAGCTTCAATACGCGATTGAACAGTAATTTCTCGATGTTCGGGGGCTATTTCCACCAGGATGCGCACAGCAACACGGATGGGGTGGGCACGTTCCCGGCGAGCAGTTACAACATGCAGCAGGAGTGGGGGCAGTCGATCCTGAATCAGCAGAACCGTGTATTCCTGGCCGGAAGCGTCAACACGAAATGGAACATCCGGTTCAGCCCGTTCTTCATGTACCACTCGGGGATTCCGTTCAACATCACGACGGGCACGGACCTGAACGGGGATGGCCACTTCACGGACCGGCCGTCGTTTGCTACTGCGTCGACGCCCGCCGCGGATGTAGTGGCGACGCCCTATGGCATATTCAACATCAACCCCGGCTCGATGGCGACGCTGATTCCCCGCAACTATGGCACGGGTCCCGGATACTACTCTCTGAACTTCCGGCTGAGCAAGACGTGGGGATTCGGGGGCGAACCGGCGGGGAGTGCGCGCATGCAGGGCGGCGGGGGGCCGATGGGCGGTCCGGGTCCGTTTGGGGCGCGCGGTCCTCGCGGTCACGGTGGTCCGGGTGGGTTCGACGCCACGACCGGGCAGCGGTTTAACCTGACGCTGGCGATGATGGCGCGCAACGTGTTCAACAACGTGAATGAGGGGATTCCGATTGCGACTCTTACGTCGCCTGTGTTCGGTCAATCGATCGGTTCGGCCACCGGCTTCGGCGCCGTGAACTCGATCAACCGGCGGATCGAGTTTCAGCTTCGGCTCTCGTTCTGAGGGTCGTCCTCGGGCTTGGGCTTGAACATTCCCCGGACGTCGCAGTAGGGCTGCATGGCGAACTGCGAATGGGTGACCTCGGCGGCGAAGATACGGACTCTGGGTCCGAGGTTGATCGACCAGAGCACGGTGAGCACGGTATCGGAGCGGGATTCGAAAAGCCACGCATTTCCAGGGAGGGGTTTGGCGCCGCGGGCCTCGAGGCGCGAGCGGATGATAGCGTCCTGTCCGGGTTCGGCGCCATCGTAGCTGACCAGAAAGAGCATACAGATAGTATCTGCGATAGCCGCTGATACACTGGCATTTGGGCGGACAGTCAAAACTGGCGGGCGGCGGCGCACCGGTGCGGGAACTGGCGGAGCAGATCCGCGAGGCGCTGCAGAGCTTCCGCCGCGACAAGGGCTGGATTCACGAACAGCACTTACAGGTGTGCCGCGTTCCGGCGCCGACGTTTCTTGAGCAGAAGCGGGCGGAGTGGATGCAGGGGCAACTGGGGGGGCTGGGCTGGGATGCGCAGATCGACCGTGCGGGGAACCTGGTGGCGCACCTGCGGGGCGAGGCGGCGGGTCCGTTTGTGGCGTTGACGGCGCATCTGGATACGGTGCTTGCGCCGCGGGTTCCGGAGGAGATATCGGTGACGCCGGACGGGCGGCTGAACGGCCCGGGCGTAGCGGACAACGGGGCGGGGTTGGCGGCGTTGCTGGCGATTGCGAAGGTGTTTCCGGGTTGTGCGGCGTTGCGGGGGACTGCGCGGTCGCTGCTGCTGGTGGCCAACGTGGGCGAAGAGGGGGAAGGCAACCTGAGCGGGATGCGGTTCCTGTGCCGGCAGTCGCCGTTTGCCTCGCGGATTCAGGCGTTCGTGGTCGTGGACGGGCCGTCGACGGACCACATCACGTGCCAGGCGCTGGCGAGCCGGCGGTTTGAAGTGAGCTTTACGGGGCCGGGCGGCCATAGCTGGAGCGATTACGGGGTGGGGAATCCGGTACACGCATTGGGGCGGGCGATTGCGTTGTTTGCCGATGCGCCGGCGGTGCTGGAGGGGACGCCGCGGTCGTCGTTCAACGTTGGCGTGATCGAGGGCGGGATGAGTGTGAACTCGATTCCTTCGAGTGCGCTGGCAAAGGTGGACATCCGGAGCGAGAGTGCGGCGCGGATCGAGGAAGCGGCGGCGGCGCTGCAGGCGGCGGTGGAACGGGCGCGGGAGGTCGAGAACGAGCGGGTGACGGCGCCGCGGGGCGTGCCGGGCGGGCGGATTACGGCGAAGATCAAAGAGATTGGCTCGCGGCCGGGGGGGAAACTGCCGGAGGACGCGCCACTGCTCAAAGCGCTGCGGGCTGTGGATGTGCACCTGGGGATTCGCGCGCAGGTGGATTGCGCCTCGACGGATGCCAACGTGCCGCTGTCGATGGGGATTCCGGCGGTTTCGATCGGCGCGGGCGGGCAGGGTGGCGGCGCGCATACGATGGCCGAGTGGTTTCACGCCGAGGGGCGGGAACTGGGGCTGCAGCGGATTTTGCTGACGCTGGGAGTGTTGCTGGGCGGCGAGCGCATTTCCAACGGCCGGAGCGCATGAGCCTCGCGGTGGGCCAAGGACTTCGCCCGCGGGTGCGGCCCGAGATTCCGCTGGTGTTGGTGGCTTTCGTCTGGGGGGCGACGTTCGTGCTGGTGAAGCGGGCGCTCGACGACGTCTCGACGCTGCTGTTTCTGGCGATCCGTTTCAGCCTGGCGGCGGTGTGCCTGGCGCTGATGCTGGGGGCCAAGGCCCGGGCGGCGGAGGACTGGAAGCGGGACCTGCGTGGTGGTGTGCTGGCGGGAGTGTGTTTATTCACCGGCTACGTTTTGCAGACGCTGGGGCTCGAATATACGACGCCGTCAAAGGCGGGGTTCATCACGGGGATGTACATTCCGCTGGTGCCGGTGATCGGGGCGATGCTGTACCGCAAGATGCCGCGGTGGATTGAGGCGGTGGGGATTGTGGCGGCGGGTGTGGGGATGACGCTGATGACGCTGCCGGGAAGCGAGGCGCGGATCAACCGGGGCGATATGCTGGTAGCCGGCTGCGCGGTGGCGTATGCGATGCACATTCTGGTGCTAGGTCACTTCACGCCGCGGGGCAACGTTTCGTTCCTGGCGGTGACACAGATCGCCACGGCGGCGGTGTTGTCGCTGGGGGTGTGCGGGTGGGCGGAGCCGGTGCGATGGCGATCGACGCCGGCGGTGTGGATTGCGGTGGGTGTGACGAGCGTACTGGCGACGGCGGTGGCTTTCGCGCTGCAGACGTGGGCGCAGCGCTACACGAGCGCGACGCGGACGGCGCTGATCTTCGCGCTGGAGCCGGTGTTTGCGTGGCTGACGTCGTTTGCGCTGTTGGGCGAGTTGCTGACGCGGCGGGCGACGCTGGGCGCGGGGCTGATCCTGGCGGGGATCGTTGCGGTGGAGTGGAAGCAGGAGGAAGCCTTGCCCGAGGAACGTCTGCACGAGCCTGCCGGGTTACACTGAAGTCGTTCCGGCGCGGTGATTCGAGGGGCGCCGGGGACACGACTCATGAAAATTGCATTCTTGTTTCCTGGCCAGGGGTCGCAGTATGCCGGTATGGGGCGGAGCCTGGCCGAGCAGTATCCGGTGGCGCGACGAACGTTTGAAGAGGCTGACGAGGCGCTGGGATTTGCGCTGTCGAAGCTGTGTTTCGAGGGGCCGGAAGAGGAACTGCGATTGACCGAGAACACGCAACCGGCGCTGGTGGCGGTATCGACCGCGGCCTGGCGGGTACTTGAGGAAGCGGGCCTTGCGCCGACGGTTGTGGCCGGGCACAGTTTGGGCGAGTATTCGGCGCTGGTGGCGGCGGGATCGGTGGCATTTGGCGATGCGCTGCGCCTGGTGCGCAAGCGCGGGCGTTACATGCAGGAAGCGGTTCCGGCGGGGGTGGGCGCGATGGCGGCGCTGCTGAAACTGCCGGAAGGCAAGCTCGATGGCGTTCTCGCCGAGGCGGCGCAGGGCGAGGTTGTGAGCGCGGCGAACTTGAATTCGCCGGATCAGATTGTCGTGGCCGGTCATGCCGGCGCGGTGGAGCGGGCGATGGCTCTGGCCAAGGCCGCGGGCGCCAAGCGCGCGGTGGCTCTGCCGGTGAGCGCGCCGTTTCACTGCGCGTTGATGAAGCCGGCGCAGGAGCGGCTGAGGGTGGATTTGGAGGCGACCGAGTTCGGCGACCTGGCGTTTCCGCTGGTGAACAACTGGCAGGCGCGGGAAGTAACAAGCGGCGAGGAAGCGCGGCGGGGGTTGTACGAACAGGTGCCGAATCCGGTACGGTGGACAGAGTCGATGCGTTTGCTGGCGGCGCGGGGCGTGGAGCGGTGCGTGGAAGTGGGCGCGGGCGCGGTGCTGAGCGGGCTAATGAAGTCGATTGAGCCAGGGATACGATGTATAAAATTCGGCGAGGCGGGAGATAGGGAGAAACTCGATGCGGAGCTGGCTTTGTAAGGCCGCGGTAGGAGGCCTGGCGCTGGGAGCGATGGCGGTGATGGAGGGTTGCGCGGCGCGGCCGAGCGAATTTCAAGGCGCGGTGGAGGATTTTGTTTATTCGTCCCTGGCGCTGTCGCCGGTTTCGGCGACGCAGGCGGGCTATCACGTGCACCAGGGCGTGCGGCTGGACGGGCGGCTGGACGATTTCTCCGAGGCCGGGATCGCGCAGCAGCGGCGTTTTTTCGAGGGGTTCCGCAGCCGTCTGGAGAGCTTCCCCGAGTCGAAGCTCAACGCCGAGGACCGGGCGGACCGCCGGATCATGGAGGACCAGATCGCGCTGGCGCTGCTGGACCTGGAGACGACGCAGAGCTGGCGGCATAATCCCACGCTGTACGTTGAGCTGATCGGGAACGCCATGTTCGCGCCGTATTCGTTGAACTACGCTCCGAAAGTGCGGCGGTACCGGGACATCGTTGCGCGGCTGAAGGCGGTTCCGGGGCTGCTTGGTCAGGCGAAGGCGAACCTGGTGGATGCGCCGGAGGTGTGGAACCGGGTGGCGCAGGAGGAGTTGGACGGCGACATCGAACTGATCGACCGGACGCTACGCGCCGACGTGCCGCCGGAATTGGGGATCGAGTACGAGAAAGCGTCGGGAGCGGCGCTCGAGGCGTTGCGGGACTTCCACGGCTACTTGTCGGGTCCGCTGGCGGCGAAGATGAGCGATTGGCGATTGGGACCGGAGGTTTACGCGAAGAAGTTCGCGCTGGTGATCGCCAACGGCGAGACGCCGGCGCAGACGCTGGCGGATGCCGAGGCGGAGATGGAGCGGATCCGCGGGGAGATGGCGCGGATGGCGGCGCCGAAGACGATAAAAGAAGCGCTCGATGAGATCGCGCAACAGCATCCGAAGCGCGAGGATTATTTCAACGAAGCGAAACGGGACCTGGAGCGAGCGACGCAGTTTGTGGAAGCGCGCGGGCTGGTGCCGCTGCCCTCGGGCGAGACGCTGCGGGTGATTCCGACGCCGGTGTTCATGCGTGGCATCTATGGCGTGGGCGGATTTAATCCGGCGCCGGCGCTGGAGCCGTCGCTGGGCGGTTTTTACTGGATCACGCCGATACCGGCGGATTGGCCGGCGGACCGGGCCGAGTCGAAATTGCGCGAGTACAACCGATACGGCCTGGAGCACTTGACGATTCACGAGGCGATGCCGGGGCACTGGGTGCAGTTTGAGTACGCCAACCGCATTGAGCCGCGCGGCCGGCGTCTGTTGCGGGCGCTGTTCGGCAGCGGGCCGTACGTGGAGGGGTGGGCTGTCTATGCGCAGCAGTTGCTGACCGAGCAGGGCTATCTCAACGGGGACCCCGGGCTGAAGATGACGTTCTACAAGCAGATGCTGCGGGTGGTGGCGAACACGATTCTGGATATCCGGCTGCAGACGATGGGGATGACGGACGAGCAGGCGCTGGACCTGATGATCAATCAGACTTACCAGGAGCGTGAGGAAGCGGTGGCGAAGCTGCAGCGCGCGCAGTTGTCATCGTGCCAGTTGCCGACTTACTTCGCCGGATGGCGTGGCTGGCTGCGTGTGCTGGCCGACGATGAGAAGCGCATGGGGCCGCGATTTCATCTCAATGATTTTCACCGGCGGGCGCTGAACGAAGGCGCGGTGCCGCTGCCGGTGTTGAACGGGTTACTGGCGGCGCGCGAGTAACCCATTGGGATCTACTGGACGGCGACGAGCGGAGCGTTGCTGGCGACTCCGCCGACGGTAATCACCAGCGGATAGTCTCCAGCGGCGAGGCCGGAGGGAATGCCGACATTGGCCTGCGCGAGTCCGACGAAATACGGCGCGAGTCCGAGGAACGAGACGGGGGCGTTGTGTCCGCCGAGCGTTGCGCTATAGGCCGATGTGGCGGTAGACAGGGTGCCGGAGGGCGTGGGAACGCCGTCGGAGCCGGGAACGGTGACCGGGCCGACGCCAGTGAGATACACGGTAATCACGCCGCTGGCGGCGATGGGCGCCGCTGGGCCATTGATCGCGCCGGAGGGGTAGTTTTGCGCCACGGCGCGGTTGTTGCCGTAAGTGAAGATGCCGGGGGCGGTGGGGGACACGGTGAAGGAGACGGGAGCGCTCGAGGCTGAGTTGGACTCGATCACGACCTGGGCCGTGCCGGGCGCGGTGTTCCAGGGGATCTGGAAGTTGACCTGCTGCGAGTCGGCGTAAAGCAGAGGAGCGGGAGTGCCGTTGACGGTGACCGAGAGGCCGGCGAGGGTGACCGGCAGGGGAGTGTTCGAAGCATAGTTTTTCGATGTCAGCAGCGTCTGTCCGAAAACGGTGGCGAGCTGACCGGGAGAGAGAGAGTTCGAGAACGAGGCTCCGTTGGTGACGGCGTTGGCGACAGGAGCGGGCTTGACCGGTTGGCCGATCATGGCCAGGAAGCCCGCCTCATTGCCGGTGAGCGAGGTGACCACGGGGTTGGCCAAGGGGAAATTCGCGGACGCCGTGTGGCCGGCCAGATAGATATTGCCGGTGCTGCTGACGGCGAATCCGTTGGCCTCGTCGATCTGCGATCCGCCGAAGTAGGAGAGATACTTGATGGAGCCGCCGCCGGGGGCGAGTTCGAGGACGTAGCCATCCTGGCCGCCACCGTATGTAGTTTGCACGGCCCCGGCGGTTGTTTTCAGGTCGGTTGATGTGGTTCCTCCGGCGACATAGATATCACCGGCCGAGTCGAGGACGATGCCGTAGGCGGCTTCGAGGCCGGTAGAGCCGAAATAGGTAGAGTAGAGGAGCTTAGAGCCGGTGGGGTCGAGTTCGCTGATGAAGACGTCTCCGGCGGAATCCCCGTCCGGCATGGTTCCGGTGCCGCCACCGAAGGTTGCTTGCAAGGGGTTGACAACCGGGAAATTGACGGACTGGGTGTATCCGGAGAGGTAGATGTTTCCGTTGGCGTCGAGGGTGATGCCGAGGCCGTCGTCATCCTGCGAGCCGCCGAGGTACGTGTAGAAGGCGATGCTCTGGCCGTTGGGGGTGATCTTGGCGAGGAAGGCGTCGCCGGATCCACCGCCGCCGGCGAATTGCGGCTGGTAAGCGCCTTTTGTCCCGAGGTTCGACGACAGGGTGCCGCCGGTGACGAAGGCGTCGCCGTTCTTGTCGACCGTGACGGCGTTGCAGTAATCATTGGTCGCGCCGCCGAGGTAAGTCGAATAGACCGCCACGCTGAGTGACGGATTCAGCTCGGTGATAAAGCAGGCATAAGTTCCCTGGACGGTCTTTTGGATGGGATTGACGGTGGGAAAATCGGTGGCGCAGGTCTGGCCGACGACATAGACGTTGCCGGAGGGGTCGGAAGCGATCCCGAAGGCCTCGTTGTAATCGCTCTGGCAGGAACTGTCGGGCGTATGGCCGCCGATGTAAGTGGAGCCGAGCATATTTCCGTCCGGGTCAAGCTTTATGGCGAAGGCGGTGTCGTCGCCGAGGTTTGTTCCGGTGCCTTGAAACACCTTGGCCGGATAGATGGGGAAGTTGGAGGACTGGGTTTCCCCGGTCAGAAGCAGGTTGCCGTTGGGGTCGAAGGCGATCGCGTAGGCTTCGTCTTCCGCCGAGCCGCCGATGTAGGTGGAGAACAGGAGCTTACCGTCAGGATCGAACTTGCTGACGACGATATCGTCGTAACCTCCGCGGAAACTGGAAGACCCGGCGGGCAGGACGGGGTAATCGGGCGAGTTGCTCCAGCCTGTGGTGTAGCTGTTGCCGAGAGCGTCGACGATGACAGAGTCAAGGCCGGAGTACTGCGTGCCGCCCATGTAGGTGGAGAAAACGAGGCTTGGGGCATTCAGCACGGGGTCAAGGACGAGTGGTTTGGAACGGTCGTAAGCGCCGAGAGCGAAGGCGATGCGATTGCCGCTTGTGAGGATGACGCCGGCGGTGACGGGGCGGCGCGCCGGACCATTGTCCTG
Organism: Acidobacteriota bacterium; assembly: GCA_021813825.1. Lineage (GTDB taxonomy): Bacteria > Acidobacteriota > Terriglobia > Bryobacterales > Bryobacteraceae > JAJYKC01. The sequence goes on along the minus strand of JAKAJI010000071.1, from coordinate 2,481 downwards.
CCAGGCTTCGGGCCGCTGCTGGAGAATCGCACCGGGATTGCGGCGGGCGACGAGCGCGCCGGCGGGCGTACGTTCGAGATCCCCGACGCCGTCGAAGGCGATGCGAATGCGCGAGGGATCCGCACCCGGGGCGAGGCGAAAGTCATACTCGATCCGGCCCGCGTTGTTGTGGAAGACGGCGTCGATTCCGGGGTAGACGTCGTGGAAGACCACCGATTGGGTGGTGGCGACGCCGTGGCGCCAGGCGGATGCATCATTGCCGAGATAGAAGTTGAGTTTTGCCTGCGCGGGCGGACCGGCCTGTGCGGTGGCGTGTATGTTCGCGCCGAGAAAACGGACGGCGCTGCGGTGGTGGGCAGCGGTGAAGGTGGCGCCGGTAGCGGAGACGAGCACCGAACCGGAGCCTGTGAGGGCGGCGAAGGTGGATGGACTGGGACCCGGCACGAAGTAAAGCTGCGCGGGCATGGTGGCGTGGGCTCCCGATGTGTGGTGATGCGTCCTGGACTGCGCCGGGACGGCGGCCAGCACAACGAAGCAAGATACGAAAACAGTTTGGGCGATCCTAGTAAGCACGACGATCCTCCCCCGTGGATACAAACTGGGTTCAGGGAAAACCTTAACATATTTTCACTAGGACCGCCTACGGTCGAATAGGTATGGTGCGGCTGGTGGTGCGCATCCCGGCCGGAACTTAGTCCTTGGGGGACGGAACGGGGGAGGCGGTGGGCGGTGCGATGGTGAAATCGGACCAGGCGGCGCGAGTGCGGGTCTTCTGGTTGGGTTGCAGGGTGTCGGTGACTTGAAGGACGAGAGAGTAGTCGCCGGGCGGGAAGGCATGGTTGAGTTGGACCGTACCCGAGACGGGGGTGGAACCGTTTGCGTTGAGTGCGGCGGCGATGTTGGTGGCGGGGCCGGTATAGACGAGTTTGGCGTCGCGGTAGATCAGAGGCTGGGCGATTAAGGCCGATTGGTGGGAGGCCGGATCCGTGCGGGCGTTGAAGACGGCGCAGCGGTAACCCAACAGGGCGCCGGGGCGGAACCGGTGGGTGAGGAAGCCGCGAGATAACTGCTCGCCGGCCTGCGGATTGGACTTGTCGATGGGGGCGAGTTCGAGGCTCGACAGCGCGACCTGTCCGTTTTTGCGCTCCGGGACGACGAGGACCTGGTTGGCCGAGCCGATTTGTCCGGAGCCGCGATCGAGCACAGCGGCGCGCACTTGATAGGTGACGCCGGGCGGCAGGTTGAAATTGAAGCCGTAAGCCATTCCCTTGTCGAGCGCGACCGCGTATTGGGCCGCGTTCAAGGATAGGGGAGTGCGGGCGGCGATGTGAGCCGCGGTCGAGCCATCGGGCCGGAAGGCGAACACGGCAAGCTCGATGGTTCCGGTGTGGGCGCCGTCGGGTTGTTGGGTCAGGTGGAGGCGGCTGGGCTCGAGGTACACGAAGTTCTGCACGTCAGCGCCTTTCGCCGAGTAGGTGTACATGGTGTTCAGGACGACCGGCACCTGAGAAGGGGCGAAAGGCGTGAAGACAGCATGGATCAATTGCCGGGCGCCGGCGGGTTCCGGTTCGGGGCCGGGGAGGCTGTCGGGAAGGCCGACGAATCCGCGGCGGCTGCGGACTTGGAGGTCCGCACGTTTCACGCGGATTCGGATGGTGTGGAATGGCGCGCCCTGGTGTGAGGGGGAATCGGGCGCGGGGGAGAAGCCGATGAGGTAGTAACCATCGAGGTCGCTTTGCACTTTGGCGATCTGGCGATTGATGTCGTTGGACTCGCCGAGGAACATGCCTCCGGTCTGGCTGGCGAGGTCAGCGAAGCCGGCGAGGGAGGAAGCGTAGACCTTCGTGGGCTGGTTGGTAAAGATGTCCGGTCCGGAGAACGGGCCGGAGCCCTGGTCCGCGCTGTAGGTGTTGTACTGGTTCACCGGGCTGTAGGGGCCGATCGGGGAAGGAGCGTAGGGATCGGCAGTGATCGGGATGGGGCTCATGGGAGCCCATAAGCCGAGGCCCGAGGCTTCCACGGTATAGAGGACCACGCCGGCGCGATTGGCCAGATCGGTCAACGAGCGGAGGGCGTCAACCATCGCCTGGCCGGCGCCATACTTGGAAAACAGCGGAACGAAATCGGTGAACACGATGACGGCCTTGCGCCCCGGAATGGCCGACATACCTTCGATGATGAAGCGGAGCGCGCCGAGAGATCCGCCGGTGAAGACGGTGTCGGCGGTCTGCGCATCCCAGTCCTTGCCGGGAGTGCGGTGAATGCGCGCAGCGGAGGCGAGGTAGCTGGTTACCGGGGGATGGACAAAGTAAGGTGCATCCCAAATTGCGGGCATCCAGTGAATGAGATCGACCTCTTCGTGAAGGACGCGGCGGTTGGAAGTGAACTCGTCCCAGGCACTGGAGCCGCTGCTCGAGCGGAGGATGGCCACCTGGTCGCCAGGTTGCAGTTGGGTATCGACGAACTTGGTGAGGGTTTTCC
>JAKAJI010000469.1 GCA_021813825.1 Acidobacteriota bacterium | reverse complement strand
CATCCGCGCCCCCCCCGCCACAAAAGGCGCAAACGTCCGCACAATCGGCACAAACTTCGCGTAGATGATCGTCTTGCCCCCGTGCTTGGCGTAAAACGCCTCCGTCCGCCGCAGGTACTCCTGCTTGAAGAACCGCGAATCCGGCCGGTTGAACACCGCCACCCCAGCCCGCCGCCCCAGCAGATACCCGCTGAAATCCCCCGCCATGCACGCCACAAACAGTGCCACCACGATCAGCCGCGGATCGAGCCTTCCCGCGCCCGTCACCACCCCAATCGTAAACAGCAGCGAGTCGCCCGGCAGTACGAACCCGAACAGCAGGCCCGTCTCCACAAACACCACCGCCATCAGCAAAGCGTAGCTGTACCACCCCGTCACCACCGTGCTCAACAGGTGGATCAGACGGTCCGGGTCCGTCAGCGTGTGGAGAAAATCGAGAAAGGCGTGAAGCATTTCGCCCGCGCGCCGGCTTGGCCTAGCTCTGGTAGCTCGCCGCCAGCCGCTGGATCACGTCCTTATGGATTTTGATCTTGCCTTCCTGCTCCAACCGGCTCCGGATCGCGTCCTCAAACAGGCTCATCCGCTGCTGCTGCTTCCGGTTCTTGATCTCCGCAATGATGCTGTCCCGCTGCGCCGCCAGCTTCGTCATGTCCGCCGGAATCTGCTCCACCACCTTCGCCACAACCGCCTGGTTGTTCGCCGAAACCGGCCCGATGATCGCACCCACCGGCTGCGTGAACGCCGCCGAAAGCATCGTCGCCGGACCCAGTCCCTCTACCGCCCCGATCTGCGCGAACGCGTCCGGCGATTTCACCTCCACCTTAAACTCCTTCGCCACAGCCTGAATGTCCTTGCCGTCCCGGAGTTCCTTGCCCGCCTTCGTCGCATCCTCGGCCGCCAGCGCCAGCGCCTTCTGCGTCGTCAACTGCCGCCGGATCCCGTTCACCACGTCCCCGAAATCCGCCGGGTGCGGCGCAATCACCGCCGTGCACACCGCAAACGCCAGCTTGTCGTTCCCCACCGCCACCGGCTGGCTCACGCCGTTCGGCTGCAGCCCCGCAATCGCCTGCGTAAGCTGCGGCGACACCATCCCCGGCACCGGGTCCGACGGACCCAGCTTCTGCGCCTGAATCTCAGTCAGCCCGTACTTGGCCGCCACCTGCGCCGCCGTCTCCGGAGCCTTCACCAGCTCCGCCTGCGCGTTGGTCGCGATGTCCTGCATCTTCTGGTTCACAAGCTGCTTCTTCAGCGCCGTCGCGATGTCGTTCTTCACGTCGCTGAACGGCTTCACCTGCGCCTGCTGATGATCCATCACCTGCAAAATGTGATACCCGTACTCGGTCGTCACGATCCCGCTCAACTGCTTCGGTTTCAGCGAAAACGCAGCGTCCTCGAACGGCTTCACCGTCTGGCCCCGCACAATCCAGCCCAGCTCGCCGCCATTCGCCGCCGACCCCGGGTCCTGCGAATACTTCTTCGCCAGGGCCGCGAAGTCCGCCCCACCCTGCAACTGCTTCAACAAATCCTCGGCCTGCTGGTGAATCTTCTCCGCCTCCGCCTTCGACTTCCCCGTCGTCGTCAGCAGTATGTGCCGCACGTCCACCCGCTCCGGCGTCCGGTACTGATCGATGTTCGCGTTGTAATAGGCCAGAAGCTGCGCGTCCGGAACCGTAACCGTCGGCGCCACCTTCGCCTGGTCCACCACCAGCACCGTCGCGTTCCGCTGCGGCGGCGTTTGGTAGGCGGCCTTGTGCTGCTCGTAGTAAGCGTGCAATTCCTCGTCGCTCACCTTCACCTGGTTCCCGATCGTCGCTTCGCTGAACAGCAGGTACTCGATCTTCACCTTCGCGTTCTCGCGGTTGTATTCCTCCTCGATCTCCTTCGGCGTCACCACGATCGCTTGCATCGCCACCTGCCGCAGCCGCTGCGTCGCCATGCTCTCCCGCATCGACGCTTCAAACTCCGGCACCGTCATCCCCTGCTCCTCGACATACTGCTTGTACAGCGCCACGTCGTGAAACTGCGAGTTGATCACCACCTGCAGCGTGTTCGCCAGCTCCGCGTCGCTCACCCGGTAACCCAGCCGCGCCGCCTCGTACGCCATCGCCCGGTCCGTGATCATCTGGTCGATCGCCTGCGGCACGTACACATGCAACAGCTCGTTCGGAATCTGCCGGTTCCGCCGCATCGCCTGAATCTGCACATCCACCTCGCGCAGCGTCAGGTCCTGCCCGCCAATCTCCGCCACCACCTGGTCGTACCCGCTGCTCGACCCGCCCCCGTAGTTCGGGATCAGGTAAATCAACATCGACAGCGCGACGACCCCAAGCAGGCCACCCAACAGAATGCGGACAGCCTTATCTCGGCTGCGGAACAAATCGAACATAAACTCAGACTCCTCAGGGGAAAACGCAGAAATTCAGAATCCTCTAGTATAGCAACGGCTTAACCCCGCGCCGCTCCGCTACCTCGACTGGCAAAAAAAGAGCGGCGAGTCACTCTTGCTCGCCGCTCTCTTCGCCGGAAGGACCGCGATACCGCGAACCGGGTCGGCGGGGCGTCTGTTCCTGTCCGGCCACGCCTTACGTGAACATCCATCAAAACGGAACAAACGCCCAGCCCAACCCCCTACGCCCGCGGCGCCGTCTCCTGCCCCTCCTCCAGCCGCTTGAAGCTCAAAAACCAATCCAGGCTCCGCACCGTCTTATCCGCCATCCGCTCCTTCGCCGCTCCGCACGAACCCGGTGGCGGCACAATCACTTCCTCCCCTGGCTTCCAATTGGCCGGCGTCGCCACCCCGTGCGCATCCGCCGTCTGCAGGGCGATCAGCAGCCGCTTAATCTCCTCCAGGTTCCGTCCCGCCGACGCCGGATAATAAATCAGCGCCCGGATCTTCCCCTTCGGATCGATCACAAACACCGCCCGCACCGCCTGCGTCGCGCTCACTTCCGAATGCACCATCCCGTACTTGCGCGCCACCTCCATCGAAAGGTCAGAGATCACCGGAAACAGCACCTCCACATCCTTCATCCCGTGAAACTCCACCTTCTCCCGGATCGTCCGCAGCCAGGCGATGTGGCTGAACGTGCTGTCGATCGACAATCCCAACAGCTCGCAGTTCATCGCCTGAAACTCCTTCTGCATCGAAGCGAACGTCATGAACTCCGTCGTGCACACCGGTGTAAAATCCGCCGGGTGGCTAAAGAAAATGACCCACTTGCCGTGGAAGTCGTCCGGAAACTTAATCATCCCTTGCGTGGTCTCCGCCTCAAACCGCGGCGCATCTTCGCCAATCAAGGGAACCCGTACGGCAGTTTCTGTCATAGAAAATACACCCTCCTGCCCCGATCTTAGTCCTTCCGGCGTGTTCCCCTTGCGCCAATCCCCGCCCCGCCTGCTAGCATCAACCATCGGAGGTCCAACTATGATTCGTCTGAAA
>JAKAJI010000070.1 GCA_021813825.1 Acidobacteriota bacterium | reverse complement strand
GCGCGGCTTCCGCTTCGCCGGCTCAACCATCTGCTACTCCTATCTCGAAGCCGCCGGCCTCATCAACGGCCACGTCGTCGAGTGCTTCCGCCACTCCGCCCTCAGCGCGCCGAAAGCGTGATTACGGCCTGGTTGTCGTATTCGTCGGTCACTCGCAGCGCCACCACGTGCTGGCCTTCCGGCGCCGGCACAAGATATTCTTCCTCTTTCGCATCCGAAATCCCGCTGACCGGCTCAATCACCCGCCAGTCGCCGCCGTCCACCGAAATCTCCGCCTTCACCAGAATGCTCGCCGCATCGCGCCCCGTGCAGCGGATCTTCGCTCCGCCCGCCCCCTGCACCAACGCGCCGCGAACCAGCACGGGCGGCGTGTTGTCGATCGTAAACGGGTCGCTCACCAGCGTGTCACGGAGCGCTTGCCCCTCCGGATTCGATGGCTCGTCGCTCGCCGTCACTCGAACCACATAATCGCCGTCGGGAAACGCCCGCGAATCGAAGCTGTATTCCTTCTCCCGCAACTTGTCCTTCAACAGACGCCACACCTTCTCGTTGGCGCCGCGAATCTCCACCTTGTACTCGAGCGTGTCCGCGTTCGGGTCGAGCGCCGTCCATCGCACACCCTGGAAACCCTTGGCGTAGTTCATCGTCACCGCCGGCGAAATGTCGATCAGCGGCGCCGCGGCAGGCGTACGGCGTCCACCCAACGGCGGCAGCGTGATGTTGGCCGACGGCGTCGCCGTCAGCACCTGCGGCGGAAATTTGTAATTCGGCGGCGTAGTCTCCAACTCCTGCACCTCGGGCGGCAGGTTCTTGGTCAGGTACGCCACCGTCACCAACGACACACGCGGACCTTCGGCGTCCGCCCCGCTCCGGCTCAGCCGTAACCGGTACTGCAGAAACCGCGACGCCGGCGAAGCCACGCGTCCTCCGTCCCCGCCGAGCGGCGCCTTCTGCCATTCGCTCCAGTTCTGCTCCGGCCGGTCCGTATTGCCGGACCGCGTCTCCACCTCGATCGCCCCTTTCGGTTTCGGCTCGATCGTTATCGCCCCCCACCGCGTAAACGCCCCCGCATCGTACACGCTGCTTTCAAACGTCCCCGTCGCAACCATCTCCGGCCCCACGCGGTAAACCTTGCCGATGTTCCCCGTCACCGCGTATACGCCCCCGTCGCCATCCCCCACGAATGCCGTCACCTGCGTCGGCGCCAGGTCGGCAAGCTCCGTGCTCAGCCAGCTTGTGTCCACACGGTAGATGACGCCTTTGTTGCCCGAACCCAGCAGCGCTTTGCCTTGCTTATCGAATGCGATCGCGTACACCATCGCCCGTGCGTCGGAGAATACCTTGCGCGGCGCGCCGTCGGCCGTGATGCGGATCACCTCCGAACCGCCGGCTAGTGGCGCCATCGCAACCGGGAGTGCCGCCGCCCCCGCCGCCACCGGCGCCGTTTGTCCGCCGGCGCTCAACGCTGCCGCCGGGGCGCCCGGAGCCGCAAGCGTCCCCGCGGCCGGATGCACCGGAGCCTTCGCCCCGGCCGCCGCCGCATAAACGTCCCCGTTCGGCGCCACCGCCAGCGCCGTGATCTCCGTCTTCTCCGCCTCGTACAACACAAACGCCCGGCCCGTAGCCGAACCCGTGTCCGGCGTAAGCCGTACAATCAATCCGCTCGGCGCCGTCCCCGCGATCAGGTCTCCGCGCCCGTCGAGCGCCAACGACCGCACGTTCGCTTCATCGGTCGCGAAGAATTCGGAACTCTTTCCGTCCGGCGTCACCCGGAATACCCGTCCTGGATCCCCCGTCGCCACAAACAACGCCCCGTCCCTGGCAAAAGTCAGCGCCCAGATATAGCGCGCGTGCGGATCGAAAAACACCTCGCTGTGTCCGTCGGCCGAAACCCGGTAGACCTTGCCGGAAGGCGACGTCGCCGCATACAGCCGTCCGCCGCCGTCCACCGCCAGCGCCTGAATCGCGATCCCCGGCAGGTCCGCCAGCTTCTGTCCTTGGCCCTGCGCGTTCACCACGAAGAGCCGCGCCGAGCCATCCTCGCTGCCGCCTCCGCCCAGGTACAGATTCCCCTTCCCGTCCCGCGCCGCCGACCACAGATACGGCAGCGCCGCATCGAAGACCTCCTTCACCTCCGGCCCCAGCATCAGCAACCCATCGCTGCGCGAGGAGACCCCTTTCCGCGTGCCCTTCTCAAAATCGGCCTGCTCGGACTGCTGCCAGAACTGCGTCTCCACCGCCCGCGCCGTCACCGCCAGCGCCAGCACAGCCCCACAACCTAACGCCAGCGAGGCGCTCGAACGAAAACAAAATTTGAACATGGAATGGTTAGAAACTCACTTCACGTGAATCCGCAGGCTGTATGCGCCGTTCACCACCAGGTCGAACGGAATGCTGCCCTGCTCCACCACCGTGGCGCCCGATGCCGGCAACTGATGCGCCCCTGAACGCCCCGTCTGCATGACGTTCCTGACACTCGGCGGCAAGTCCGGCAACGCCTTGTCGGCATAATACAGTGTCGGCGATGGCTCGATCAGCGACACGTACAACCGGTTGTTCACGCGTTCTTGATTCAACAACGAAATCGTCTGCGAGATGCCGATGTTGCGGTCGGAAAGCCGCGCCGCGTTCTGCGCGCGATCGAGCGTCTCAGCGTCGCTGAGCAGAATCTGGTAATCGCCCGGCGCCAGGCCCGCCGGCAGCGTCACGGCGAAGTCCCGCTCCATCCGCTCGCCGCGGTACGGCCGCAGGAAAACCCGTCCGTGCAGAGTCGTGCCCGCCGTGGCTTCGCTTGCCGAAAGCCACGCCGTGTCGATCGCCGCCGTCCGCCGGTCCGGCAGCAGGTCCACCGTCGCGCTCACCGCCTTTAGCTTCGGCGCGTCCACTGGATTCAGGTACAGCCGGTTGAACCGCTCGCCCCACCACGTGGCCAGCATCATCGGCGCCGGCACCGGCATCTCACCCGGCGCCTGCATCGTCGCAAAACTCACGTTCGGCTCCCCGTCCAGCTCAATCTGCCCCCGCATCCGGTACGTCGATTCCTCGGCAAACTCGTTCAGTCCCTCGATCGAGTTAAACAACGTCAGCATCATCAGGTACGGCGTCCACTTCTGGTTCACCATCACGCTGAACTTCAGGTCCCGTTCGTTGCGCAGCTTGTTCGACTCGTCAAAAGCCCGTACCTTCACGCTCACCGGCACCACTTCCGCCGTCGCGCCCAACTCGCCCAGAATCGCGCTGTGCCGGTCCTGCCGCAGCGCTCCCACCACTTCAGTCGCATTGCCGATCTTGTTCGGCTGATACGACGAAGCCAGCGTCGTCACCACATCACCCTTGGCCATCGGAATGTCCGCCGGACCGAGGTTGAAAAACGAGTGCCCGCAAGCCAGCACATGCTTACCGTCGTTGTAAGTCACCGTGCACATGCCCGTCACGCTCATGTCACCCGATACCAGCGCCAGCGTCACCGCCTGCCCCGGCCGCAGCGACGTCTTCCAGTCCGGCGCCGGCTCCGCACTCCGCGGCATGCTCGACGCCCCGCCGGCCACCGTCGCCGTCATCCCCATCTGCTCGAACAATCCTCCAAACACACGCACCGCATTTCCGGAAAATCCCGCAAACGCCAGTGGCGTCGCAATCGGCGCCAGGTTCAACCCCGAAGCGCCGGCGCCGGACGCGGCAAGCACATGGGCTAGCATCGGGTTGAGCGCCGCCGCGGCCTCCACGCCCCGCGCCTTCTGCGGCGTCTTCGCCTCCACCGGCTTCGAATGGTCGAACGCGTTCACTTCGAGCATCAGCTCGATCGGCGTAATGCCGCAGATCGCGTCCGGGGAAAACATGCTCAACCGAAGCGCCACCGCACCCACCAGCTTGCCGTCGATATACACTGGGCTGCCCGACATCCCGCCCGCCACGTTGGTCCGCTCCGCCTTCCCGCCCATCCGCGCCAGGATCACGTCCTCGCCCGGGCCCCACATATTCTTCTCGATACCGAGAATCTCGATCGGCACCGGCTCCGGTTCGGTGCCCGAAAACACCGTCCACGCAACGCCGTGCATGCCAGGGCGCACGTCCGCCTCTTTCAGAATCGGAGGCTTGCCGATCTGCGGCGGCTCCGGTTTCGCCGTCTGACCCATCATCATCGCCTGCCACAACAGGCCCGCCGCGGCCGCATTACGCCACATCATGCAACTTGATCCTTCATTGCGCCCGGGAGCTCGTGCCGTCCCAGCGTCTTGCTTCCATTATGGGGCCAATTCGATCGGGAATTTTCGAGCGCACCGCGGCCGCCGCCACAACCGCGCAAAAAACCGCCCGCGCCCCGCTGCGTTGTGCGCGGCGGTGTGCGAAAGCTATCCTGCTAATCGGGAACTCGAATGAGTCTGCGCGCACGCTTGCGCCTCGCCATCGTCGCTCTCGTCGCTGTGGTCGTCACCGGCCTCTCCGCCCTCTATCTGTTCGACTTCACCCGCGCCTCGCTCGACAACGCCTCCAACCTCGGACGTAACATCGCCAACAACGCCAAGGGGTACATGATCGAACGCTTCACCCGCGTGTTGAGCGAACGCCCGGCGCCACCCTCGACCCCCGACGCCTACAAGCAGGCCTGGACGGAAATCGTCCGCACCGACCCGCTCATCTCCGCCATGCTCCAGCGCAGCCGCGCCAACGCCGACATGGTCGCCAACGTAGCCATCGCCGGCCAGGACGGCCGCATCCTCGCCGCTTCCGACGCCTCCACGATCGGGCTGCCCACGCCCACACCCGGCGACGCCGGCGACGTCGACGCCTCCCACACCATCAACGGCTTGCTCGAATTGTTCACCTCCAACCGGAACTACGTCGTCGCTCTCCCGCTCGGCGTCCAGGGCGATCCCAAACCGGTCTTTACCATCTCCGTCGTCATCGATTCGATCTTTCTCCGCCACGCCCTCCGTCCCGCCTTTTACAACCTCGGCCTCGCCTTCCTGATCGCCCTGCTCGTGTCGATGCTGCTCGGCTTCCTTCTTCCCAACCTCGCCCTCCGCCCGCTCGAGCGCGTCAGCCGCCGCATCGACGAAATCCGCAGCGGCCACTTCGCTCCCACCACCCCTCCCACTGGCAGTGAAACCCCCGAATTCGCCGACGTGCAGTCGAAACTCAACCTCCTCGGCCAGCAGGTGCGCGGCGCCCGCGAGGACGCACTCACCCTGCGCGGCAATCTCGATCGCATGCTCGAACGCCTCCAGGAAACCGTGCTCCTGTTCGACACCGCCGGACGTCTCGCTGTCGCCGGCCACCTGGCCGATACGCTGTTCGGCCGGCCCCGTTCCGAACTCCTCGGCCGCACCGTCCAGGAACTGTTCCCCCCCGAAACCGTTCTCGGGCAGGCCATCGCCCGCGTCCAGACCTCCGGCGGAACCATCGAAAACCGCATCTTCTCGCCCGCCGAAGCCTCCGGCCTTCACCCCATCCGCCTGCTCGTCAACGCCGAACTCCTCGGCGAACCCGGCGCGCCCTCCGGCCTCCTCGTCCGCATCTCCGACGTTGAAACCCGCACCCAACTCGAGCGCCACCTCGACCTCGCCTCGCGCCTCGCCGCCATCGGCCGGCTCACCGGCGGCGTCGCCCACGAGATCAAAAACCCGCTCAACGCCATCACCCTTCACCTGGAAGTTCTCAAAACCAAACTCGACGATGGCGGCCCCGAGATCGGCGTCATTCTCAACGAAGTCCGCCGCCTCGACCGCGTCGTGAAAACTTTCCTCGATTTCAGCCGCCCCGTCGAGCTCCAGGTCCGCGACCTCGACCTCGCCGCCCTCGCCCGGGAGACCGCCGCTTTCCTCGAGCCGCAGGCCGCCGCCAAATCCGCCGCTATCGACGTCAACCTCCCCAACCCGCTTCCCGTCCGCGGCGACGCCGAACTGCTCCGCCAGGCCCTCATCAACGTGATCGTCAACGCGCTTGACGCCATCCCCTCCGGTGGCCGCGTACGGATCTCCTCGGCTCACCCGGCCGGCGAGTGTGCGCTTACCATCTCCGACGACGGCCCCGGCATCCCCCCGGATATCCGGAACAAAATCTTCAATCTTTACTTCTCCACCAAAACCGGGGGAAGCGGCATCGGACTCGCCATGACTTTCCGGCTCATTCAACTGCACGGTGGTACAATCGAGCTTTCAGACGAGCCAGGCCCCGGCGCCAGTTTCCGGATCAGTCTTCCTGAAGCAACCCCCGCCGGCGAACCGGAAGCGCCTATCCTTGCACGCGGCTGACTCTCTCCGGCTCGCGCCTCCGTCCGGAAGATTCTGAACGTGCGCTCTTCGCTCCCCATCTCGATCCTGATCGCTCTCGCTCTTGCCACCGGCGCTTGCCACCGGCGGCAGAAGACGCCGCTCCCCGTACCTTCCACTCCGTCCCCCGCGCCGCCTTCGGAAACCGCTCCGCCGCCCCCACCCCAACTGCCGCCCCAGCCCGCCCAACAACCACCTCAGGCCGAACAGACGCCCGGCGAGACCCTTCCCCCGGCGGCCACACAAACTCCAGCCACACACCGGAACCACCGCCGGACGCACCACAAACCTTCCACGCCCGCCGCCACAGAAACCGCGCCGAAACCCACCGCACCTCCCGCAACTCCCTCACCCCAACCCGCTCCCGCCGCCCCACTCCAACTCGGCGCCATGCTCACTCCTGAGCAGCGCCGCGCTCTTATCGAGGCCATCGACGCAAGCACCGCGCGCGCGCGTCACAATCTCTCCGTCATTTCCATCTATCACCTCACGCCCGCCCAGACCGAAACCGCCAACCAGATCCGCAGCTTCCTCAAACAAGCGCAAACCGCCCGCGATTCCGACCCCGAGGCCGCCCGCAGCCTCGCCGAGCGCGCCGACCTGCTCAGCCGCGACCTGCTCAAGAGCGTGCAATAGCTCCGCGCAAAAAAACACCGGCCTTCGGGCTCTGCGCCCAAAGGCCGGCTCGTTCGCGCCGAATTTGTTGCCCGGTTACTGTTGCGAGGCGGTCTGCCCGTTCACGCTGCTGTTCTGCGACTGCATCGCCGGGCTGCTCGACGTTCCCGGGATCTGCCGCGTGAACACCCGCACGTCCACCCGCCGGTCTTCCTTGTTCGCCCGGCGTCCGCCCGTGTCGGCTTCGCCTACCCCAAGCTGATGGATCATCCGCAGCGGCACATTCTGGCCCGCCAGATACCGGACCACTGCGTCCGCCCGCTGCTGGCTCAATGCCAGGTTGTAGCTCTTGGCGCCCACACGGTCCGTGTAGCCTTCCACCTCGATCACCACGCCCTTCATCGACCCCAGCGTCTTCACCAGATCGCTCAGCTGCGCTTCCTGGTCCGGCGTCAGCTTGCTCTTGCCGAACGGGAAATACACTTTCTTCGTGTCGGCCAGCCGGTAGCTGTCCAGGTTATCCACCGTACCGCGAAGAGCGTCGGAGGTCTCCTGCGCCAGCGACCTCGCGCCGTCGGCCCGTTGGCCGGCCTGCAACGCGGCATCGTTGGCCTTCGCCGCAGCCAGATTCGCGTCCTTGGCCGACTTGCCCGCATCGGTCGCCTTCTCATCGGCAACCGACACTTGACGATCCAGATCCCCGATCGCCTGCTTGTTGTCGGCGGTCTGCTTCTGGACCTCGTTTACCTGGTTCTGCACTGGGGCGATCGCCTGCTGCACGTGCTTCTTCGTCGCCAGGCAGCCCCAGTTCCCAAGCGAAAGTAACGTCACTCCCGCCAATAGGGCGGGCGCCTTCATGATTGTCATAATCCCTCTTCTCCTCGCCTGCCTCACGGCAGTGTGGTCGCTGCTAATTCATGCAACCAGCGTTCCAATGGCTAACTTCCTCGAATTTCGTGTCGCTTCCGCATTCCAGTGCGTAAAAGTTACGCAACCGCGAAGCTCCGCCTACACTGACAAGGTAGTTCTGCCAAACCGGTCTTCTGATGACGGCGGGAAACACCGTAAGGGCTGTCAAAGCACGCGCTACGTTGTCTTAGGCGCCGCTACCGTCCGGTCTGGGATCACATGCGACGTGCGTCGGCGGGCGTACAAAAAGTAGATCACCAACCCGATCGCAAGCCAGACAAAGAACCGGATCCAGGTCAGCAGCGGCAGCCCCATCATCAGCAACAGACAACAGGCGATCGACAGCAGCGGCACCAGCGGCACCAGCGGCACGCGGAATGTTCGCGGCCTCTCCGGCTGTTTCTTGCGCAGCACAATCACTCCCGCCGCCACCACGATAAATGCGAACAGCGTGCCGATGTTCGATAACTCCGCGAACGTATCGATGTCCCATATCCCCGCCGGCACGCCCACAAAGAATCCCGCTATCCACGTGCTGATGTGCGGCGTCTGAAAGCGCCGGTGCACCTTGCTGAACAGGTCCGGCAGCAGACGGTCCCGCGACATGGCGAACCATACGCGCGCCTGACCATACTGGTACACCAGCAACGAACTCAGCATCCCCATCAGCGCGCCGGCCGTAACCACCAGACGCAGCCGGTTATAACCCAGCGCTTTCAGCGCATCGGCCACCGGCGAGTCCGTGTTCAGCGTCTCGTAGTGCGCAATGCCGGTCAGCACGAGCGACACGGAACCGTAAAGCAGCGTGCACAAAATCAGCGTCGCGATGATGCCCACCGGAAGGTCGCGCTGCGGCCGCTTACACTCCTCCGCCGCCGTCGACACCGAATCGAATCCGATGTAAGTGAAGAACACGATGGAGGCGCCGGTAAGTACGCCCGAAAATCCATGCGGCGCAAATGGATGCCAGTTCGACGGATGGATCGCTCTCGCCGCGCCCGCGCAGAAGATCACAATGGCAAGCACCTTGATCGCCACCATCACCGTGTTCGTCTCCGCGCTCTCCCTCACCCCGCGCACCAGAATCCACGTCACCAGCATCGTGATCAGCAGCGCCGGTACGTTGAAGATTCCTTCCGGCTGGCCCGGCGCCGGATACATCGGATACGCAATCGCCCCCGGTAAATGCACTCCGAATATGTTGTCGCCTAAGTCTTGTAAGTACGCCGAGAAACCCACCGCGACGCTCATATTCGACACCGCGTACTCCAGAATCAGGTCCCAGCCGATGATCCAGGCGAAGATCTCGCCCAGAATCGCGTAGGCGTACGTGTACGCACTGCCCGCAATCGGTATCATCGACGCCAGTTCCGCGTAACACAGTGCCGCGAAGAAACACGCCACCGCCACCAGAACGAACGACAGCGTGATCGCTGGCCCCGCGCCCGGACGGCCGAGCGTCGTCGCCCCGTGCACGCCGTTCATCAGCAGGTCGAGGATCGTCGCGTGAAAAACGCTCTCGATCTTCTCAACCTTGCCGGCCGCCGCCGTCCCCGTCAGCGTGAAGATGCCCGACCCGATCACCGCGCCAACGCCCAACGCCGTCAGGCTCCACGGCCCCAGCGTCTTGCGCAGCCGCCGGGCCGGATCCTCCGACGCGGTGATCAGATCGTCGATACTTTTCGTGCGCAGCAGCGAACTCATCCCCTGCCTCCGGATTGCCGTCCATCGGTCATGGGGGAAGTTTCCACGCTGCGCTGGCTCCCGCCGCGGACTAACGCTTCCGCTGGCCCTTGGCCATCTTCTTCACTTTCTTCTTCTGAGAACCGCGCGCCACGCCCGCCGCCCGCTTGGCCTTCGGCGCCGCTTTCTTCCGCGCGGCCCGCTTCAGCGCCTTGCGCTCTTCTTTGTCTGTAATTGCTTTGGTGTTCATTCTTCGATTTTGACCCCTGCGTATTTCTCCACCAGCTTCTTCAAGCCGTACCTGGGAAAGTTTACTGTAAGTTTGGCGTCTTCGCCATCTCCCTCGCGCCGCAGCACCGTGCCGCGGCCGTACTTGGGATGCTGAATCTCGGTCCCCGGGCCGATTCCCTTCCGCACTTTCGGCGCCGGTGCCGCTGGACGAATCGGCTGCGGCGCCCGCACCGGTTGCGCCGGGACCGGACTTGGCGCAGCCGCCGAAGCAGCCGGCTTTGAAATCCCCGCCGGCGCCGGAAGCCCGCGATCGGTGAAAAACCGCGAAATGTTCTCCACCGAGTTGACCGTCGTCCCCGTATACAAATTCTTCCGCGACGTTTCCCTCACTTCGTGCCGTTCCACGAAGAAATCAATCTGCGCTCCGCCCGCATCCTCGCGCAGTGGTATCGTCAGCTTCGCCGGCACCTCGGCCAGAAAACGCGACGGCCGCGTCCGCTCTGGCGTCCCTCCGCCAAACCGCCGCCGGAACCGCGCCCACGTCAGGTACAGCCGCTCCATCGCCCGCGTCATCCCCACGTAGCACAGCCGCCGCTCTTCCTCCATCCCCGACGGCGAATTCAATGAGCGCGTGTGCGGGAACAGCCCTTCCTCCATCCCCGTCAGGAAAACAACCGGAAACTCCAGCCCCTTGGCATTGTGTATCGTCAGCAGCGAAACCGGAGCGCGCTCGTCCACACCATCGGCGTCAGCCACTAGCGCCGCGTGATCGAGAAACTCCACAATCCCTTCTCCCCGCTCAGCCGCCTCCGCCGCCGCCGTCTGCAGTTCATCGAGGTTCCCCAGCTTCCCCTCCGCTTCCGGCGCCGTGTCTTGCTCCAGCATCTTCCGGTAGCCGCTCCGCGTAAGAATCTCGTTCAGCGTCCGGTCCACCGGCTGCACCGCCGCAAACTCCGCCAGTTCGAGGATCAATCTCCGGAACGCCGCCACCGCCGCCTCGGCCCGCGCCGGAAACGCGTGTTCTTCAACCAGCGCCTCCATCGCCTCCCACATCCCCACTCCGCGCTCCGACGCCCGCTTCTCAATCTGCTCCACGGTCGTCTTCCCGATCCCTCGCGCCGGCGTGTTGATGATCCGCGCCAGCGCCACCGAATCCCGCCGGCTCGCCAACAGCTTCAGGTAACTCAGCGCGTCCTTTACTTCCGCGCGCTGGTAAAAACTGAAGCCACCGACCACGAGATACTTCCGCCCATACCGCCGCAGCGCTTCTTCGATCTGCCGCGATTGAAAGTTCGTCCGGTACAACACTGCCACGTGCCGCGCCGGATCCTCCCGCAGCAATTTCTCGATCGTATCGGCCACAAACAGCGCTTCGTTTTCCGCGTCCAGCCCCTCGTACACCCCCACCGGTGCGCCTTCGCCCGACTCCGTCCACAGCCACTTTCCTTTGCGCTCCGTGTTGTTCGCCACCACCGCGCTCGCCGCTTCAAGAATCGTCTTCGTCGAACGGTAGTTCTGCTCCAGCCGGATCACCGTCGCGTCCGGAAAGTCACGCTCGAAGTCAAGAATGTTCCGGATGTCGGCCCCGCGCCAGCCGTAAATCGACTGGTCTTCGTCCCCCACCACGGCCACATTGCCCTGTGCACCCGTCAGAAGACGCATCAGCTCATACTGCGCCCGGTTCGTGTCCTGATACTCATCGACCATCAGAAACTCAAATCGCCGCCGGTACCGCTCCCGAAGTTCCTCATCGTGGCGCAGCACCCGCACCGTCTCCAGCAGCAGATCGTCGAAGTCCAGCGCATTGGCCCGCCGCAACCCGCCCTCGTACCGCTCGTAGATCTGGGCCAGCCGCGCCTCCCGCTGGTCTTTCGCCTTCGCATTCGTCTCGTCCGGAGTCTCCTGGTGGCTCTTGCGCTGGCTGATCCAGCTCAGCGCCTGGCGGTATGGCACCGTCTCTTCGCTCAGTCCCAAACCGCGGTACGCCGACTTCAGCAGCGCAAGCTGATCGTCATCGTCGTAGATGTTGAACTGCGTCGTGAACCCCGGCCGGATCTCCGCCAAGCTCGCCCCGTCCCGCCGCAGCAGACGCACACAAAACGAATGAAAGGTCGAAAGTAGAGGACTGTCCGTAACCGGCGGGTTGTTCAGCAGCGCCCGCACCCGCTGCCGCATCTCCTCGGCGGCCTTGTTCGTAAACGTCACCGCAAGCACCGCCGGACCCGGCACACCGTGCTGCGCCACCAAATTCGCAATCCGGTGCGTGATAACCCTCGTCTTCCCACTTCCCGCCCCAGCCAACAACAACAACGGTCCCTCGACGTGCTCGACGGCCGCACGTTGCTGGGGGTTCAAAGAGGCGAGAAAATCCATGAAAACAAGGGTACTTACAATTTTAGCACATCCGCCGCCTAAGGTCCTGTGGCTACCATCATCTAGGGCATACTACCCACATCTGCGGGTATTGCATTAGATTTTAGGTACTGGTACTACTAGATCTATGCTTACTCCTACCTCCCCCTCTCGGATTACGCTCCAACTCGCCCGTCTTCGAGAGCGCCGGCGGGCCGTCGATTCCCTCATCCAGGCGCTCGAGAGCTACCAGCGCCTGTGCTTGCCAGTGAAGCCGGTTTCAACCGGCGGAGTTCGCACCACGCAACCCCTTTCCCCAACCGTTCGTTGGGCGAACCAGGTCGCATCTTAAAGCGACCTCTTCCAACCCGCGCTTGGGCACGCGCGGACACGAGTCGCGGCCGCCCGCCATGGTGGCCTCCCACGGATCGCGGAATCGAGTCGAGACAGACTCTGGTGGCGACCGTCAAAGCTTAGTAACCTGATCTTTGGCCGGTACGCCATAGCAAATGGAAGTAAAATTCATCGGTGCGCCGGTTCAGTTGGCTGAATGCTGATCGACTTCAGTCTGATTCAGCGGGCGCAGGCTGGTGATGATGCGGCTTTTAATCAAATCGTCGCTGCGTACCGGAAACGAATCCTCGGCACCATCGGGCGCCTCATCGGCAGGCCCGAGGATGTCGAAGATGTCGCCCAGGAGGCGTTTCTACGGCTATACTTTTCGCTGGATCAACTCCGCACCCCGGACGTATTCGAGCCATGGCTCTATCGTTTGACCGTCAACGCCTCTTACGATTACCTGCGGCGCCAGCGAAGACGCCGCGAATCGCGCATGGCGGATCTGTCCGAACAGCAGGTCCTCATGGCCGACGCGGCCGCCAGTGGCTCTCAGAACATCGAGGACAACCGCCGTGCGCAGGCCAGGGAACTCGCCCTCTCGCTGCTTGCCGCCGTCTCGGAGCAGGACCGGATTTTGCTAACGTTGAAAGAAGTCGAAGGTCTGTCGTTAAAGGAGTTAAGCGCCATATATCGCGTCTCCGAAGGGGTCGTCAAAGTCCGCCTCTTCCGGGCACGCCAAAGAGTTCTCAAGGCCTACCAAGCCCGGCAATCGCCGGAAACTTCGTAGAAGCCAGCGTAGCTCTACAGGAGTACGCTATGCTTTGGTGCAAATAGGGAAGTCAGGATCGTATGAGCCGTTCGGATGAGCAGTTGAATGATGTCTTCGCCCGTTACCGCGAGGCGTTGCCGGATCCGGAACCAAGCCCGGAGTTCATGCCCGAGTTGTGGCGCAAAATCGACGCGCGCCGAAGCACGCGCTTCCAACTCCTGCACTTGAGCCGCATCTTCTTAAGCGGCGCCGCCGCCTTGTGGCTGCTCATGGTGGCCGTGCTGTTCCTGCCCGGCAACAACGTCCAGCCCAAACATCACTCCTACGTCGACGCCCTCGCCGCCAGCAACGAGTCCAGCTCCTGGGCCTATGCCGGAGTGCTCCACACCGAGATGGAAGAATCGAACTCCCGATGAAGCGCTGGCAGCTACCGGTCGGCTTCTACCTCACGCTCGTTTTCTTAAGCGGCGTCCTGGTGGGAGCTTTCGGCCTTCGTTTGTACATGGTGAAGTCGGTGAGCGCTTCGGCTGTCTACCGGCCGCCCACGGCGGAAGAATACCGCCGCCAGATGCTCAACGACATGCAGAAAAAGATCAACCTCACCCCGGACCAGGTGACCAAGATCAACGCCGTTCTCGATAATACGCGGGTCTGCTTCCGCCGCATCCACAGCAAGATTCAACCCGAACTCGACGCGCTGAAGAAACAGCAGTCCGGCGACATCCGCGCCTTGCTCAACCCCCAGCAACAGGTCAAATATGACCAGTGGCGCGCCGAGCGCGACCGCGCCGGGCACTGAAGCCGCTACTTAACCAGCGCCGGCTTCTTCGCAGCCTTCTGGTTCCGCAACTCCTGCGAACGCAGTACCTTCTTCTGAAACCGGTCCACACGCCCCTCCGTGTCAACCAGCTTCTGCCGCCCCGTGAAAAACGGATGGCAGCTCGAACAGATTTCCACCCTCAGATCGCCCTTGTGCGTCGACCGCGTCTTAAACGTCGACCCACACGCGCAAATCACGTTCACTTCCTCGTAGGCGGGATGAATACCGGCTTTCATGCGAAATTCCTTCCTGAAGTCTGATCTTTTATCCTACCACGCCCCAACTTCCACGCCCCCAAGTCAAAAATACTGAAGTTTACACTTGACAATCACGCTCTATGGGGAAATACTGAAGTTGCTACTTCAGTAAGTCACACCGAAAGGACCTGCCCCATGCCCGACCCAACCACCATCCACAGCACCTTCACCCTCGAACGCAGCTTCCCCAAGCCGCCCGAACGCGTCTTCGCCGCCCTCAGCGAAAAGTCCGCCAAGCGCCGCTGGTTCGCCGAAGGAGGCACGAGTCACGAAATCGTTGACTTCGACTCCGATTTCCGCCCCGGCGGCGCCGAACGCCTCGCCATACGCTTCAAAGAAGGCACACCCTTCCCTGGCGTCATGCTCATTCACGAAGGCCGCTTCGCCGACATCGTCCCCAACCGCCGAATCGTCACCGCTTCCACCATGGACCTCGGCGACCGGCGCATCTCCGCCTCCCTCGTCACCCTCGAACTCCTGCCCACCGAAAGCGGCTGCGACCTCGTCTGCACGAACCAGAGCGCGTTCTTCGAAGGAGCCGACGGCCCCAAAATTCGGGAAGACGGCTGGCGGAAACTGCTCGACCGCCTCGTCGCCGATGTCGCCCTCCAAGATGCCCCAATCGCCAATTGACATCAACCGCGTCTTTCACGCCCTCGGCGATCCCACCCGGCGCGCCATCATCGAGCGTCTCCGCGACCACCCGCAGTCCGTCTCCGGCCTCGCCGCTCCGCTCCGCATCACCCTTACCGCCGTCACCCAGCACCTGAAAGTGCTCGAAGACGCCGGCCTTGTTCACAGCGAAAAAACCGGCCGCGTCCGCACCTGCCGCCTCGACCCCGCCGGCTTCAACGCGCTCGATCAATGGGTCCGCGACTGCCGCTCGACATGGGAACGCCGCCTCGACCGCCTCGGCGCCATCCTCGGCGAACCGGACGCATAAGCGCCCGCTGCCGGAAATGCGAAAGCCCCGCCCGACCCAAAGGCCAAGCGGGGCTTTTCTTTGCCGTAGAACGGCGTAACTCAACTACTTCGCGCGTGGCGGCCGATCAGCATGAGCTGCGGCCTCGCCACTGAACGAAGCCTGAACGTCAGGAGCGGTCGAACACTAGGAGTCGGCCACCTCGCGCGTGGTTAAACCATAGTTGGAACTACTACCAGTACTCATTAAAACTGGACCACCTCCTTTCTCAGTGATGACCCCATCTTACGGCCATCCCCGGAGGTTGTCAAACCAGCTTCCACCATCCCACGCAGCGACTCCTCGTACGGCGCCCGCGCCACGCCCTCCTCGGTCACAATCGCCGTCACATACCGCGCCGGCGTCACGTCGAACGCCGGATTTTCCACCTGCGTCCCCTCCGGCGCCACCGGCACGCCGAACACGTGCGTCACCTCGCCCGCGGCTCGCTGCTCGATCGGAATCGCATCGCCGGAATTGAGCGTCAGATCGAGCGTCGAAACCGGCGCCGCCACATAAAACGGAACCCCGTTCTCCTTCGCTAGCACCGCCACCGAATACGTCCCGATCTTGTTCGCCACATCCCCGTTCGCCGCGATCCTATCCGCTCCCACCACCACGCATCCGATCCGCCCGGACTTCAAAAAATGTCCCGCCATGTTGTCCGTGATCAGCGTCGCCGGAATCCCGTCGTGCTGCAACTCCCACACCGTCAGCCGCGCGCCCTGAAGAAACGGCCGCGTCTCATCGGCAAATACCGAAACCTTCTTGCCCGCCTCCACCGCCGCCCGGATCACGCCCAGCGCCGTCCCGTAGCCCGCCGTCGCCAGCGCCCCC
>JAKAJI010000468.1 GCA_021813825.1 Acidobacteriota bacterium | reverse complement strand
TGGCAGGCACGGATCGTGAACGAATACCGGAAGCCGGGGCAGTTCATCACTCAGGATTTCAGCGGCGGCGTGCACACAAACATCGACCAATGGGCGATCGCCAAGAGCATGGACATCGTCGCGGTGAACTCTTACTACCCGCAGCAGGACATGCTGGACGGCCAGTCCGCCACGATGACGGCGGACCTGGCGCGGTCGCTCAAGCACGACAACTTCCTCATCACGGAGACGAATGGGCAGACTATCGGATGGGACTCCAAGGGGCAGCAACCACCGTATGACGGCCAGTTGCGGCTGAACGTCTACAGCTTTCTCGCCGATGGGGCCAACATGGTGGAGTACTGGCACTGGCATTCGCTCCACTACGGGCAGGAAACGTATTGGAAAGGGCTGCTGAGCCATGACCTCGAGCCGAACCGCGTGTACGAAGAGTTTTCGCGCACGGCGCATGAGTTGCAGAAGATCGGGCCCAAACTTGTCAACCTGAAAAAGCAGAACGCCGTCGCGATCCTGTTCAGCGCGGATTCGGCGCACGGCATCGACTACATGCCGTTCTCCGACAAGGTCAATTACATGACCATCGTGGACCAGATGCACAAGACTGTGTATGAGCTGAACGAGGGGGTGGATTTCGTTACGCCGGACAGCGATTTCAGTTCGTACCGCGTGCTGATGGTTCCTCCGTTGTATGTGGCATCGGAGGCGACGCTCGACAAGATTTCGCGGTTCGTTGAGAACGGCGGCCACGTGGTGATGGCGTTCAAGAGCGGATTTACGAACGAATACGACACGGTGCGCTGGGTGAGGGCGCCGGGTCCGCTGCGGAAGGCGGCGGGCTTCTCCTATCAGGAATTCTCGAACCTGAGCAAGCCGCTTGCGCTCAAGGGCGATCCGTTCCACGCCGGGAAGGAGAACGAAGTGACCGAGTGGGCGGAGATGATTCTGCCGGAGACGGCGCAGGCCTTGGCTTACTACGACCATCCGTTCTTTGGGAAGTATCCGGCCATCACGCGGAACCAGTTTGGGCGCGGCACGCTGACTTATGAAGGAACCGTGCTGAGCGATGCGCTGCAGCGGGCGGTGGTCGGCGACGTGCTGAAGCGCGCCGGCCTTGCGGGGCCGGACCAGGAACTGCCGGCGCCGGTACGGGCCAAGAGCGGGACGGGCAACGACGGCCACGCGATTCACTACTACCTGAACTACTCGAGCGATGAGCAGAAGTTTGCGTATCCGCATGCGAGCGGCGAGGAGTTGATCTCAGGCGCCGCGATCGCCCATGGCCAGGCGGTAGCACTGGCGCCGTGGGGCGTGGCGGTGATCGAAGAGAAGTAAGCGCTCTACGGGTTCACCGGAAGGGTTGTCTTCAAGGCGCAGTCGGCCGAGGACGGGCCGGCGCAGACCTGGACCTGATCGGCTTCGAGCGTCCAGGTGTTGGCGACTTCGTTCCAGTAGCGGAGCGAGTCGGAGGAGACCGGAAGTTGAACGGATTGGGTTTGGCCGGGCCGGAGGGTGATGCGGCGGAAGGCTTTCAACTCGCGGGCTGCACGCGGGACCTTCGAGCCCAAGTGAGTTACGTAGAGCTGCACGACTTCGTCGCCGGCGCGCGAGCCGGTGTTGGTGACGTCGACAGAGAAAGTAATCGAACCGGTGGCGTGGAAGTGCTCCGTGGAAGCGTGTAAGTTCGAGTAACTGAAAGTCGTATAGCTGAGGCCGTAGCCGAAGGGGAACAGCGGCTCGCCCTTAAAGTACATATAAGTGTGGCCATCGCGGATGTCGTAGTCGAGCAGCGGTGGTAACTGATCCGCCGATTTCGGCCAGGTGGCCGCAAGTCGCCCGCCGGGGTTGATGCCGCCGAACAGAGCTTCGGCGATGGCGGTTCCTTCTTCTTCGCTGTTATGCGCCATGTGGAGGATGGCCGGGATGTGTTCTTTTTCCCAGTTGATGGCGTAGGGGAAGCTTGAGACGAGCACGACGACGGTGTGGGGATTGGCCGCGTAGACGGCACGGACGAGGTGCTCCTGGTCCTTGTTGACGTCGATTGATTTCCGGTCGATGCTTTCCTTGCCTTCGCTCGGGTCGTAGCAGACGCCCCATCCGGCGTTGCAGGTGGGGTGGTTGCCGATGAAGACAATGGCGACGTCGGCTTTGTGCGCGGCGTCGGCCGCGTCCGCGGGGTCGGCGTCGTAGGCGACGTAGTGGACGGCGACGGATTTTCCGGCGGCTTTGGCGATGCCTTCGAGCGGCGTGATGCGGAACGGAGGGCGCCCGCTGTACCAATCGAGATCGACCTCGGCGGCACGGGGGCCGAGCACGGCGATCGAATGGAGGGACTTGCGGTCGAGGGGCAGCAGGTGATCGGCGTTTTTCAGGAGGACGATGGATTTTTCGGTGACTTCGAGTGCGATTTTCTTGTTCTTGTCCGTGTCCCACGGGGCGGGAGTGTTCGGCTTCGCCGCGATCGTGGTGTAAGGCACGGAGGAAGCTGGGTCGAGAAGGCCGAGGCGGAGCATGACGCGGAAGACGCCGCGCAGGGTTTCGTCGAGGTCCTTTTCGGTGAGAAGGCCTTTGTTGAGGGCCTCCTGGACGGGTTCGCGCCAGCGGTCGAGAAACTGGTTGATTCCGGCGTGGATGCCGGCGGCGGCGCCTTCGTCGAGGCCGGTGGTGTAGTGATGGGCGTGCACGAGCAACTGGAGCGCGCCGCCGTCGGTGCAGATAATGCCGTTGAAGCCCCAATCCTTCATGACGATGTTGCGGAGGATGGGGGAGACCATCATGGGGACGCCGTTGACGCTGTTATAGGCCGTCATGAAGGCTTGCGCGCCGCCTTGTTCGATGGCCATGCGGAACGGGACGGAGTAATACTCGTGAAACAAGCGCATGTCGAAGTTGGAGGAGGAACTCGTCCGGGTGTCTTCGTTCTCGTTGGCGAGAAAGTGCTTGAGCAGGGCGGCGGTTTCCCAGTATTTGGGGTTGTTTCCTTGGAGGCCTTTGACGAACGCGGTGGCGAGGGTTCCGGTGAGGAAGGCATCCTCGCCATAGGATTCTTCTGTGCGGCCCCAGCGCGGGTCGCGGGCGAGGTCGGAGTTCGGCGCGCGAACGACGATGCCGGTGAAGGGGAAGCGTGAGCCGGGGGGTTGGAGCGACGGGGACTGGAAGGTGTAACGGGACTCTTCGGCTTCGACATGCGCCGCCTGGGAGACGGCATCCGGATCCCAGGTTTCGCCCAGGCCGGCGGCTTGCGGGAATTGCGTTGTGGGGATGAAGAACAGGTTGCCGCCCCAGTGCGCTGGGCCGCCGAGGGCGACGCCGTGGAGACCTTCGACGTGGCCGCTGGCTTTGACGCCGAGGCGCGGGACGTTGGGGATGGTGCCGAGGCACATGATTTTCTCTTCAAGCGTCATGAGGCTGAGGAGATTCGTGATGCGCTCTTCAGCGGGGAGGGAAGGGTTTTGGAAGGGATAGGTGGGTTGCGCG
>JAKAJI010000069.1 GCA_021813825.1 Acidobacteriota bacterium | reverse complement strand
TTCTCCGTCACAAACTGCGCCGCCCGCCTCGCCGCTTCTGCATACGCCGGCTCTCCCAACACCCGCGCCCCCAGCGCGAACGCCGAGATCATCAGCGCATTCCATGCGGTGAGAATCTTGTCATCCCGATGCGGACGCGGCCGCGCGCCCCGTGCCTTCAAAAGCTTCTCCCGCGCCGCTTCGATCTTCTCCGCCGCCTCGGCTTCGCTTACGCCATGCACCCGCGCCACCACATCCATCGCCTGCCGCACCGCAAGAATGTTCTTGCCCTGAAACTCGCCGTGGGGGTCGTCCCGAACATTGCCGTCCGCCTGCAGTCCGTACCGCATCGAGAGCATCCCCGCCGCCGGTTGCCCGATCAGCCCCTCCACCTCCGCCTGCGTCCACAAATAAAACGCACCCTCGCTTTTCTTCTCCGGCTCCGCTGCCGACTCCGCGCTATCGGCGTCCTCGGCCGAGTAAAATCCTCCGCCGGAATCCGTCATGTCCCGCAGAACGTAATCGAAAATCCGCCGCGCCTCCGCCGCCTGCCCCGCATCGCCGGTAATCTGGTACGTCTTCAAATACACCGCCGCAAGCTGCGCCTGGTCGTACAGCATCTTCTCAAAGTGCGGCACGAACCACCGCTCGTCCACCGAGTAGCGATGAAACCCTCCGCCAAGTTGGTCCCTCATCCCGCCCTCGGCCATCGCCCGCAGCGTCTTCCCCACCATCTCGAGCGCTTCTTCGTCCTTCGTCCGGTCGTAGTAGGCCAGCAGAAACTCGAGCGCCGCCGGACGCGGAAACTTCGGCGCGCCGCCGAATCCCCCGTACACTGTGTCGAAACTCCGCCGCAGCGGCAGATACACCTTCTCGATTAACTCTTCCCCCGCCTCGGCCCGTGTTCCCTCGGTCTCCAGGAACGCCCGTAGCTGCCGGATCGAGTTCGTACCCGCCTCGACAATCCGCGCCCGGTCCTTCTGCCAGGCCTCCGCCAGATACCGCAACAGCGCGAGAAACCCCGGCCGCCCATAGCGGTTGTCCGGCGGGAAATACGTGCCCCCGAAAAACGGCTCCAGCCCCGGCGTCAGAAACACCGACATCGGCCATCCGCCCGAGCCTGTCGTCGCCTGCACGTACGTCATGTACACGCGGTCCACGTCCGGCCGCTCTTCCCGGTCCACTTTAATCGGAACGAAATGCGCGTTCAGCACTTCGGCCACGGAGTCGTTTTCAAACGACTCCCGCTCCATCACGTGGCACCAATGGCACGTCGAGTAGCCGACGGAAAGAAAGATCGGCCGGTCCAGTTCGCGCGCACGGGCGAACGCCTCTTCCCCCCATGGGTACCAGTCGACCGGATTATTCGCGTGCTGGCGAAGGTACGGGCTCGGCTCGTTCGCAAGACGGTTCGGCATCCGCTGCGCCGGCCTTTAGTGCCCGGCGTTGCTGGCGGCTTCCGGATGAACCGGCGGCTCCGTCTTTCCGCGATGGCAGGTGTAGCACGACACGCGGAAGTGATCGTGGAACACGTCGTGGTTAATTCCGTTCGTCATCACCAGCATCGTCCGCGCGAACTGCTTCGAGCGCTTCTCGTCGCTGGCGAAGTTCCCCTGCACGTGGCAGAACCCGCAGCGCACACCCAGCGCGTTGCTAAAGTTCTCCATCACCTCGCCCAACTCGTAAGCGGGCACGTTCAGGTCCTTCACGTTCTGATAAACGTCCTTGGCCATCCGCGGCGCCGCCGTGAACACGCTCGCCGATTCCGGACTCTTGTCGAACACCATCGTCGACTCGCCACGCCCGTTGTTTTCCACCCTCGTAAGACTGTTGCCGTCCGCCGACGGCGTCCATGTCTCATGAATCTTGACTTCGCGCCCATCGTCGGTACCCGTCATATCGATCACCAGCGACCCGTTTTCCCACGCCGCCTTCGTCGCCAGTTTCGTCCCCCGGAACTCGTTCGTCGTCTCCGCGCCGGACGTATCGTACTTCCAGTCCCCGCGCTGCTCAAAGTGCTGACCCATCGTGATCGTCTTCACTTCGATCTTCGATCCGGATTGCTGTACGGAGGCATAGGAATCGGCCTGAGCCATCATGCCGCTCATCTTGCTTTTTTCTTTATTGGCTTTCCAGACCCCACTCAGATCGGGCGTGGATTGGGCAAAGGCCAGAGAGGCCGCAACGAGAAACAGGACGTAGCGCATATTTTCCGAGCATACCGCGGTTTTCCTCCGCTGGCGCCGGCCCGTTTCGTCAGGAATTGTCAGTAACGCTGCCTCAGTCGGCCAGCGTCGGCTGGGCGAAGACCAACTCGCGCTCGGATGCTTGCGGCATCCGCTCCAGCGCCCGCCGCCGCACCAGCTTCGGAAACCTCGTCCGTCCCACCGATACGGCCACCATCAGCGCGATGACGGCCACCGAGGCCAGCGCGCACTGCCATGCCGTGAACGTCTGGTGCCACAGTCCCAGCCACCGGCCGTACACGATCTCAATATGCACCCAATACACGATCAGCGAAGTCGTCCCAAGCTGGCTCACGAAGCTCCACCTCGGGTTCCCCACCTCGCACCACAGCCACGCGAACGGCACCACCAGCAGAATCACGCCCAGCTTGATCGTCACCAGTCCCGGGCCGTTCAGCCAGAACTCCGACTTCGGATAGAAATCGTACGGAAGGTTCGAGAAGTACTCGCCCGCCCCCACCAGCACCAGACCCATCAGCGCCGCCCATTGCATCAGCCGTCCCGTGTCCTCAGCCGGAGTCATCCGCAAAATGCTGCCCGCCGAGATCCCAAACGCGATAAAGGCCGCCCACGGGAAGAAGGCGAACTCCGCATAGTTCGGCACGAAGTAATCCGGGATCCCCGCCGGCAGGAAACCCCAGTTCACCGACGAAACCAGCGGCGACACCGCCGCGATCGCCGCGCCCAGAATCGCCCCCACGCGCACCCGCTGCGCCGTCGTTAGCAGCGCGGTGAGCGAAAACAAAGCGATCGCAAACCCCATGCAGTTCAGAATGTCCACTTTGAAGAGGTCGTGCCAACTGCTGCCCGGATACGCGAACAGCCACAACTGCGCCCGGAAGAGAAACGCCAGCACCCACAAATACGCCGACCGCTCCAGCGCCGCCCGCCACCGCGCCGCCCGGCCTACCCCCTGCCGCTCCCGCCGGTCGATCAGAAACGCCAAAGTAATGCCCGTCAGAAACAGAAATATCGCCGGCCCCTGCCCACCAAATAGCTGCGAAAGCAAGTACGGCCCCTTCTCGCGGAGATCGTTCCGGCTGAAGGAGTGGAACACGTGCCCTTGCAGCATGATCACAACCGCAAGCCCGCGGCTCCAATCCAGGTACCGGAGGCGGTCCGAAGCCGGGCGCGGCGTACGTAGGCGAAGCTCTTGCATGAATCTTATTTCTGAGGGTAAATCGTTTGAACGTCCTTGGGAAGCTTCAACGTGAAGTCCCCATCCTTAAGAGGCGGATTGATGACCACATTGGAGTAGTCCACCTGTACCCAGTCGCGCGAAGGCTGCAGCACCTTCTCGCGCACGGGATATCCGTTATCGGAGGCAACCCACAAGTCCACCGTCAGAACGTACTGCGCCGCCTCTTTCGACCGCGGCGTCAGCACGAGGTGCTCCGTGTCGCGTCCATCTAATTTTTCCTGGCCTTCCAACTTCACCACGTAGCCCCGTTCCAGGTCCGCGCGGCTCGTGCCGAAACCGATCATCAGAAACTGGTCCAACTGCTCGCCGTGCTTGCCCAGGTCGATCACCTCGACCGTCCGGCTCGCCGGCGTGTAAATCTTCGCCGTCCGCTTCACAAACAGATACGTCTTCGCGTCCGGCGTCGTAAAATCAATCAGCCCTTCCACCGACCCCGCGCGAACCTTCCGCATCTTCACCCGCCCCGTCGCCACGCTGTTTTCATTGATCACTTCCGTGTGCGAGGTGTGCTTGATGTCCGCCGTCATGCCGTGAAACTGCGACGCCGCCCGGTCCATCCGGTCGAGAATCGCCGCCTGCGCACCCGGGACCGCCGGATGCGCGAACGCAAGCCCGGACCGCAGAATCAGCATCAGCGTGGCAGACAGCATATCTTACGGAGTGGCTCCCTGCGCCGGCCTAAGGCCGCGCGTACGCCAGGTACCCTACCGTCTCTTTCTCGGAGTCCAGGATCGGTTCAATCCGCACCACGGTCTGCTTCTTGTGCGTCCGCTCACCCAGCACCGCCGAAGCGCGATTCAGCATCTCAGCCGGCCGAACACCCTCCAGCAGCACCGGTTCGATCCAAAACGCGTTCTGGCCCTGCGCCGCCGGCAGCATCACCACGCTGCTCGCCCGCGGCTGATCGCGAAACCATTCCCGGGGTACGAGAAAAATGAAGGCAAGGATCACGCCGACCATCAGGTCGTACTGCCACCCGCCCCGCTGATAGTCCCAGAAAATGAAGCGCTTTACGCCTGAGAGCGCATCGGCCATTCTCTTTCAGCCTAACATGCCGGCCTCGTCCCGTGCGTCCTAGATCCAGACCTTCTCCACCGGCGCGCCCCGTTTGCATAGGTCGCACGATGCCGCGTCCATGTAATAGGTCGCGTCCAGCTTCGCCAGGTAGTAAAACGGAAGCGGGTCGAACTTGATCGTCTTCGGCGTCGGCTGATACACAATCACCGCCAGTCCCACCACGTGCCCGCCCTTGGCCTCGATCAGCTTCTTCAACTCCGAAAGCTGCTTGCCCGAGCGTAGAATGTCGTCCACCAGCAGCACTTTCTCGCCCGGAACCATCTCGAAGTACTGCCGGAAGTGTAGCGGTTCGCTGTCCTCGCTCCTCTCGGCCCAATACACCTGGTGCGCGCGCAGCGCTTCACACACTCCGTAAGCCACCGGCAATCCCCCGGTGCCCGGCGCAACGATGGACAGCTCCGGAATAATCGCCCGGATCTCCGTGTTGGCGCGCACCAGCCGGCTGAGCGCCACGCTCATCGTCTTTGAGTGTTGATACGACCGCATCGCCAGCGCCACCTGCAAATACTCATTGGCATGCAGCCCGTTCGGATATTCAAAATGCCCGTCCCGCAGCGCCCCGGTTTGGCGCAGCAGTCCGACCACTTCTTCCTGGGTTGGTACGAGTTCCATAAGGTTTAGTGAGCTCCTTTGCCCAGCAGGACCTTGGGCACCGTGCGCAGCATGATCTTCCAGTCCAGCGCCAGTGACCAATTGTCGATATACAGCATGTCCATCTTCATCCACGTGTCGAAATCGAGCGTGTCGCGCCCCTCGATCGCCCACAGGCAGGTAAGCCCGGGACGCATCCGCAGCCGCCGCCGCTGCCACCGCGCATACCGTTCCACTTCCTCCGGCACCGCGGGCCGTGGCCCCACCAGCGACATATCGCCCTTCAGCACATTCCACAACTGCGGCCATTCGTCGATCGAAAACTTCCGCAGAAACCCGCCCACCGGCGTCAGCCGGGGATCGTTCGGGATCTTAAACGCCGTCGTCTTCTGGTTCAGGTGCGCCACTTCCGCCTTCCTCTCCTCGGCGTCCGCGCACATCGACCGGAACTTGTAAAACACAAACCGCCGCCCGTTCAACCCGCACCGCTCCTGCCGGAAAATCGCCGGCCCCGGCGACGTCAGCCGGATCAACAGCGCGATCGCCAGCATCACGGGCGCCAGCAGCACCAGGGCGCACGCCGCCAGCACCAGGTCCGTGCCCCGCTTCACGATCAGCCGCAGCTCATCGTGCGGCGCCGAGGCAAACGTCAGCAGCGGCGCATTCCCCAGCCGGTCCAGATACACGTCGCTGTTAATATGCGGGAAAAAATCCACCAGCACCCGCGTACGCACGCCCTCTTCGTCGCACAGCAGGAACACTTCTTCGAGCGCCGGCAGCTTTTCGCTCTCCACCGCGAACAGAATCTCGTCGATCACGTGCCGGTGCAGCAATTCGGGCAGATCCTTCAACCCATACACGGGATACTCCCGCTTCAGCCGCCCCGCCCCGGGCTTCTGCGCCTCGCCGTCCGCCAGAAAACCCGTCAGCCGGATGCCGTAGTCCTCGCTCCGCTCCAGCGCCTCGGCCAGTTTCGCCGCCCGCTCGCCTTCCCCCACCACCATCACGAAACGCGGCGCGCCGAACTCCCTCCGGATCACCCCCAGCACATGCCCCGCGTTCAGCCGGAACAGGCAAAGGAACAGCCAGCTATATACCCCCAGAATCGCGACAAACAGACGGCTCAAGTCCAACCGCAGCAGGTACTCGAACAACACCAGCCCCATCGCCCCGAGCAAGCACTGCCGGAACGTGTTCCGCAGCACCATCTGCGGATGCGCCGAATCGAGCTTCTCGTAAATTTCGGACCAAAAGCCGATCGCCAGCCACAGCAGCACCGCCGCGCCCAGCAGCAGCGCCAGCATCGGCCTTTCCAAATAGAACTGTTTCTCGAGTTCCGCGCGCGCGCCCAGCCAGTAGCGAGTCTGGTAGGCGGCCTCGAATGCCAGCGCAACCAGCGCGACATCGGAGAGGCCAAACAGCAGCTTTACTTTCCGGTAATGCCTGCTATACACCCGTCCGCCAGCATAACAGACGCCCACACAACACGTTGCGCGCCCCCCGGCCCCATCACTCCCCCTTCAGCGCCTCGGCGAACTCCCCGCCCTCCGCAATCCAATCCGCCGCCCTTTCGATCGCCGCATGAAACGGCGCGTCCCCTTCCCACTTCTTGCATCGCGCCTCCAGACGCTCCCGCACCTTCTCAATCGCCGGACTCGACTCGAGCGGCCTCCGGCAATCCAGCGCCCGCGCCGCCGCCAGCAACTCGATCGCCAGCACGCGCCGCGTATTTTCGACCACCCGCTTCAACTTCCACGCCGCCGCGTTCCCCATGCTCACGAAGTCTTCTTTGTTCCCACTGGTCGTGATCGACCCGGGAGAAGCTGGCGTCGCCAGCACACGGTTCTCCGCGCACAGCGCCGCCGCCGTCACCTGCACCATCATGAATCCCGACTCGAGACCGGCGTGGTTCGTCAAAAACGGAGGCAGATCCTCGCTCAGCATCGGATTCACCAGCCGGTCGATCCGCCGCTCCGAAATCCCCGCCAGCGCCGCCAACCCCACCGCCATCGAATCGAGCGGCAGCGCCAGCGGTTCGCCATGGAAATTCCCGCCCGACACAATCTCGTCCTCGAACACGATCGGATTGTCCGTCACCGAATTCAGCTCGATCGAAAACACACGCCGCGCCTCGCTGAGCGTGTCCCGCACCGCCCCATGCACCTGCGGCGCGCACCGCAGCGAATAAGCATCCTGCACATGCCGGCACGTGATATGCGACTTCCGGATCTCGCTCCCTTCAAGCAGCTTCGCCAGGTTCGCCGCGCTCCGCATCTGCCCCGGATGCGGCCGCACCGCGTGAATCCGCGCCTCGAACGCCCGCGGCGTCCCCTTCAGTCCATCGAGCGTCATCGCGCAGATCACGTCCGCCGCATCCGCCAGCCGCTCCGCCTCCAGCAATTCGAGCGTCCCCACCGCCAGCATCGCCTGCGTCCCGTTCAGCAGCGACAGCCCTTCTTTGGGTTGCAACTCCATCGGCTCGAGCCCCACCCGCCGCAGCGCCTCGCCGCCGTCCAGCACCTCGCCGCCAACCACCGCCCGCCCCTCGCCGATCAGCACCAGCGCCATGTGCGCCAGTGGCGCCAGGTCCCCGCTCGCCCCCACGCTCCCCTGCGACGGCACCACCGGCGTCACCCTCCGGTTCAGCATCTCGCACAACCGCCGCGCCACCTCCGGCCGGATCCCCGAAAACCCCTTCGCCAGCACGTTCGCGCGGATCAGCATCATCGCCCGCGTCTCGGCCTCCGTCATCGGCTCGCCCACGCCCGCCGCGTGCGACCGCACAATGTTCCGTTGCAGCGCCGCCAGGTCTGCCGCCGGAATCCGCACATCCGCCAGCATCCCCACGCCCGTGTTCACCCCGTAAACCGGCGCCTCGCCCGCCTCCAGGCGGTCCACCACCGCCCGCGACCGGCGCATCCGCTCCACCGCCTCCCCGGCCACCTCCACCGCCTCGTACCGCCGGCTCACCGCCTCCACCTGCTCGAGGCGCAAAGACGATCCGTCCAGCACAACCATAAGCCTCCATTCTCTCCCCGCCCGCGCCTCTTGCACGCTCCCGCCCAACCGGATATCGTGAGAGTTCCTCCCCTATGCGTGAGAATTTCGCCCGGAACACCGCGCCTCCCAACCTGGAGGCCCGCTGATGGCGGACGACCAGCCCGTCCCACTGCCCGAGCCCGCCGCCCCGCCCAAGCGCGCTCCGAAGACTCCGCGCCCCGAACCGGCCGCCCCTCCCAAGCCGCTCGTCGGCGTAATCATGGGCAGCAAGTCGGATTGGGACACCATGCGCCACGCCGCCGAAATTTTGCGGGACTTCGACGTACCGCATGAGTGCCGCGTCGTCTCCGCCCATCGCACGCCGCAGTGGATGGCCGAATACGCCTCGACCGCCGAATCCCGCGGCCTCCGCGTGATCATCGCCGGCGCCGGCGGAGCCGCCCATCTCCCTGGCATGGTCGCCTCCCAGACGCTCGTCCCCGTGCTCGGCGTGCCTGTCGAATCGAAAGCCCTGAGCGGCATGGATTCCTTGCTGTCCATTGTCCAGATGCCGGGCGGCATCCCCGTCGGCACGCTGGCCATCGGCCGCGCCGGAGCCACCAACGCGGGCCTGCTCGCCGTCGCCATCCTCGCCAACCACGACCCCGCCCTCCGCGAAAAACTCCGCACCTACCGCGAAGACCTCGCCGCCAAGGTCAAGAAAGCCACCCTCGAGCTCGACTGATTCCGGATGAAAAACCATCTCTACGTCCCACCCGGCTCCGTAGTCGGAGTTCTCGGCAGCGGCCAGCTTGGACGCATGTTCACCCTCGCCGCCCGCCGCATGGGCTATCGCGTCCACACTTTTTCGCCGGATGAAGACACCCCAACGGGCCAGGTCGCCGACGTCGAAGTTGTCGCCTCTTATGACGACCTCGATGCCGTCCGCCGCTTTGCCGGCCAGACCCGCGTCGTAACCTTTGAGTTCGAAAATGTTCCGGCGCCCACCGCCGCCGCGGCCGCCGAGTGCGCCCCGGTCCGCCCCGAAGGCTCCGTCCTCCACAACACGCAGCAGCGTATCCGCGAAAAAGCCTTCCTCCGCGCCAACGGCCTGCCCCACGTCCCCTACCGCGAAGTCCGCTCGCCCGGCGAAATTCGTGCCGCAATCGCCGAACTCGGCACACCCGCCGTCCTCAAGTCCGCCGCCTTCGGCTACGACGGCAAGGGGCAAGCCAAGATTGCCTCGCCGGATCACGCTGAGTCCGCCTGGCGCGAAGTCGGCAGCGCGGAGTGCGTCCTCGAAGCCTTCGTCGATTTCGAACGCGAGATCTCCGTCGTAGCAGCCCGTTCGTCCGACGGCTCCTGCGTCACCTACGCCCCCTCCGATAACACGCACTCGCGCCACATCCTCGACGTCTCCGTCAGCCCCTCCACCATTTCGGATCGCCTCCATCGCGAATCCGCCGAAATCGCCCGCGCGGTGCTCGAAAAGCTCGGCGTCGTCGGCGTCCTCTGCACGGAATTCTTCGTCACCCGCGACGGCCGTCTCCTCGTCAACGAACTCGCCCCGCGCCCCCACAACTCCGGCCACCTCACCATCGACGCCTGCCTCACCAGCCAGTTCGAGCAGCAGTTGCGTGCTGTCTGCGGCCTCCCCCTCGGCGCCGTCGATATGCTCCGCCCCGCCGCCATGGCCAACCTCCTCGGCGACCTCTGGGAGAACGGCGAACCCAATTGGGCACGCGCCTGCGCCGTCCCCGGCGTCAAACTCCACCTCTACGGCAAACTGGAAGCCCGCCGCGGCCGCAAAATGGGCCACCTCACCGCCCTGGGCGAAACGCCCGAAGCCGCCCGAGAACTCGTCCTCGAAGCCCGCCACGCCCTCCTCGATCGCTGACGGGCGATAATGAAAGTTATCCCTGCCATGCGCATTTGTTATTTCGATGCCTTCTCCGGCATCAGCGGAGACATGACCGTCGGCGCCCTCGTGGATGCCGGCGCCGATGCCGCCGCGCTTGTCGAAGGCCTCACCAGTCTCGCCACCGGCGCGCAGATCTCGGTGGAAAAAACCGCCCGCCGCGGCATCACCGCCTCGAAGTTCTACGTCCGCGGCGGCGAAACCAAGGCCCACCGCCATCTGCCGCACATCCTGCGCATGATCGACGCCTCCTCGCTTCCCGGCCGCGCCAAACTTCGCGCCGCCCAAATCTTTGAGCGGCTTGGCGAATCCGAAGCCCGCGTCCACGGCGTGCCCATCGAGAAGGTTCACTTCCACGAAGTCGGCGCGGTCGATTCCATCTGCGACATCGCCGGCGCCTGCCTCGCCCTCGAACTCCTTTCCGTCGACGCCGTCTACTCCTCCGCCATCAACACAGGCAGCGGCACCGTCTCCACCGAACACGGCGTTCTCCCCGTGCCGGCCCCCGCCACCGCGGACCTGCTCAAAGGCAAGCCCGTCTACGCCCGCGGCCCCGAAATGGAACTCACCACTCCCACCGGCGCCGCCATCCTCGCCGCCTTGAGCGAAGGCTTCGGCCCCATGCCGTCCATGCGCATCCACTCGCTCGGCTACGGCGCCGGCGACAAGGATTTTCCCGCGCACGCCAACGTCCTCCGCGCTATCCTCGGCGAGTCCACCGGCGCCACCGAAGCCTCCCGCGTGCTGGTCCTCGAAGCCAACATCGACGACTCCAGCCCGCAGGTCCTCGGCTACGCCCAGGAACGTCTGCTCGAAGCCGGCGCACTCGATGTCACCCTCACCCCGCTGCTGATGAAAAAGAACCGCCCGGGCACGCTTCTCCGCGTCATCGCGCGCCCCGAGGACCGCGAAACCCTCGCCGCCCTCATGTTCAGCGAAACGTCCACTCTCGGCCTGCGCATGTATGAAGCCGAGCGCCGCGTCCAGGCCCGGCACATCCAGGAAGTCGACACGCCCTACGGCCGCGTCCGCGTCAAGGTCAGCGAATCCGGCGATTTCGCCCCCGAATACGACGACTGCCTCAAGCTCGCCCGCGAACACCGCGTGGCCTTGAAAAAGGTCCTGGCCGAAGCGGCGCGCGCCTATTCTTCCCTCGCCGCCACTCACTGAATACTTACATGAGCAAGTATTACCTCACCACACCGATTTACTACGTCAACGCGGCGCCGCACATCGGCACGGCCTACTGCACCTTCACCGCCGACCTCATCAAGCGCTTCCAGATCCAGCAGGGCCGCGACCCGGTCATCCTCACCACCGGCTCCGACGAGCACGGCCAGAACGTCGAGCGCGCCGCCAAGGCCATCGGCAAGTCGCCTGAAGAGTACGCCACCGCCATCGCCAACGAGTTCGTCCGCCAGTGGCAGGCCCTCGGCATCTCCGTCGACCACTTCATCCGCACCTCCGACCCCAAGCACTTCGAAACCGTCCGCGACCTTTTCGAGCGCTGCCAGAGGAACGGCTACATTTACAAAGGCTCCTACACCGGCCAATACTGCTTCCACGACGAACTCTACGTCAACGACGCCAAACCCGGCGACCCCTGCCCGGACTGCGGCCGCCCCACCGAAACCGTCACCGAAGAAAACTATTTCTTCAAACTTTCCGCCTTCGGCGACAAACTTCTCGAACTCTACGAGCGCGAACCCAATTTCGTCCGCCCAGAAACGCGCCGCAATGAGTTAATCGCCTTCGTCAAGCAGGGTCTCAACGACCTGTCCATCACCCGCACAACCATCAACTGGGGCATCCCCGTCCCCGTCGAAGGCAAGCACGTCTTCTACGTCTGGTTCGACGCCCTCATCTCTTACATGAGCGCCGTCAAGGACCGCGAAGGCATTTGGCCCGCCGACCTCCACTTGATCGGCAAGGACATCCTCCGCTTCCACGCCATCTACTGGCCCGCGTTCCTGATGGCCGGCGGACTTCCACTGCCAAAGCAGGTTTTCGCCCACGGCTGGATTCTGTTCCAGGAAAGCAAGATGAGCAAGAGCCGCGGCAACATCGTGCGCCCTGGCCCGATCACCGAAGTCATGGGCGGACCCGATCCGCTCCGTTACTTCCTCTGGCGCGAGATCCCCTTCGGCCAGGACGGCAACTTCAGCTACGATGCGCTCATCGAGCGCTACAACGCCGACCTCGCCAACGGCCTCGGCAACCTCGCCAGCCGCACGCTCACCATGATCCAGCAATACTGCGGCGGCCTCGTGCCTGCTTCCTCCGGCGCCCCGCACATCGCCGAAGGCGCCGCGGCTACGGCAAACGAAGTCACGTCCCGCTTCCTCGATTTCGATTTCACCCGCGGCATCGAAGCCGTCCTCGCCTTCGTCTCCAGCATCGACCGCTTCATCGTCGAGCGCGCCCCGTGGAAACTCGCCCGCGAGCGCCAGACCTCGCCCGAAGCCGCCGAAAAGCTCAACGAAACGCTCTACACTGCCGCCGAAGCCCTGCGCCTGGTCTGCGGCTGGCTCTATCCCGTGATGCCAACGTCGATGGAAAAAATCTGGGCCCAGCTCGGCATGCCCACGCCGCTCGCCTCCCTCCGCGCGCCCGATCTCCGCTGGGGCCTCCTCCCCGAGGGCCAGCAAACACAAAAGCCCGAAGCCGTTTTCCCGCGCATCGAAGCCAAGACCGCCATCCCGCGGATGCAGGAACTCGAAATCCTCGAAAAGGACAGGCAGAACGCGCTACTGGGCAAGAAACCCGAAGCCGGGCCGCCGGCCGCTCCCGCCTCGCCCGCCATCACCATCGACGATTTCGCGAAAGTCGACCTCCGCGTCGGCCAGGTCCTCTCCGCCGAAGCCGTCAAGGGCTCCGACAAACTCCTGCACCTCAAAGTCGATATCGGCGAACCCGAGCCCCGCACCATCGTCGCCGGCATCGCCCTCGCTTACAAGCCCGAGCAGATGGTGGGCCGCAAGGTCGTCATCGTCGCCAACCTCGCGCCGCGCAAACTGAAAGGCATCACCAGCCAGGGCATGATCGTCGCCGCGTCGCTCGAAGGCGGCTCGCCCGTCCTTGCCGGCTTCCTCGAAGACGTGCCCGTGGGAGCACGCCTGAAGTGATCGACTCCCACTGCCATCTCGACAACCCCCAGTTCGACAACGACCGGGAGCGCACGATCGACCGCGCGCACGAAGCCGGCGTGACCTGGATGGTCGCCATCGGCACCGGCGACGGACCGCCCGACCTCGAAGCCGGCATCCGCCTCGCCGACCGCCATCCGCGCTTCCTCGCAACCATCGGCGTCCACCCTCACGATGCCGCCAAAGCTGGCGCTGAGACTTATAAAAACCTCGAAACCCTCGCCGGGCATCCAAAAGTGGTGGGAATCGGAGAAATCGGCCTCGACTACCACTACGACTTCGCACCCAGAGATACCCAGCGCGCCGTCTTCGTTGACCAGTTGGCGCTCGCCGCCGGGGCCGGGAAGCCCGTCATCATCCACACGCGCGAAGCCTGGGAAGACACCTTCGCTATCCTCGAACAACACTGGACTCCGCACGGCCTCCCCGGCATTCTCCACTGTTTCACGGGAGGTCCCGCGGAAGCCGAACGCGCCGTGAAACTCGGCTTCTCGCTTGCCTTCGGCGGCGTTGTCACGTATCCAAAATCCGACAGCGTCCGCGAAGCCGCCCGCCTCGCTCCGCTCGACCGCATTCTGCTTGAAACCGACGCGCCGTATCTGGCGCCCGTGCCCAAGCGCGGCAAGCGCAATGAACCAGCGTTCGTCGCCTTCACCGCCGCTGAACTTGCCCGCGTCCGCGGCATCGAAATGGCCGAACTGGTCGCCGCCACCACCGCCAACTTCCGCCGCCTCGCCCAGGTGGCCCTGCCGTCCACAACGCTGGACTGTTAGACTGGAACGAATTCGATGGCATTTAGCAGACTCGGGCAATCGCTGACAGCACGCGAAATTCTGGATCTCGTCCGGGCCGACCTCGAACGCGTCGAGCAAGCCATCAGCCTCGAATCCGTATCGAGCGTCGAAGCCGTTACGGCCATCAATAGTTACCTGCAGGCCGGCGGCGGCAAACGTCTCCGCCCCATCCTCGTCCTGCTCTCGGGCCGTCTGCTCGGCGAGCCCAATGACAGCGCCATCCGCATGGCCGCCGTCGTCGAAATGATTCACGCCGCCACGCTGGTGCACGACGACGTCATCGACGCCGCCCGCACCCGCCGCGGCCGCCCCTCCAGCAACACCATCTGGGGCAACCACACCTGCGTGCTGGCCGGCGACTGGCTCTACATGCAGGCCTTCCAGATCGCCCTCCGCGAGCGCAGCTTCCCCGTCCTTGATCTCCTCATCAGCCTCACGCAAATGATGGTGGAAGGCGAACTCCTCCAACTCGAGCGCATCGGCCGCATCAACATCACCGAAGCCGACTCGATGGAACTGGTCGACCGAAAAACCGCCAGCCTCATCTCCGCCTGCGCCCGTCTCGGCGCGCTCATGGCCGGAGCCGATGAAGCTACCGAAGCCCGCCTCGGCGACTTCGGCTGGAACCTCGGCATGGCCTTCCAACTCGTCGACGACGTCC
Organism: Acidobacteriota bacterium; assembly: GCA_021813825.1. GTDB lineage: Bacteria > Acidobacteriota > Terriglobia > Bryobacterales > Bryobacteraceae > JAJYKC01. The sequence goes on along the minus strand of JAKAJI010000069.1, from coordinate 1,638 downwards.
TCGATTTCACCGCCCGCGAAAAGGTCCTCGGCAAGCCCGTCGGCAACGACCTGCGCGAAGGCAAAGTCACCCTCCCCCTTATCTACGCCCTCGAACAGGCGACCCCCGCCGAACGCAAACTCGTCGAGCAGGTGCTTCGCGACGGAAACTATAACAGCGTCCCCTTCGAACGCATCTCCGCCCTTGTCTCCCGGTACGACGGATTCGAGCGCGCCCGCCGCAAAGCGCGCGGCTTCACCGAAAAAGCCCGCTCCATCATGGCGTCTTTCCCGGAATCCCCGTACCAGCGCGCCCTCTACGGCGTGACCGATCTCATCACCGAACGCGAATACTAGCCCCATGCCAGATCTCATCCGCGACCCCGCCTTCATCCCCGCGGGCGACGGCAAACTCATCGAGGAATACGTCGGCGTCATCAACAGCGGCACCACCGCCGCCAGCGTTGCGCACATGAACAGCCCCGAAGGCTGGTCCGAACCCGGCCAGACACCGGAGTTCGACGAATTCACGCTCGTGCTGAAGGGCTGTCTCCGCGTCGAGCACGCCGACGGCGTCACCGACGTCCTCGCCGGCCAGGCCATCATCGCCCACAAAGGCGAGTGGGTCCGCTACAGCACGCCCACGCCCGGCGGCGCCGAATACATCGCCGTCTGCGTGCCCGCCTTCACCCCGTCCGCCGCCCACCGCGATTCCAGCGGCTCAAGCGCACAGGGCCGCGAACGGCCGCAGCCGCGCGGCTCCGTTGTGCGCGGTTCAAACTAAGGTAGTGTTTTCCGCCCGCGTTCCGCCCGACCTCAGCCCGAATCCCCTCACCCGCCTGCTCGCTGCGCGCCGCGCCGCCGGCCTCGAAGTCCTCGACCTCACCGAATCAAATCCTACCCGCGCCGGCCTCAACTACCCTACCGAAGAAATCCTCGCTTCGCTTTCGAACCCCGCCTCGCTCAGCTACGATCCCCAACCCGCCGGCCTCCTCCTGGCCCGCGAAGCCGTTGCCGAATACTACGCTGCGCGCGCCATCCCCATTTCTGCCGCCGATCTCCTCCTCACCGCCAGCACCAGCGAAGGCTACGCGCTGCTGTTCAAACTCCTCTGCAACCCCGGCGACGAAATCCTCACCCCGCGCCCGTCCTATCCGCTCTTCGAACACCTTGCCGCGCTAGAAGGCGTCCGCGTCAGCCAGTATCCGCTCCGCTACGACGGCGCCTGGCACATCGACCTTGAAGCTCTCTCCTCCGCCATCACGCCCCGCACCCGTGCGATCGCCCTCGTCAACCCCAACAACCCCACCGGCTCTTTCCTCAAACGCGAAGAACTCGCGGCGCTCGATCGCCTCTGCGCCTCCCACTCACTCGCCCTGCTCTCCGACGAAGTCTTCTCCGACTACGCCTTCGCCCCCGACCCCCACCGCGCCGAAACCGCCGCCGGCCCCCGCGAAGCGCTCACGTTTGTCTTAAGCGGGCTCTCGAAAGTCGCCGGCCTCCCGCAGATGAAACTCGGTTGGATCGCCGTGCAAGGCCCCACCGCTCTGCGTGAACCTGCCTTCGATCGCCTGGAGTGGATCGCCGACGCGTATCTCTCCGCCTCCGCCCCGGTGCAATGCGCCGCGCCGGATCTCCTCCGCCTCGGCACCACGATCCG
>JAKAJI010000467.1 GCA_021813825.1 Acidobacteriota bacterium | reverse complement strand
TTCCGAGGCATTCCCGGAGCTTGAAATGGCGATACGTACCTATCGGTGGAGTGTTCGAACGGTGATCCCGGAGATGACCCGTGTCGCCTGGAGCGAGAACGAAAAAGAAATCACTCATACGAAACCGGGGATGACGAAGAAGAAGTTTCTATACAACCTGTCCAGGGCCAGCTTCGAGCAGGAGTGGGGCAAGGATTACCGCAAGCCCGGCGTCCGGGCCCGATTTATCGCGTTCCTGATCCGGCTGCTGCCGAAAGTTGGCGCTATTGAGAAGTTAAAAATTCCAGTGCCCACGCCTTCGGCTGAGCGCTTGTTCATGGCGAGCTTCAACGACACCGTCACGCACACGCGCGCCGACCTACGTGCTTTGCGGGCGGGCCGCTTGCATCTCACGGATGAAAACTTCGATCTCGGCGTTCCTTCACGAGCCGGCATCTACCCGCTTAGCGATGAAACCTATGCGCAACTGCTCGACCTGCTGGCGAAGAAGCATTTTGCCGGTCTGACGGCATCGATGCGCGACAACATTCTGGCCTACTACAAGAATCCGCTTGGGCCGCTTGCGACACGGCAGAAGCCGAAGGAATGGCAGAGGGTACAAACGGAGCTTGACGAAATCCGTAAGCTCGATCTGGTAGCGCAGAAGTGAGACTCGCGGCGCTGGTGTTATGCACCGTGTTCGTTGTGCGGCCCGCGATCCGGGCCCAGACGGGACGTGAGTCGGCACTCGATGCCTATGTTGCCCGGGCGGTGGCCGATTGGGGCGAACCCGGGTTGAGCATTGCAGTCGTAGAAGATGGCCGCGTCACGTTTGAGAAAGGCTACGGGATGCGCGGCGGACCGCACGACGGAGCAGTCGATGCGAACACTTTATTCCAGGTTGGGTCCGTGACAAAGGCGTTCACTTCGGCCGCCGTGGCCATGCTCGTTGATGAACGGAAAATCGGGTGGGACACACGCGTCATCGACGTGCTGCCGGGCTTTCGGATGTACGACCCCTGGGTGACGAGGGAGATTCGCATACGCGATCTGCTTTGTCATCGCAGCGGGCTGCCGGCATTCGCCGGGGACATGATGGCGTTCGGCTCCACGCTGACGCGCGATGAGATAGTCCGCCGTATTCGCTTTCTGAAGCCCGCATCGAGTTTCCGTACGCGTTACGCATATTCGAACCTGATGTTCGTTGCTGCAGGTGCGGTGGTGGCGGCGGCTTCGGGCGAGAGTTGGGATGAGTTTGTTGCCTCGCGCATCTTTACTCCGCTGGGCATGACTTCAACGACGACGAGCGCGGCGGTGCTGGCTGCGAGTCTGAACGCGGCGCGGCCTTGGGCGCGCGTCAATGGAGTCAACGTGCCGGTGGAGCGGCGCAATGCCGGCAACATCGCGCCGGCCGGAGGCATCAGCAGTTCGGCGCACGACCTGGCGCAGTGGATGCTCCTGCAACTTGGCGGTGGCGAGTTTAACGGCCGGCAGCTATTCAGCAAGGCGGCATCACGCCAGATGTGGACTGTTCAAACGCCGATCGCCACGACGCCGGAACCTGACGGCTGGGAACCGATGTTTCGCGGCTACGGGCTCGGCTGGAACCTGAGTGAATACCGGGGGCACAAGATCGTCTACCATGGCGGGGCGCTGATCGGCATGACGTCACTCGTGATGATGGTGCCCGACCGGCGCCTGGGCGTGGTAGTGCTAACCAATGGCGAATTACCGATTCAGCGGGGTCTGGCGCGGCGCGTGATCGACGCTTACCTAGGCGCGCCGCAGCGCGATTGGAGTGGCGAGGCGCTTCAGCGCTTTCGAGCCTCGGAGAAGGCCGAGAAGGCAACGCCGCAGGTAGCTCCCGCGCCGGCAACGGCGATTCCAGCGGCGGACTGTGCCGGCACATACGTGAGCGACGCACTGGGCGAGTTGAGCATCAAGGCGGTCAACGGCCGCCTCGCCGTCCGTCTGCCGGTTCTGCCGCGCGCAACCGGCGAGGCCGAGCCGTGGCGGCTGGACACCTGGCGGGTGACGTGGCAGGACGTGACTTTGCCCAAAACATTTTTGTCCTTTGATGTTTTGCCAGACGGGCGCGTCGACGGCGTAAAGATGCGACCGGAAGGAGCCGGCGACGAGAGCTTCGATGTGGCTGACTACGAATTCACGCGCAAGAAACCGTAGCGGCTATCCAGCCGTGGACGACGCTTCGATCCGCTGTTTGAAGTAGTGGACCGTATGACGCAGTCCCTCTTCCAGTGCGACACGGGGCTCCCAGCCGAGCACCTGGCGGGCCTTTGTGATGTCAGGCTGGCGCTGCCGCGGATCGTCCTGCGGCAGCGCGTGGTGCACGAGCGGCACCTTGGCACCGGTGAGGGCGCGGATCTGCTCGGCGAATTCAAGGATCGTCATCTCGCGCGGATTGCCGAGGTTCACCGGGTAGCGCTCTTCGGAGGCCATGAGGCGGATCAGGCCGTCGACGAGATCGCTGACATAACAGAAACTCCGGGTTTGCTTTCCGTTCCCGAAGATCGTGAGCGGTTCCCCACGGAGCGCCTGGTCGAGGAATGCCGGCACCACGCGGCCGTCGTTCAACTGCATGCGCGGGCCGTAGGTATTGAAGATACGCGCGATGTGGGTGCGCACGCCGTGAACCCGATGGTAGGCCATGGTCATCGCCTCGGCGAAGCGTTTGCTTTCGTCGTAGCATGAACGGGGACCGACGGGGTTGACGTTGCCCCAGTAGGTTTCCACCTGAGGGTGCACCTGCGGGTCGCCGTAGCACTCGGACGTCGATGTGAGCAAGAAGTCGCAGTTGCTCTGGAGCGCGGCGTCAAGCATGATTCGCGTGGCCGTCGAGCCGGTTTCGAGGGTCTCAATCGGGTGGTTGAGATAGTCTTTCGGGCTGGCAAGCGAGGCAAGGTGCCATACGCCGTCCCACGGGCCATTGATCTCCAGAGGCCGTGTAACGTCGGCGACGAGCAGTTGAAAGCGTGGATGGCCTTCGAGATGTTCAAGGTTCCTGTGCGAGCCCGTGATCAGGTTGTCGATGCCGACGACATCGTGCCCCTGTTCGACGAGCGCGTCGCAGAGGTGGGACCCGATAAACCCGGCGGCGCCGGAAATCAAATGACGCAATCGTGCACTCCTGGGGTCTGTAACACAGGCACGAGGCCGGAGAAAGGGAAAACGGACCTGCGTGTTACAGTCGAATCTTAATTTCCCGCTTTCTCTATGGTACATCTGTCCGGCAGCGAAACCGTTCTGTTAGCCGCTCTGGTCGTGGCATCCGTCTACGGCTTTTGGGTGCGGTTTGGCCGGGTCTGGCGAAACATTATTGCGTCAAAGCCGGATGCGGATTTCACCCTGGGCCACGTGACGCGGCGTACGAAGGTGTTTGTCTGGGAAGTGCTTTGTCAGGGGAAGGTAATTCGCGAGCGGCCACTGCCCGGTTTGGCGCATGCGTTCGTTTTTTGGGGCTTTTGTGCCTTTGCGCTTGTGACGATAAACCACTTCGCACAAGGGTTTGGCCTG
>JAKAJI010000466.1 GCA_021813825.1 Acidobacteriota bacterium | reverse complement strand
GATGTGGGCGAGCTCCGGTTGAGTGATGGCGGGATGCTGGCGGGGACGGTCGCGGGCGAGCAGATACCATACGCCGCCGGCGATCAGGCCGAGGCCCGCGCTGAGCCAGAAAGCGGCGCGCCAGCCGAAGTGCGTGAGCACGTAAGTCATCAGAGGCGGCGTGACGCCGGCGCCGAAGCCGACGCCGGCGAAGATGATGCCGTTGGCAAGGCCGCGCTCGTTGGTGGGGATCCAGTTGGCGACGACGCAGTTGGATGACGGGTAAACGACGGACTCGCCGACGCCGAGGGAGAACTGGATTGCGATCATCGACAGCACGAGGAGCGGGAAGCCGGCGCCGAGGAGGGTGATGAGAGCGCAGAAGACGGCCCACCAGATGACGCCGAAGGCGAGCGTTTTCCGGGGCCCGAGGCGGTCGGCGACCCAACCGCCGGGGGCCTGGAAGAGCGCGTAGCCGAAGACGAATGCGCTGAACACGGCACCGAGCTGATAGTCGGTGAGATGGAACTCCCTGGCGATCGCCTGTCCGGAGATCGAGATGTTGACGCGGTCCATGTAAGCGATGGCGCTTACGAGGAACATCCAGAAGATGAGGATCCAGCGGAGGCGCGAACGGAGCGGAGTGAGCGGCGAGGTCACGGAGTAAGTTGGCGCTGGCTTGTGAATTTAGATGTAGGCGATGACGTCGATTTCGACCAGTGACTTGCCGGGAACTCCCGCGGCGGCGATGGTGGTGCGGACCGGGGGTTCGCTGCCGAAGCGGCCTTTGAAGACGGCGTTCATGGCGTCGTAGTCTTTCAGGTCGGCGAGGTAGACCTGGGCTTTCAGGACTTTCTCCATGGAAGAGCCGCAGCGAGTAAGTTCCTTCTCGATTTCATCGAGGACGTGTTTGGTGTGGGCGGTGATGTCGCCTTCGAAGTGGGCGCCGATGCCCGAGATGAAGAGTAAGTTGCCGTAGCCGACGGCGGGGCTGAACAGCGGCGTTTCCTTCGGTGGCTGGCCGTCGCGCCAGAAGACTTTCTTTTTGGCTCCGGCGGATTTCGCCTCGGCGGAGGGCGCAGCGGCGGTGACGGCTGCCGCCGCGCCTCCGGCCACGATGCTTTTTTCGAGGAAACTGCGTCGATTCGTCTTTTTCATGAATTCCCTTTCCGGAATTGACTTCAGGCGTATTTATGCCGCTTGGCGCTCCAGCGGGCCGGGCCGTATTCGCCCAACGACAGCGGGCCTTCCATCGAGTCGCCGTTCACCGTGCCGGTGAAAGCGTAGTGTAACTCCTGGCCCTGGATATGCTGGCGGCTGTGGAACTTTACGAGGTTTCCGTGGACCTCGCCGGAAAGGTCGCCGGTGAGGTACTCGCCGAAGTGGGTGCCGACGAGTTTGTTGCCATGCTGTTCGAAGACGAGCGTGTGCGTGCCGGAGCCGCGGAGGAACTGGATTTCGGCGGTCCACTGGCCGTCGATGTTGGCGGGTTCGCCGGAGGGCTCGGGGGGATTTTCGAACTTGGGCGGATTGCGAAGAACGGCGACGAGTTTTTCGGCGGCGATTTTTTCATCGCCCGGCATCATCATGTAGGGCATGATGCCGACGGCGCTGTTCTCCATGTCGTGGGGGCGGGTTCCGTGGGCGCGTTCGAGGATGACCCGAGGCGAGCCGGCGAGCAGGGTGTCGTAGACCTCCTGGCCCGTGATGTTGAGCGCGCGGCCGTCCCAGTGGATGATGAGCGACGGGGCGTGGTTGGAGAGACTGCGCGGCTGTTCGACGTGGGTGGTGACGCCCGGGACCTGGGTGACGCGGGTGGAGACGTAGTCCAGCCAGCCCTGCCACTGGTTCCATTCGGCTTTGTGGTCGCGCCGGGTCCACATTTGCACGGCGGTGAGCATACCCATGATTTCTTCTTTGCCGACTTTGAGCGAGCGGCCGAAGGCGTGGTGAGGAGCGCTGTTGGCCCAGGCGGCCTGGAGCAGGTTCTTGTCGCCGAGCAGGAGGCCGGCGCACTGGGGTCCGCGCAGGCATTTGCCGCCGCTGTAGGCGACGGCGGTGGCGCCGCGGCCGAGGTGGATGTTCGGGATGGTCAGCATTTCGGCGGCGGCGTCGACCAACACCGGGACGTTCCATTTCTTTGCCATGGCGGATATGGCGGCGGTGCCGAGTTCGCCTTCGTCTCCAGGGCCGGCCAGGATGTAGACCATCGCGGTTCGCTCGCTGAAGGCGGCCTCGCATTCGGCGGCGGTGTTGGGCTGGACGATCTTCACGCCGAGCATGCGGATGGCGTGATCGTAGACGTTGCGCGAGTAGGTGGGGATGATGACTTCGCTTTTCATGCCGCGGAGGTCCGGCAGGCGCTGCATTTTTTCCGGGTCGCCTCCGGCGAGGCAGGCCGTGGTGGTGTGGGTCATGGCGGCGGCGCAACCGGCGGTGACGATGCCCCAGGGAGCTTGGGTGAGGGAAGCCAGTTGCGCGCCGACGGCGTTCATGAGTTCATCGAGGTCGACATAGTGGCTGCCGGCCTCGTCCATCGCGCGCTTGACTTCGGGAAGGGTGAGCGAGCCGCTGATGATGGTGTAGGTGCCTTTGCAGTTGATCAGCGGGCGGACGCCGATGGATTCGTAGATGCTTGGGCCGAGCGTGAGTTCGGAGGCTTGAATCGAAGGCGCGGAGGCCAGAGCCGCCGCCGCGGCGCCCGCCTGGAAGAGGCTTCGGCGGCTGAGAGCCGGGGAAGACGACGAGGAAGATCGGGTTTGTTTTGCCATAAGTGACTCCAATGTGCGCGGACGTTTGGCCGCGGGTCGAACGGTCCGGGGTTCCTCACATTGGATACCACAAAAACAATCAATCGTGGAGAAAAGAGAGAAAACGTAAGCGGGGCGCATCTCCTCATGAGCTGTGATAGGATCGCGCTAACCGGGCTGGGGGGCCGGAATCTAAGGTTCGCGGTGAGCGATGAGGGAGGAGTGTGCCGCCCGGTTGAAACAAAACCGGGGGTGCGTGTTTTTTCGATGCGGAAGCGATGGATGGCGATCGTAGTGCTTGCGCTGGGGATGGCGCACGGCGGGGACCTGGCGGAGGCGGGGCGGAGGCGGTTCGTATCGTTGTGCGCGGGCTGCCATGGCGGCGACGCGGCGGGCGGCGAGCGGGCGCCGGGAATCGGACAGGGCGACAGCGGGCGGCTAGGGACCGACGACGGGGTGCGCGAACTGATCCGGAAGGGGATTCCGGGGACGGGGATGCCGGCGTTTGCGCTGCCGGAGGAGGAGTTGGCGGAGTTGACGGCGTTCGTGCGGTCGCTGGTGCGGCCGGCGGCGGAGGCGAATCCGCCGGGGGATGCCACGGCGGGCGCGAAGTATTTTTCCGGGGCGGGTGGTTGCTCGGCCTGCCACATGGTGAAGGGACGCGGAGGGCTACGCGGCCCGGACCTTACGCAGGCCGGCGAGAGGCTGACGCTGGGGCGGATTGAGCAGGCTCTGAGCCATCCCGAGACGCTCGATGGGAGAGGGTATCAAGCGGCGGCGATCCGCCT
>JAKAJI010000465.1 GCA_021813825.1 Acidobacteriota bacterium | reverse complement strand
GTTCCCCGCATAACTCCAGGCGGGTGATGAGCGGGATCTCCGGCTCGCCGGGGAAGGCATTGAGTAACTCAACACCGGGAAGCCCCTTTGGCGCGGGGCCAAGCGAAGGAGCGCTGACCGGTTCGTCCGGACGGGCGCGGATGGTATGGTCGGTCAACGCGGAGTGGGAAATGCGTCCGGTAGGGCGCTGCGGCATGTGGCAGGCGATGCAGTTGTCCCCGGTTTCACCATGGCGGCGGGCCGTGAGCGTAAGCTTGCAGCTCGTTTCCTTGTGGCAACTCAGACACCGTGTGCGATAGTACGCAGCCGCTTCGGCGGCGGTTGGCTCGACGTGGGGATCGTGGCAGGTGATGCAGCGGAGCCTGCCGGCGGTGGCGCGAAAACAGCGGCTGGACTCCATCGCGGCGTGATGTTCGAGCAACACGCCGCCGCGGTCCGATACGAGACGCGCGAAAGCGACCGTGCGGATTAACGGAGTGCCTGGGCGGACATCGGCGTAGTCGCGGCCCGGCAAGAGCACGCGCACGCCGCCGCCCTGATGGCACAGCATGCAGATATTGTCGGCCAGACGCGGCGCCAGGCGGGAGGGGTTCACGATCGTGCGATCCGGAAGCGCCGTGCGTCCACGTTGGCGCGCGGCGACGTGCAGAGAACCGGGACCGTGGCAGTTCTCACAGCCAACAGCGGCCTCGGCAAAAGGGGGGTCGAGATACTGTCCATCGGCGCCTCCCGCCACCGGCCGGGAGCGTCCCGTGTGGCAGACCATGCAACTTGCATAGGCCGGACGGCTGAAGCCCTCGTCTGCTTGTTCGTAGCCGGGCGACAAGTCCCAGGACCCGGTCTTCGCGTACCAGGAAAGAGGTGCCTCGAAAAGAAAATCTTTGCGGCGAACCAGGAACGTCACGCCGTTTTCCCCGGACCCGACAGCGAATTCCAGTTTGGCTTCCGTCTCGAAGATTTGCCGGCCGGCCTCGTCGAATCCGGTTTCCGATTGATAAAGAGCGCCGTCGCGGACAAACACGCGGTACTGGCGATGGAAGGCGTCACTTGAAACCGTGGCTGGCGCCGGGTACGCACCAGAATCGATGTTCGTCACCGATCGCCCCATGGCCGTGCGGGAGTAGCTCCGGTAAATGTCCATGTGGCACGCGGCGCATACGCGCGAACCGACGTAGGTGGCCACCGGAGGCGCAGGATCCGCCGGGGCGGCCACCAGAGGCGCGAGGAGGAGCAGGCCCAGCGCCGGAATGCGTGCCTGCCGCACTAATCCCGGACAATCTGCCAGGGCTCGGGCGACAAGCGCACGCCGAGAGCGTAACTTCCACGCAGCGGCTCGCGCGAACTTACTTCGAGGTTGCGTCCGTTCTGCTTCCATTCGCAATCCGTCGACGTTCCCAGCACCCGTACGGTCGTCTCCGGCCCGGCGATTACATCGGGAATCGTGAAGGTGTTCGATGACGGCCGGTTGAACAGGAACGCATAAACCGCCCCCGCCTTGCGCGTGAAGCGAACTTCCGGTGCGCCCGGGTCCGAGGCCGTCGAACGAACCCAAGGCGTCGTGTCGTGAATGCCTTCCCCATTCACCGCCATCCAGTCCGAAAGTTTGTTCAACCGGTCGAGCTGAATCTCGGAAATGGTCCCGTCGTGCTTGGGGCCGATGTTGAGTAGTAAGTTGCCGTTCTTGCTGACGATATCCACTAACAACTCGATTAGTTTGTCCGGAGCGATCACCTGCTCGGGACCTTCGATGCGGTTGTAGCCGAAGCTGAAACCCAGCCCGCGGCACGCTTCCCATTTCTTTTCGGTGATTTTGTCGTACTTGGCGTACTCGGGCGTGGTGAAGTCCGCGAACTCGACACCAAAGCGATTGTCGATGACGCCGTCGGGCACGGTGTTGTAGTAGTGGGAGAAGATTTCGGGGATGCGGCCGAGCTTCGGATAGCTGATGTCGTTCCAGAGCACGGCGGGTTGATAGCGGTCGATCAGCTCGTTCCAGTGAGCATCGGCGTAGCGGGCGTACTCGGCCGACTGCGGGACGCGCGCCATCAGGTCCGGCCCGGTGCGGATCGGCTCGGTTGTGAATGTCCAGTCGAGCCCGCCGGAATAATAGAGACCCATTTTCATACCGGTCGAGCGGACGGCCGCCGTAAGGTCGCCCGCGATATCGCGTTTGGCGGTAATAGCCGCCGTAGGACGCTTCGGGTTGGCTACTTTGCTCGGAAAGAGGCGGAAACCGTCGTGGTGCTTTGTGGTCAGCACGGCGTAGCGCGCGCCGGTGCGATGGAAGAGCTTGGCCCAATCGTCGGGGTTCCATTTGGCGGAGCCTTCGTTAAAAGCGGTGGCGAACTGATAATAGTCGAAGTTCTTGCCGTATGTCTTGATGTGGTGCTCGTAGGTTGGCGAGCCGGTGATGCGAAGCGAGTTAAGGTACCACTCGGCGTAGGGATTCCGCGTGAACCACTCGTCGCGCGGGATCGTCCCGAACTCTCCGGTGGTCGGCGCCCAGGCCGGCACCGAATAGAGCCCCCAGTGGATGAAAATGCCGAGTTTGGCGCCGCTGTACCAGTCGGGCACCTGATGCCGGTCGATAGAGGACCAGTCGGCACGGTAGTGGCTCGGGGCCTGGCCCTGTTCCTGAGCACTGAGGATCGGTACGGCGAACGGCGCGGCCATAAGCGTCTTGTGAAATTGTCTTCGGTTCATGTCAGTTCCTTTTCCCTCTCGTAACCTGTTAGGCCGCGCGCAGCGCGATCACGGTGACGGCGGCATCCGGCGCGGCGGCGGGCAGCTTCAGCGTGAGTTTGTCCTTGTCGCGCTCGAACGCGACTGGCTCGCCGGTGGCCAGAAACTCAGCCGAGCGAATCTCCGGCAGCGCGGCCGCGGGCAGGATGGCTTGTGTCCCCGGCCAATCGAAGATATGCACGTAGACGTCGCCGTTCTTAGTGGTCGTGCGCGCGAAACTCAGGTTCTGGATGGGACCGTATTCAGAGCCATAGATAGACTCGGAATTTCGATCCATCCAGTGTCCGATCGCGTGGAGCCGATCCTGAAACTCAGGCTGGATCGTCCCATCCGGTTCGGGGCCGACGTTGAGCAGGAAGTTCCCGCCGCGGCTGGCGATCTCCACCAGGTCGCGAATCAGCGCGGTAGAAGACTTGAAGTGCAGGTCGTTCTTGTTGTACGCCCAGGTGCCGTTGATCGTCATGCAGGTTTCCCAGAGGCGGAAGTCCGCGGCGCTGGGTACACCTCCGGTGAGGCCGGATGCCTCCTTCGGATCAATCCCAGAGATGCGCACGCCCTTCGTGGGAATCGCCTTCGGGATGAACTGTTCGGGCGTTTCGAAATCGGCCGGGACGCCGATGCGGTTATTCACCAGCGTCGCGGGCTGCAGTTCGTGAATCAGCTTCAGGAACCGGCGGCCGTCGTACTTTTCCTGATGATTGAGGCCGTCAAACCAGATGAGAGCGACGGGCCCGTACCGTGTGAGTAACTCGGTAAGCTGCAGCTCCATGTAGTCGAGATACAGCGGCCATTCCGGCCGCTCGGGCT
>JAKAJI010000464.1 GCA_021813825.1 Acidobacteriota bacterium | reverse complement strand
CGGTGCGGTAGGGGAGGTCGGGGGTGAGGGGGAAGCGGGCGGGGTTGCCGGTGAGGTTGAGTTTGAGGGCGACGGTTTTGCCGCGGACGAGGGTGCCGATGCCGCCGATTTTGTCGAAGGCGGAGGAAAGCGAGGTGGAGAAGTCGTCGTAGGAGGTGCAGCGCATGAGGGCTACGGGGCTGACCGGGGCGCTGGCGCGGGCGAGTGGGGCGGCGGCGAGCGCGGCGGCGCCGGCGAGAATATCGCGGCGGCTGGGTGAGGCGAATGGCTGCATGGGACGGCTCCTTTGCGGCCTATCTTATCGCCAAAGGGGACGGGGTGGGGGAAAGGAGCCAGAAGCAAGAAGCCAGAAGCGGGAAGCCGGAAGCGGGAAGCGGGAAGGAGGCGTGAGCTCGGCGGGGCGGGAATTCCGCTTATCAGAGGAGTAGATTAGGACCATAGCGGGTCCACGGTTGTAACGGACCGGGGGGCCGATTCACGAATGGGGGATGAAGACGATGAGAGTTTTTGTGGTGATTGCGGCGCTGGCCGTCTGCCCGGCGCTGGTGCGGGCCGACTACAGCTATCACGAAGTAACGCGGATCACGGGTGGAGCGATGGCCGGGATGATGAAGTTCGCGGGCGCATTCAATAAGCGGGCGAACGAGCCGGTGCAGACCGACGTTTATGTCAAGGGCAACAAGATGGCGCGGATCAGCCAATACAACGGCCAGATCATCGACCTGGACGCGAAGACGATCACGCACATCGATTTTCAGAAGAAGACGTACTCGGTGATGACGTTCGAGCAGATGCGGCAGATGATGGACCAGATGGCGCAGAACATGAAGAAGCAGAAGCAGAACCCGCAGGATCAGAACGTGCAGATGAAGTTCAAGGTGGATTCGAAGGAGACGGGGCAGAAGAAGACGATTGCGGGGATGGACGCCAAGGAAGTGCTGGTGACGGTGGAGATGGATGCGCAGGACCAGCAGGGAGCGCAGCAGGGCGCGATGAACCTGATGAGCCACGTGTGGCTGACAACGCCGGCATCGGGCTACGCGCAAGTGCGGGACTTTGAAAAGCGGATGGCGGAGGAAGGCGGGTTCGTTTCGTCACAGCAGGCCGAGCAGATGCGGCAAAGCATGCAGGGGATGGTGCAGTTGAACAGCAAGATGGCTTCGCTTGACGGAATGCCCGTGGAGACGGTGGTAGACATGATGATGGCGAGCCCGAACGGGAACGCCGCGCCGCAGCAGCAGGCGCAGAGGCAGCAGCAGGAGCAGTCCTCCAACGACGAGGGGGGGTTGGCGGGGATGGCGGCGCGGGGGATTCTGGGTGGATTCGGGCGGAAGAAGAAGAACGCGGACTCCGAACAAGCGCAGGCGCAGCAAGCGCCTCCGGGCACGCTGATGCAGATTACGACGGACTATTCGGGATTTTCGGATGGATCGGTAGATGCGTCGAAGCTACAGGTGCCGGCGGGGTTCCAGCAGGTGGAGCCGGGGATGAACGAAGGTGGGCGGCGCTAAGCGCGGAGCGGGGAGCGCGCGCCTGCCTGCTAAAATCTGGGAATGATCCGGAGTATTCTTGCCGCGGTGCTGTGTGCGGGCTCGCTGCTTGCCGCCGACAGCGCGAAGACGGCGTTCGACAAGGCGACGCTCGAGGCGTACCTGCGCCACATGCTGCCATTCTCACCCCAGGTAAAGATGGAGATCGGCGATCCGCAGCCGTCGAAGGTGCAGGGGCTGAAGAAGATTACGGTGCGCTACTCGTACCGGGAGTTCAGCGAGACTTCGACGCTGTATGTGTCCAACGACGGGCAACATATTCTTTCCGGGGATTTGTTCAACATCGCGAAGAGCCCGTTTCAGGCGCAGCTTGATAAGTTGAGCACGGCGGGGGCGCCGAGCTTCGGGCCGGCGGACGCGCCGGTGACGCTGGTTGTGTTCGGCGACTTCGAGTGCCCGCTTTGCAAGGAAGAAGCGAAGGCGATGCGGACTAACATCCCAAAGGATTACCCGAAGCAGGTGCGGGTGTTTTTCCGGGATTTCCCGCTGGTGCAGATTCATCCCTGGGCGATGACGGCGGCGGTTGCCGGGCGGTGTATCTACCAGGAGAAGCCGGCGGCGTTTTGGGATTACTACGACTGGATTTACGATCATCAGAGCGAGATCACGCCGGACAACGTGAAGAGCAAGATCGGCGAATTCGCCGGCGCGCACAATCTGCAGTCGATGGAGTTCGGGCGGTGTGTGGATACGCAGGCGACGGAGAAGGAAGTGGAAGCGTCACTGGCCGAAGGGAAGTCGATTCCGGGGCTGCTGCTGGCCGGGCAGCGGATGAACGGCGTGGATTCGACGCCGACGACCTACATCAACGGGCTGCCGGTGGTGGGCAACGTTCCGTGGGACAGCCTGAAGGCGCTGATCGACAAGGAACTGGATTACCAGAAGACCGCCAAGCAGGAAGAGGAGAAGTGCTGCGAGGTGGGGATTCCTTCGCCGCTGAAGCACTAAGAGGGAGTAAAAGATGCGCAAGCCGGGACGGGTGTTTGCCATAGTCGTTACGCTTGTCCTGGCGGGCGCCGCGATGGCGTCGCGGCTCGACACGGCGGACTACATGAGCCACGTGAAGTATCTTGCCTCGGACGAGTTACAAGGCCGGGGCAACGGTTCGCCGGGGCTCGAGAAAGCGGCAGAGTATCTGGAGCAACAGTTCCGGATTTACGGCATCGGTCCGGCGCCCGGGCACGGGTACTTCCAGGATTTCCCGATCACGACAAGCGCGAAGCTGGGCGCGAAGAACGATTTCGAGTACGAGGTGGCGCCGGGAGAGGGCTGGAAGACGGGGGTGCTGAATTCCACCTTCGTGCCGCTGAATCTTTCGGCGAGCGGGGAGGCGGAGGCGCCGGTGGTATTTGCCGGATACGGGATCACAGCGCCCGAGTACGGCTACGACGATTACGCGGGGCTGGACGTGCGGGGCAAGGTGGTGCTGGTGCTGCGGCATGAGCCGCGGGAGTCCGACGCCAAGAGCAAGTTCGAGGGGAAAGACCTGACGGTGCACTCGCAGTTTTTCAGCAAGGCTTCGAACGCGAAGATGCACGGAGCGGCGGCGGTGCTGATGGTGAACGACGTTGGGGCGCATGCGAAGACGGCGGACAAGCTGGAGCCGTTTGGGGAAGCCGAGGGTCCGGAGAACGCGGGCATCGAGTTCGCGCAGGTTTCGGCGGCGGTGGCGGATGCGATGCTCGAGACGGCGCACAGCACAGTGCGGGAGGCCGAGGAAGCGATCGACGCGAAAGAGCAGCCGCATTCGTTTGCGCTGCCCGAGGGTGTGCGGGTGAAGTTGCGGGTGGATCTGGACCGCGAGGTGAAGACGGTTCACAACGTGGTGGCGTATCTGCCGGGGGAGAAATCGAACGAGTATGTGATCGTGGGCGCGCATTACGATCATCTGGGGCTGGGCGGGCGGTTTTCGCTGGCGCCTTCGCAGACGGGGACGATACATCCGGGGGCGGACGACAACGCGTCGGGCGCGGCGGGGGTGCTGGAGATTGCGCGGCTGCTGAAGGATTCGC
>JAKAJI010000463.1 GCA_021813825.1 Acidobacteriota bacterium | reverse complement strand
CCGCCTCCCGCCCCATGATGCATGTCATCGTGCTCTCGGCCACCGTCATCGCCTCGTTCACATACGGCCCCTCGCCCCGGATCGACTTCATCAGCTTCGTAT
This sequence comes from Acidobacteriota bacterium, assembly GCA_021813825.1. GTDB lineage: Bacteria > Acidobacteriota > Terriglobia > Bryobacterales > Bryobacteraceae > JAJYKC01. Next base: position 3,473 of record JAKAJI010000463.1, on the reverse strand, counting down.
GCTCGTTCCTATACCCCGGCGCGCCCTTCGTCTGCGTCCACGTCATGCGGTCCCGGTCCGTAGTTACTATCTCGTTCACCCTCTGGTAACAATGCTCATACTGCCGGCAGTAACTCGACATCCGTACGCCGTTCGCATACTCGAAATCCACCGCGAAGTGGTCATATATATTCCCGTAAATATCCGTCCCCTTCGGCCGCCACACCGCTCCACCCACACCCCAGCACCTTACCGGATGCGTCCCCATCACCCAGTTACAAACGTCGATGTTATGTAAGTGCTGCTCCACAATCTGGTCCCCGCACAGCCACAAGTTCGAGTACCAGTTCCGGTGCTCCCACTCGAATTCCCCCCAATTCGGCTTCTTCCCGTCCTTCTGCTGAATCACCGGCGTACCCACCCAGTAAGCATTCAGCGCGATGATCCCGCCCAACTCGCCCTGGTGCAGCCGGTCCAACTGCTCCAGGTAAAACGGATCGCTTCGCCGCTGCGCCCCCGAAACCACCGTCAGCTTCTTCTCCTCCGACTTCTTCGCCGCCGCCATGAACCGCCGCACATTCACCGGATCCGTCCCGAACGGCTTCTCGCAAAATACGTGCTTGTTCGCCTCTACCACCGCCTCGAAATGAATCGGCCGCCAGCCTGGAGGCGTAGCCAGAAATACCACGTCCACCGGCGCCGCAATCAGCTTCTTATACGCGTCGAACCCCGTGAACCGCATCTCCGGCGACACCTGAATCCGGTCCTGATACGCCTGCATATCCGGCCGTTCCCGCAACTTCTTCAGGCTCGCTTCCAGGTGATCTTCAAACAGGTCCGCCATCGCGACCAGTTCCGTCCCCCCGTCGCCTTGCATGTTGTCGACCACAGCCTGCGTGCCGCGCCCCCCGCAGCCGATCAGCCCGATCTTCAACTTTTCCCCACCCGCTGCCCGCGCCTCGCCCGGACGAATCATCTCATAAGCCGCCGCCGCGGCCGGCACCGCCAGAAACGACCGCCGCGTTGTCCTGTTGTCCATAGTGAAAACCACCTCCCGCCGTCATTCTAGCCCCATCGAAACCCGTTGTCCCGGCACAACCCAACCCACTAACCTTCCCTCCCGAGCCCGCGGAACTTCGCCCGTCAGCCGTGCGTTCTATTGCTTTAAGGATGCCGAGTCCCTCGCCTCCACCAACGGACACACTCAGCGGCGAAGCCGCAATCGCTCCGCAAACCTCCCACATCCCATCCCTGCTCGCCGCCTGGGCCGCCCTCCTGCTCGCAAGCGATCTGGATTCCATCCTCGGCAATCTCGCCGGATTCGACCTCCCCTCATGGACCGCACTGGCTCGCGCCGCCGCCATCGGAATCCTCGCACTCGCCATCCCCCGCACGCTCCGCTTGCGGCACGCGCGCGGCTTCATCCTCGCCCTCGCCGCCATGACGGCCGGCGGTTGGGCGGTGCAGGCGATTCAGCAGCACGTCGCCTGGTTCTCCTCCGCGCCGCGCGCCGCCGCCATGTTCGCCCGCCTCCTCCTCTACCTCATTCCTACCGCCCTCGTTGCCCTCACCCTCATTCGCAGCGACCTGTCTCGCCGCGATCTTTTCCTCACCCGGGGAGATCTGCGCGCCCCCACAGCCCTTCCTCTCATTCGCGGCGCGCGCTGGAGCGTCGTCGCACCGGCATTGTTGCTCGTCGTCTCCGCCGGCCTGATCACCCAACTCTGGATCGTCTCCCACGCCTCCCGGCATCTTCATCCTCTCGCTCTGCTCTGGGCCCTACCGCCCGCCCTGCTGTTCGCCATCGTCAACGCAAGCTGGGAAGAATTCTGTTTCCGATGCGTGCTCCTCGCCCGCGGCCTGCGCGCCTTCTCCCCTGCCCACGCCATCGCCGCGTCATCGCTGCTGTTCGGCCTCGCTCACTACGGCGGACACCCCTCCGGCTTCAGCGGCGTCGCTATGTCTGCCTTCTTCGCCTGGATCCTCGCCCGAAGCATCGTCGACACCCGCGGTTGGACCTGGGCCTGGCTGCTCCACGCCACCCAGGACGTCATTATCTTCTCGATGGTCTCCATGACCAACGTCTAGCCGGAATTATCACCTTCCCTGGCACACTCCACCCCCCTCCTCTCCCTCCTAATAAGAGCGATACAAACCAACATGGCCTACAAACCCCAAAAAGCTAGCGTCGACCAAGTATGGGCAGGACAATGGGGAAACGACATCGGCTGGCTCCTCACCGAATACGAGGCGCTCGAACCGGACCCCAACTACACCTTCACAGGCCGCCGCATGCCCTCGAAAGATGCCTGGCCCATCGTCGAACTCTCGAACGGCCCCAAAATCGGCGACCTCCCGCAAGTCATCCAGAACCTTATTAATTCGACCTGGAAGCGCGCCGAACCGGCCAAGGACGCCACTCGAAGCGCCGGCTTCGCCATCGGCACCCGCGGCCAAACCACGACTCTGCCCTCCACCGACACATACCATCCCCAGGTCCGCCCCACCAGGTCGAACATCACAGTCCAGTTCGGGAGCAAAACCCCCATCGCCGACGACTGGAAACTCTTCGAGCAGATCAAACGAGTCAACGCCGTCACCTACCGGGGCGACACCCGCGCCCCCGCCGAGGTGATCTCGCGATGTCAAGGCTTTTACCCTCCGAACACGCGAACCGACCAGTATTACCTTGAGCACGGCATTTACGACGGCTTCAGCGATTACCTCCAGAGGCGCTACCAGCGAACTCTCACCCTCGACGAATTCCGCCAGGCCGTCCGCAGCGCCGCGCCATCCGAAGAGGACAAAAAGTTGATCGTCGACTACATGATGTGGCGCAAAATCTGCGAACGCGAGGCCGTCCACCTCGGAAGAATGGTCTCCAACGAGTGCTTAAAGGGCTACATCTCCACCGCCCGCGCCATTGATACCTCCATCACGTTCGGGTCCGGCTACAACCAAAAACCCGGCTGGCTCTACCTCACCGTAGTTCACGGCGGTTTCGTAGTCCCCTGGGGTCAACAAACCATCTGGGGTTCCGAGGAAGCCGAAATCGCCCAATGGGGTCCAATTCCCGCCGATCGCATCGTAGGCTTCCGCCACATCGCTCAATGGGCGCCCGATGGCCCAATCTACATTCGCAAATCCTTCCGCAAGAAGGAACCCAAGGCGTTCGAGTATATGTTCAAGGTAATGAGTGGAATGCTTCCCGCCTGACTCTCAGCGGAAGCCCTCTACTAACATCAAGTCCGTCCCGCGCTCGTCCGGCCGCGTCACCAGCGCATATCGCCCGTTCGGACTCAACGACAAACCCATCCACGGAACAAACGGAATCCTCATCACATCCGCCGCCTTCCCGTTCTCCGCCAACCGCTCTAACTTACTCCGCCGTCCCGACGACACGACAAAGTAAGTCCCCCGCGCAATCGAAGTGAATTCCAGAAATCGGACTTCCGGCGCCACCGTCTCCTCCCCGCTCCCGTCCGGCCGGATCC
>JAKAJI010000462.1 GCA_021813825.1 Acidobacteriota bacterium | reverse complement strand
GAACGGCGCCCTCAGCCTCACCAAGGTCGTCGACGGCCAGGGACGCGACCTCAGCGGTTCGCGCTCGGGCGAAAACGGACTGCTCGTCAGCCTCCCCGAACCCACCAAAAAGGGACAGGCCGGTTCTCTCACCTTCACCTACGGCGGCCGTCTCACCGGCAATGAAGATTCCCCCGTGTTCGGCATCCGCTTCGCCGCCATCCACAACGACTACGCCTACCTGATGTATCCGGCCCGCTGGTTCCCCATCCAGGGCTACACCACGGATCGCTTCAACGCCGACCTCCACATTACCGTCCCTTCCGGCTATAGCGTCATCGCCAGCGGCGACGAGAAGTCGGACTCCTCCGGCGACAAAATTCTCTACAGCTTCCACACCAATCAACCCAGCTTCCCGGGCAGCATCGCCGTCGTCCAGGGCGGACCCACGCAGATCCAATCGGCCGGTGTCGTCACTTCCTTCTATCTCCGCACCCGCAAAGCCGTCGCGCCAGCCTACGGCAACGAAATCGGCAAAATCGCCACCTACCTCACCAGCATCTACGGCCTCGCTCCGCAAGCCAATCTGACCGTCGTCGAGACCGAAGACGGCGCGCCCAACGGCTACGCCGCGCCCGGCATTCTCTTCCTGAACCCCGCATCGCTTACCGACCGCGTCAATACCCGCCTGCTCGTCAACCAGATCGCCCGCCAGTGGTGGGGCGTCCTCATCTCGCCCTCCAGCCGGAACCATCTTTGGATCACCAACGGCCAGGCCCGTTACGCCGAACTGCTCTACATCGAGCACGACCAGGGCCCCGGCGCCTTCACCGCCGCCGTGAAGGACACTTACGTCGAAGCACTCACCGTGGAGCAGCCTCCGCTCATCCAGGCCGGCCGCCTCGAAGACTATTCCCCCGAGTTCTGGGCCGAAACCGCCGCCAAAGGCGCCGCCGTCTTCAACATGCTCCGCTCCATGATCGGCGACGCAAACTTTTTCAAACTCCTCAAAGCTTTCCCCGACCAATACGCCTGGAAGGGCGTCAGCACCGCCAATTTCGAGGACATGACCAGCCAGATCTACGGCCAGAATGTCCGCTACTTTTTCCTCCAATGGATCGACTCGAGCGGTGCGCCCCAGTTCAAGCTCGACTACGTCGTCTATCGCACCCAAAAGGGCTTCCGCGTCGTCGGCAAAGTCAATCAGGACCTCGACACGTTCCACATGCCCGTCGACCTCCTGATTGAAACCGAAGGCAACCCCGAACGCCAGCGCATCGACCTCGTCGGCAGTTCCACCGAATTCACCATCGACACCTTCGGCAAACCGAAAGACGTCAAAGTCGACCCCGACGAGAAGGTGCTCCACTACACCGACAACATCCGCGTCGCCGTCGCCATCCGCCGCGGCGAACAGTTCGTCGAAACCGGCCAATACGCCGAAGCCCTCGCCGAGTACCAGAAGGCGCTGCAAGTGCACCGCAACAGCTCCCTCGCCCACTTCCGCATCGCCGAAGTCTTCTTCAAACAGAACAATTTCCAGTCCGCCGCCAACGAATTCCGCGAAGCCTTGAACGGCGACCTCGACCCCAAGTGGATCGAAGTCTGGGCCCACATAAACCTCGGCAAAATCTTCGACATGACCGGCAGCCGGGACCGCGCCGTGAACGAATATAACCTCGCCATCCGCACCCACGACAACACCGCCGGAGCCCAGGCCGAAGCCGCGAAATATCTCCGGAAGCCCTACGAGCAGAAGTCGCCCGACACATAGGGCCCGCCGTCAGGCCGGTTTCATGCTTCCCTCCGCCCGAATACGCTACGATGGGCGCGCTTTCAATGACCAGGGAGGGAACTTTGAATAAATTCGCAATCGCAATCCTCATCGCCGCCACATCCGCCGTCGCCGGCTCCAGCGGCTACAAAGAGGCACGGACCTTCACCATCGGCGGCAACGGCTTCTGGGATTACGTAACCGTCGACTCCCCGGGCCGCCGCATCTTCGTTACTCATGCCACCGAAGTCGACGTCGTCAGCCTCGACACCGGCAAGGTCATCGGCAAAATCCCCGACACACCCGGCGTCCACGGGGTAGCCCTGGCGCCGGATGCCGGCAAAGGTTTCATCACCGCCGGCCAGGCCAATGCCGTAGTCGTCTTCGACCTCAAAACTCTCAAGACCATTCGCCGCTTGTCCGTCGGCAAGAAGCCCGACGCCACCATCTACGACGAATCCACAGGATCGGTCCTCGTCTTCAACGGCGATAGCGACAGCGCCAGCGTCATCGACGCCCGCCACGCCGTCGTCACCGGCACAGTCCCTCTCGGCGGTGCCCCGGAATTCGCCGCCGCCGACGGCAAAGGCAAGGTTTTCGTCAATCTGGAGGACAAAAGCCAGGTCGTCGAGTTCGACCCCAAAGCGCTCAAGGTTGATCACACCTGGCCCCTCGCTCCTTGCCAGTCCCCGTCCGCCATGTCGATGGATCGCGCCGCCCGCCGCCTTTTTATCGGCTGCCGCAACCAGAGGATGGCCGTCGTGAATGCCGACACGGGCAGCGTCGTCACCACCCTCCCCATCGGCCGCGGCGTCGATGCCGGCCGCTTCGACCCCGTCACGAAATTCGCCTTCGCCTCCTGCGGTGATGGAACCACCACCGTCGTCCACGTCGACGGCAACGACCACTACTCCGTCGTCGACACCCTCCACACCCGCGTCAGCGCCCGCACCATGGGGCTCGACCCGAAAACCCACGCCATCTATCTGCCGTTTGCCGAAACGAAACCGAACCCCCAGGGAGGCCGCCCGCTGATCGTTCCCGGCTCCTTCGCCGTGCTCGAGATGACGCGCTAACAAACGGCCGAAGTGCGAACGCGGCAGGATTTCGTATAATCCCCTATTGGCCAAGCCGCCCGCTCCCGGTACGCCCCACGCAATGCCGCAACCGCTCCTCATCCTCAGCACCGCGCCCAACGAGGAAGAGGCCGCGCGCATTGCCCGCGCTCTCGTGGAAGACCGCCTGGCCGCTTGTGTCAACATCGTCGGCGGCGCCCGCAGCATTTATCGCTGGCAGGGCGCCATCGAGGACAGCCCCGAAGCGGTCCTGCTCATCAAGTCTGACCGCAGGCTCTTCGAGCAATTGTGCAGCCGCCTCGCTGCCCTCCATCCCTACACCACACCGGAGATCATCGCCGTGCCCATCGACACCGGATCCGAACCCTACCTCACCTGGCTCGCCAGCGAACTGAAGCCCGCCGAGGCGGCCCAGTGACGCCTGTCCACGCCACCGAAACGCCAACACGCGCCCGTTACTGGGTCATCGTTTTCGCCGTCACCCTCGCCATTCTTTCTTACATCGACCGCGTCTCCATCTCCCAGGCCGCGCCTCTCGTCATGCGTGACCTCCACCTCAGCAAGGAGCAGATGGGCTACGTCTTCGGCGCCTTCGCCCTCGCCTACGCGATCTTCGAAGTCCCCAGCGGCTGGCTCGGCGACCGCCTCGGCGCCCGCGGCGTCCTCCTCCGCATCGTGCTCTGGTGGAGCGGCTTCAAGGCCCTCTCCGGATGGATGTTCTCCTTCATCCCCATGGTCACTGTGCGCTTCCTGTTT
>JAKAJI010000461.1 GCA_021813825.1 Acidobacteriota bacterium | reverse complement strand
TCTCCCCTGCCGAGTCGGTAACCGTGTAGCGATGGGCTCGCGGGTCGCTGGGCCGAACGATGTAAGTGACGAGATACTCCTGGGGGAAAAAATGTTGGTCTTCGGAGCTGACGTGAATCGTCTTGCCATCCCGCGTTGCCGAGCCGAAGATCACCGCGCCACTGCAGCAGTGGGCGCCGTCCTCCGGCGCGGCAAACCGGGCGCTTTCCGATACCGGCGGCTTGCCCTTCAATCCGTAGTAGCTATTGATCATCAGCACCTTATGGAAATGGGTGAGCGCAGCAGGGAAGGCAGAGGCCGCAAGCTCAGCGGCGGCGCCTTGCGCCATGCCGTGCATAAACTCGAGCGCTTCGGGCAGCAGTGTTTCGTAGTAAGCGTTTTGTTGGTCGAGATAAGCCGCCATCACTTTCGGGCTTCCCTGGATCGGCAATAGTTCCCGATACCATCCCTCATAGACCATGCGGATGAGGTCGCCGGCCCGTTCGCCATATTGCTTGCCAATTTCGTACCAGGAACCGTGCAACTCGCCGAGATATCGCGGATGTGCCTCGTAAGCCGGATACCCGGCGTGGCGATAATAGTCGCCAAGCCGCGTGTTATGGCCGGTCCAATCCGGCAGCGTTGTTTCCGGCCTTATGGCCGCACGCGCTGACGCATCGACATCCGGCGAAGCGGGAGACGCCCCGAACGCCTTCCGTGCGTCGGCAGCGACGAAGGCCGTCGCGCCGGCCGAGGAAGCGATCCGCGCCCATTCCCGCCTGCTGAGGAGATTGGGATCCTTGGGTTCACCGGACTTCATAGATTCCCTCCGATGAACGAGTTTAGTTCATTTGATTCCGATTGCGGAATTGCCAACATACGTAAGCCGGAGAGCCCAGTCACTGTCGCTTGGGACGGCAGGGAGTTGGATGATGCCGATGACGCTCGAGCGGAGGGTGCCGGCACTCGAATAACTACCAGTACGGGGGTCGAACCAGTCGGCCTTGTAGAGGCTGTTCAACCGGGCGCCGCGGATCTGGGCTTGCGGCGCGTCTTTCTCGAAGTAGGCGAGAAAGATTTCTTTGTCCGGGGTGCGGGCGCAGTAGGCCCAGCCTTCATAGGCGCGAAGGTTCGCGTTTTCGTGCGGCGAGACGAGGTTTGCATCGGGAACCAGGTCCTGATAGCGCTTGCCGATGGAGAAGGCGAACTCGCGGAGATATTGCATCTGGGCGGCGGACTGCCACTGAAACGCGTCCCACATCTTGGTCGGGGCAGTGGGTTCTATGTCGGCGCCCCAGATGCCTTCCGCCCCGTAGACATGGCCGGCGAAACCGCCGGAAAGAAAGTTGCCGTACATGGCGGAGCGGACGAACTGGGCGTCCTTGTCCGATCCGCCCGGCGCACCGTACTGGTAGCCCTTGCCTCCGCCCAGCGACCGCGCGTCTTTGTACCCGGAGTAATATGGCTCGCCGTCAAGACCGGGCTTAGGATCGGGCATGTGGAAGATTTCGGTGAGATACCAGTAGTTATTGTGCTCGCGCATGTTGCCAGTCTGCTGAAGACTTACCCAGGAGGGGTCGCCCCAGTTTTCAAGCGTCGACGGATTCGCGTTGGCCGAGAGCAGGTTTCCGAAAGGCGGCGGACCGTACTTCGACATGACCATGCCGATGGCCTTGAGAAAGTCATTCGGCGAGACCGACTCGCTGATGATGTCTAAGTGTATTGGACTAAGTACAGCGTTATTGGCCTGATACCGCGACCAGACGTACTCGATGAACCGGGCGTAGGAATCCGGCCACTTGTAGTATTTCATCCAGCACATACTGGCGTCGCGGCGGGAGACTTCAATGAAAGGGACGAAGCCGTGGGCGTTGAGATAGTCGATTTTGCGGTCGATGTAGTGGAAGTAAGAAGGGTTGATGCGGTCGACGTCGGGGAACATGTTCTCGTAGCCGGGAACTTTGCCGGGGAACAGGAACGGGCGGCCGCCTTCGTTGTCCATGTTCTTGGCGCTGCCGGTGCCGAACTCGAGCCACGCGGAGCGGACCGTGGTGTGATCGGCGTCATTCATGCGAACGTTCCAGGGCTGGCCGTCGGTCATCCAGTTGGGGAAAGCCGCGATGATATTGACCCAGTTGAAGCCCTGGGCCTGGCGGTAGCGGACGTAGTCCTTGAATCCGGCGGTGGGGCCGATCGGACGCTCGGTGTCGTCGTCGTACCACTTAAAGCGGTTCGTTCCGGCGGCGTACCAGGTATCGCCGAGGACGAAGAAGGGCGTGCCGTCGGCGAGTGAGAGCGCGTGGTGGTTGGGGGTGGGGCGGAGGAAGCCGCGGCGGAGCGGGTTGTCGCGGAGTTGCTCCGCGGTCCAGGGAATAGCGGTGAAAGAGCCGGTTTTGCCGGAAAGGCCGGGGTCGGGTGGGCTCGAACCGCTCTTCCAAGACCACGTGCCGGGAGCCGTAGCGAGCAGGCGAACGCGGAAGGTCTGCCCGCCGTCCCAGAAGCCGTAAACGCGCTTTTGAAAGCCGGGGCCGGCGAGGTCCACCCAGACGGTGACATCCGTATACGGGTTCGAGTAAGTGCGCGCGGCGGTGAAAGTAAGTTCCTGTTTCTCCCAAAGGTGCACCGGCGCGGCGCCGAGGGAGGCGAGAGTAAAACAAAGAAGCGGGAGCAGTCGGCGAGGCTTCATGGCGGCGGAATCGGCTGCGAACAATCTATCACGCGGTGCGGGAGGTGTTGCGGCGCAGGCGCTTGACACGCCCGGTGGGAAACCTTATAGTCACCTTGACCGCCACGTTTCCCCGCAGAAAGGAAAGAAATCGATGTCCACCGCCCCCGCGCCAGCTCTGTCTCATACGGCAGGTCCGTCGCCTGAACGGATCATGCAACTCGCCTTGGGATTCTGGAGCGCGAAGACACTTCTCAGTGCGATCGAACTGCGAGTATTTACAGCCCTGGGTTCTTCCGCGATGAACTTCGACGCGTTGCGGTCCACGCTTGGGCTGCATCCCAGAGGCGCGAAGGACTTCCTGGACGCCCTCGTGTCACTCGGAATGCTCGAACGCAACGGTGACTCCTACAGCAACACGCCGGAGACGGACATGTTTCTGAACAAGGCCCGGCCTTCGTACGCGGGCGGCATGCTGGAGATGGCCAACGCGCGGCTCTATCCGGCCTGGGGCTCGCTGACCGAGGCGCTCAAGACGGGCGAGCCGCAGAACGAATTGAAACGGGGCATGGAGACGTTCGCGGAACTCTACGCCGATCCCGCGCGCCTGCGCCAGTTTCTTTCCGCCATGACCGGCATCAGCCTGGGAGCGGCGCGGGCGATCGCGGCGAAGTTTCCCTGGCACGAGTACCGCACGTTCTACGACGTCGGCTGCGCGCAAGGAGGCACGCCCGTCCAACTGGCGCTGGCTCACTCGCACTTGAGCGGCGGCGGGTTCGACCTGCCGCAAGTGGGGCCGGTGTTTGAAGAGTACGTGGCCGCGGCCGGGCTAAGCGGCCGTCTGAAGTTTCACGCAGGCAGTTTCTTCGACGATCCCCTGCCCTCCGCCGATGTCCTGATCATGGGCCACATCCTGCACGACTGGGATCTCGAAACCAAGCGCATGCTGCTCAAGAAAGCGTACGAGGCG
>JAKAJI010000068.1 GCA_021813825.1 Acidobacteriota bacterium | reverse complement strand
AAGGTGACGCGGCCGGTCTGCTTCTGCCAGGTGACGACCAGGGCGTTGTAGTTGGAGGAGCTGTTATGGGTGACCAACTGCATTTGCGTGTACTGATGCAGCGGGTAGTAGTCGTTCGACGGGAAATTCGGGGCCGACGGGTTGTTGATCTGCCCGGTGAGCGGATCGGGCCCGAAGAAGGCGCCGAGCGGGATGTTGTCGAGGTTGGACAGAGGCCCGTTGATGATGAGGTCGTGGCTCTGGCTGCCCGAGTAATAGACTTCGAGGAGCGAATTCCACGGCACGCGCTGGCTGATGGTGAAGTTATAGTCTTCGGTGTAAGGCGTGCGGTTGTCACCCATCTGGAGGACGCCGGCTACGCCGGAGCCAAGGCCGGCGGGGCCGAGCGACGGCGTGAACTGGTTGAAGGAGTTGTAGCCGATGCAGCAGTTCCAGGTGGTTGACAGGCTTTCGCTGCCGAGCGGGGCGCTGTAAGCGGCGCCGCTGACGTCGTTGTAAGAAAGCTGGTAGCGGTACACGCCGAAGCCGCCACGGATGACGGTGTTACCGGTGCCGAAGACGTCGTAGGCGAGGCCGAAGCGAGGCTCATAGAAGAAGTTCTTCGACGGGAAGCCGGAACTCGGAATCGCGGGGTCCATGCTGTGCCACAGGAGGCCGGTCCACGGGCCGGCGCTGGAGGTGGGGTTATAAGTGGACGGATCCCAGACGGCGAGGCCGTTGGAGCCCTCCGGATTCCACTGGCCCATGTGATCGAAGCGGAGGCCGTAAGTGAGAGTCAGGCGGCGCGTGGCCTTCCACTGGTCGTTGGCGTAGAACGAGTACTGGTGATAGTAGAAGTTGGCGACCGGCGCGGTGTTGGTCTGATAGAAGCCGGTTATGCGGCCCATGGCGAAGTCCGCGGCCGGGTTGCCGGAGCTGTTGGCGCCGTAGTTTTCGAATTCCGTGACGCCCTGGTTGGCGCTGAGGAAGTTGCTCGAAGTCTGCTGATTCTGGGCGAAGTCCCAGTAGAAGCCGAACTTCAGAGTGTGCGTGCCGGCGACCTTGCTGATGTTATCGCTGATGTTCGGCGTGGCGGAGTACTTTCCGAAGGCGCCGCCCTGGAACTGCTGGCCGAAGGTGGGCGCGAAGTAACCCGGCACGGAGTTAGACCAGCTAATCGTGTTGGGAATCTGCGGAGTGTAGGGGTTGTTGAACAGGCCGGTCATGTGGAAGCCGACCTTCGCGGGATCCACCGCGCTCGGATTCGTCATCGTGATCGGGTTGAGGAAGGTGGCCTCGGAGAAGACGAACTCGTTGGTGAGGGTGGGCGAGAAGACGTGGGTGACGTTGGCGCTGAAGACCTTGGAGACCTGGTTCGCCGGCATCATGGAAGGATAGGGGATGGCGTTGCCGGTGGCCCACCAGATGCTGATGGGGTTCAGGTCCGTCTCGTTCTGCTGGTCGTAGGAGAAGAACATCTTCGTGTTCTCGCTCAAGTTATAGTCGATGCGACCGCGCGCTTCCCAACGATTCACGGGCTCCTGATTGAGGTACTCGTAGTTGGCGCCGATGGGGTTGGTGTTGGGATCGAGGTTCGGCTGCGGCATGGTCTTATACAACGCAGCCGAGTTGGGGTCGAGGAGGGAGGGCGGGATGATACCGCCTGGCAGCGTGACGCCGTTGGTGCAGCCGCTCGGGCAGGGGGTGGCGTTGTCGAGGCCGAAGGGGCCGTTGGCGAAGTTCTTGCCCAAGCTGGCCAGGTAGGCGGGGCTGAAGTTGCCGCTCATCATCTGCTGGGTGGGGATGAAGCGCTGGATCAGGTTGCCCGAGGGGTGCTGGTCCATGTACTCGTAGGCGCCATAGAAGAAGAGTTTGTCGTGGTTGTGGTTGAAGTTGGTTCCGGGGATAACTACAGGGCCGCCGAAGTCGCCGCCGGGATAGTAGTAGTAATCATACGGCTTGGGGATGCCGGAGGCTTTGAGAAGAGAATCTTCGGCGTTGAAGTTGGCGTTGCGGGTGTAGAGATAGGCGTCGCCGTGGAACTGTGCCGTGCCGCTCTTGCCAATGAACTGCATGGTAACCGGGCCCTTGGCGAAGGAGGCGTCGAAGGCGCTGGTGAGGATGGTGGCTTCGGCGATCTGATTTTGATTGACGTTCGAGGTCTGCGTGCCCTGGTTGCCGGGATCGAGTAAGTTGGCGCCGTCCATCGTCATGGTCATGCCGCCGTTGGGCTGGGTGCCGTTGGCGGAGAACTGGCCGATCGGGCCGGAGTTACTCTGGGTGGTGAGACTGGAGAACATGGTCTGGCCGAGGCCGGTGGCCATGGCCATGCCAGGCATGATCTTGATGAGCTCGGCGGCGTCGCGGCCCTGGATGGCGAGTTCGTTGATCATGTGCTCATTGAGCGTCTGGCTGGTTTGGCCGGTGTCGGTGGGGACGGAGACTTCGCCGGCGGAGACGACCTCGACGGTCTGCTTGGCGCTGGCAACTTCGAGCTTGATGTTGGGCAGCGTGAGGCTGGCGGCCTGGGTGAAGGCGATGTCTCTCTCTTCCCAAACATTGAAGCCCGGCGCGCTGACACTCACGGTGTAAGTACCGGGCTGGACGGCGGAGAAGTTGAAGAATCCCGACGTGTTCGACACCGTCTGGCGTGTGGCGTTGGTGGCCTGGTCCTTGAGGACAATGGTGGCGTTGGGGACAACCGCCCCAGTGCTATCGGCGACTGTGCCGCTCAAGGAACCGGAACGGACCTGTGCTCGAAGGGAAGCTGGGACCACCAGCAGCAGAACGAAGAGCGAAGCCGTGAGTGTGGCGGTGAAGCGAGAACCGAAGCGCGCAAATGCCGACCAAGGCTCCGACGTAGCAGATCTTAACATGGACCTCTCCTACCCAAAAAAATCAATCTAGAAACCCCGTGCCAAACCGTAGACGCAGAGCTTGCCTCTCTAAGGAGGCATATCTTTCGACCCGAAGCAGCCGTCGCAGCATGGTACGACGACATACTAACTACATAGCATTATTGAAATGAGGATAAATCAGGGTTGGCATAATGTCAATGATGTATTCACCTTTTTTTGGTGTTCACGTGTTCATAGCGCGCGGCAGGATGTGGGGCGTACGGGAATGGATCCGCATAACTGCTTGCAAGTGACACATCGGCAGTGAGTTAACGTTACCGAACGACAGATGGACCAGGGTGTGTCCTGAGAGCCTGGCAGGCGCGTCGCGGTGCGGGCTGCACACAAGGGACGGGTAACGATGTAAACGGTGGAGTGTGTGGGGTGAGTAACTTAGCAACGATGCGGTTGGCGGGGCGAGGCGGAGGGGAAAGGGCGGGACGAAGGTGCCGCGGCTAGACCGCGATCAGGTTGAGGCCGGAGATTTCCCGGAAGTAGCCTTCGTTGCGGGTCGCGACTGCGTACCCGCGCTCCAGCGCACAGGCTCCAATCAACCGATCGTCGGAGGGAATGGTTATGCCTCGGGCTGCCGACTCGCCACTGAGCTTACCAACCAGCTCCGCGACGTTGTCCGTGATCGGATAAACCGGCACGGCTGCTTTCAGATCGTCGAGGAATGCCCGGCGGCGCACGCGCCGCTCTTCGGTGCTGGCCCGAAAAATCCGTAAGCCAGTTCAGCGACAGCGATGGAAGACAGAGCCGCTTCTCGTCCGCCGATGGTGTGAGCGATTTGCTTTGGGAACTGAGCGGCGTTGAGATGCTGCCGCTCGGCCTCGATGACGATGCTGGAATCGAGGGTTACTCCCAGGATGGCGGGTTCCATGATTCGCTGCGGCTGACGATGCCCTCCTCGACATCCTTCATGAAGCCCTCATCAAGCGTGACCGTGGATCGCCGCGCTTCGGCGAGGGCGATGCACTCGGATAGCAGGCGGCCTTTGGGAATGGGAGAACGGATGATCGCGACCGGGGGATTGTCCCACTCGACCACGACTTCTGCGCCCTCACAGACCTTAGCCAGAACTGCGTGGATGTCGCGGGCGAGTTCCACGCCGGCCGAGTGGCTCCGGCCACAGAGAAGGGCGGCATGGAAGATGGCTAAGTGGTGGTGGGGTGATCCGCAAACCAGGTGAGGACGCGGCGGCGGAATTCGACGGGGGCGGCGGCGTAGGCGCCGGTGTGCGAGGCTCCGGGGACGAGCCAGAGGGAGTTGCGGGGGTTGGCGCGTTCCAGGCGGAGGGAGTTGGAGGGTGGGGTCCGGCGGTCGTTGAGGCCGTGGATGAGCAGGATCGGCGTGGGGGCGCGGGCGATGTCGCGGAGGGGCGACACGGATCGAAGGTCGAGGCCGTCGACCCAACGGGCGTAGACCATGGCTCCCTCGACCATGACGCGGGCGAGGGGCCGGGGGACCCCGGCGAACCGGCTCATGCGGTCCGCGCCGGCGTCGAGGAGGTCGGCGTAGGCGCATTCGGCGACGATAGCGGAGAACACCGGCTGAACTGCCGCGGACTGGATGAGAATGACCGCGCCGAGCGACTCGCCCAGCGCGTAGAGCTCGCGGCATCCTTGCTGCTTCATCCAGGCTGCCCAGTCCAGGACGTCGTACTTCTCGAGGAGGCCGTAAGTGACGAAGTCGCCGCCGCTGGCTCCGTGGGCGCGGCTGTCGGGTGTGAGGACGGAGTAGCCGGCGTCGAGGAACATGGGAGCGAAGCCGGCGGCGCCGGCGCGCGAGTCCCCGATTCCATGCAAGACGAGGACGCAGTTTCCGTTCGATAGCTGCGGCTGGAACCACCAGGCTTTAAGAGGAGCCCCATCACGGGCGAGGAGAGTTACCTCGCTCGAGTTCGGTGGCCGGGGGCCGAGTCTGCGCGGGACATGTAGCGTGGCCCGGCAGAAGAGCGCCGTTGCGGTGACCGCAAACGCGGCGATGAAGATGAGCAAGGTTGCGGCGAAGAGGGCGAGCCTGCGATTCATCTGCTGTTGTAAGGTACGGTTCCGGGCCTCGGGCGGGTTCCATGGCTGCGTTCCGTAACCTTCAGGGTCCGGCACGGTAGTAAGCGGGTGGAGGGCTTGTGCCGGCAGATTTAACGGATGCAGTGCGCCATTTGCGGAAGGCGCCCGGTTTCACGGCCACGGCGGTGATCACGCTGGCGCTGGGCATTGGAGCGACGACGGCGATTTTCACGCTGGTAGACCAGGTGATGCTGAGATCGCTGCCGGTGAGCAGGCCGGATGAGTTGTGGCGCATCGGCGACAAAGACCGGTGTTGTAACTGGGGCGGGTACACGCAGGGGGACGACGGGGACTTTTCGTTGTTCTCCTGGGAGGCGTACAAGCATTTTCGCGCGGGCACGCCGGAGTTCCGCGATCTGGCCGCGCTGCAGGCCGGGAATGCACCGCTGGGTGTGCGGAGGGCCGGTTCGGCGGCGCCGGTGGAGACAGCCAACGGCCAGTATGTTTCCGGGAATTTCTTCCGGACGTTTGGCGTGGGCCCTTGGATTGGCCGTTTGATGACGGACGCGGACGATCGCGAAGGGGCGCCGCTTGTGGCGGTGATGAGCTATCGCATTTGGGAGGAGAAATACGGGAGCGAGAGGTCCGTGGTGGGCTCGACGTTTCAGATGAACAATCATCCGTTCACAGTGATCGGCGTCGCCCCACCGGGATTTTATGGCGCGAAGCTGGCCGGGTGGGGCATGCCGGATTTTTGGCTGCCAATTGCCTCGGAGGCAGTAATTGACGGGGCGGCGGCGCGGGTGAAAAATCCGCAGACGAATTTTCTGGACCTGATCGGAAGGGGACGGGCCGGAGTGAATCCGAAGATGCTCGAAGCCAAGTTGCGGGTGGAGTTTCACGATTGGCTGGCGAGCCATGTCCAGGACATGCAGCCGGGGGAGAAACAACTGTGGGGGCAGCAGACGCTGCACCTGACGCCGGGCGGCGCGGGGGTGGCGGCATTGCGGGACGAGTATGAGGACGGATTGAAGCTGCTGCTGATTGCGGCGGCGTGCGTGCTGCTGGTGGCGTGCGCGAACCTGGCGAACCTGATGCTGGCGCGCGGATTGAAGGACCGGGGGCAAACATCGGTGCGCGTGGCCTTGGGCGCGCCGCGGAGCCGGCTGGTGCGGAAGGCGCTGGTGGAGTCGATGACGCTGGCGATGATTGGCGGAGCTTTGGGCATCGGCGTGGCGTATGCGGGAACGCGGTTGATGTTGTACCTGGCCTTCCATTTGAGCGGACCGGCAAATCATGTGCCGATCGAGGCGACGCCCTCATGGCCGGTGCTGGGGTTCACGCTGGGGATCTCGATCCTGACAGGCGTGGTGTTTGGGATCGCTCCGGCGTGGATGACCTCGCAGGTGAGCCCGGTGGAAGCGCTGCGCGGGGCCAACCGTTCCGTGGGTGGAGGGCGGTCCTGGACGCAGAAGGCGCTGGTAGTGGTGCAAGCCGCGATGAGCTTGGTTTTATTGACGGCGGCGGCGCTGCTGGCGCAGAGCCTGCGGAACCTGGAACACCAGAACTTCGGCTTCAAAACGAAGGACCGCTATGTCGCTTTTATCAATCCCACGCTGAGCGACTATAAACCGGAGCAGATGGGCTCGATGTTCCGCAACATCGACGACCGGCTGATGGAGATTCCCGGGGTACGGATGGTGTCGCCGGCACTTTACGCGCCGATGACGGGCGACAGTTGGAACAACGGGGTTCGGATTGAGGGCCGGCCGGAACCGCCCGCGCGGGCAGACACAAGCGCAGGCTTTGCGCGCGTGATGCCGGGCTTCTTTGAGACGATCGGCGCGGAGATTGTGCAGGGCCGGCCCTTTACCGAACAGGACACGGCGACGACACGCAATGTGGCGGTGGTGAACCAGGCATTCGCGAAGAAGTTCTTCCCGGGCCAGGATCCGATCGGGCGGCACTTCGGGCCGGGTAAGATCCAGTTTTCCGGAATGTATGAAATCGTCGGCGTGGTGAAGGACATCCGGTACATGACTTACGACTACAAGACGGCCGTGGGCGCGATGTATTGGCTGCCGGAGACACAAACCGCGCACTATGAAGATCCCCATTGGCAGACGGGCGAGACCTATTCGCACTTTCTGTACAACATCGTGATCTGGGCGCAAGGCAACCCGCCGGGCATCGCAAAGCAGGTGCGGCAGGCGCTGGCGAGTCTCTACCCGGACCTGGTGGTGTATACGATTGAGCCGTACAGCCGGGTGGTGAGCGCGGATTTCCAGAATCAGTCGATGATTGCGACGCTGACGATGCTGTTCGGGTTGCTCGGGTTGGTGTTGGCCGCGGTGGGGCTGTATGGAGTGATGGCGTACAACGTGGAACAGCGTACGGGCGAGATTGGAGTACGGATGGCGTTAGGCGCGGACCGCGGGCGGATGGTCGGGATGGTGCTGCGGAGTTCGTTTTTGCAGGTTGGGGTGGGGATTGCGATCGGCGTTCCGTCGGCTCTGGCGGCGGGGAGGCTGATGACGAACCAGTTATTCGGCGTCGAACCGGGGAACCCGGCTCTACTGCTGTTCGCGGTTGTGATGCTGGGCCTGGCGGGGCTGGTTGCCTCGATTGTGCCGGCGTGGCGGGCGGCGGCGGTGGACCCGATGGTGGCGTTGCGGAACGAGTAGAGGCGCTGGCTGAGGCGGCGCAGTGTGTGCGGGAAACTCGCGGAGCGGGTGCGACGGGATGATGGCGGCGGGATCGCGGCGGATATCGGCCGGACGGGGTGGACCGGGGGCCCGTCTACGGTTGACCCGGTTCGTAAGGAGGACTACACTTTTGGTCGGAGGGGAGCCGGAGGGCGAAAGTGCCGGATGACGGCGACGAGGTGGCTGGGAGCGGTCTGCGTCCAGGCAAGCGCGGCATTGAAGTGAAGTAACTGTGGGGGAGGAGCGTTCCCCGATGGCGAAGCACGTTGTGAAGTGCGATACGCTTGCGGGCCAGGGGCTGGGCCACTACCGCATCAGCGAGAAGATCGGAGAAGGCGGCACTTCGAGAGTGTACCGCGGCCGCGACGAGCGCCTGGGGCGAGAAGTCGCGATCAAGGTTCTGCCGCCGAACACGCTATCCGATGAAAGCGCCCGGGAACGATTCCGCAAAGAAGCCGTTGTACTGTCTCAACTGAACCACGCCAATATCGAGACCATCTACGACTTCGACAGCCAAGACGGGACGGACTTCATTGTCACCGAGTACATCGCCGGGGAAGACCTCGACGAGAGGCTGGTTTCGGGCCCGATACCGGAGAAGGACATTGTTTGCTGGGGGGTGCAGTTGGCCGAAGGCCTGGCCGCCGCGCACGAGCAGAACATCGTTCACCGGGATCTGAAGCCATCGAACCTGCGGATCACGACCGATGGCCGGCTGAAGATTCTCGACTTCGGGATTGCCAAGCCGGCGGCGCGGTTATTTTCCGAGGATTCTACCGCCAGTTCGAGCGGAGGCACGCGTTTTGCGGGCACGCTGCCCTACATGGCGCCGGAGCAGGTTCTGGGGGAGAAGCTGGATGCGCGCACGGACATCTGGGCGGCGGGCGCGGTGCTGTACCAGATGGCCACCGGGCACCGGCCGTTTTGCGCGTCCGGGCTGCAGGTGGCGGACCAGATTCTGCACGGGACGCCGGCGCGGCCCAGCGTTCTGAACCTGGCGATCTCGCCGGAGCTGGATGCAACGATCCTCAAGTGTCTGGACAAGGACCCGGACAAGCGTTATCAATCGGCGAAGGAGTTGGCGGTGGATTTGCGGCGCGCCGCGAAGCCGGCTGCGCGCGAGGTCTGGCAGGCGGGGTCACGTGGGTGGCGCAGAAGAGCGATCGTGATGTCCGGCACCGGGGCGGCGGCCCTTGCGCTGTTTGCGGGAACGTACATCGGGCTGGCGAACCGGAAATCCGCTGGAGCGAAGCCGGAGATCGCGTCGCTGGCGGTGCTTCCGGTCAAGAGCTTCTCCGGCGATCCCGCGCAGGACTTATTCGCCGACGGCCTGACCGATGCTTTGATCGCCGAGCTGGCGCACATCAAGGCGATTCGGGTGATCTCGCGCACTTCGGTGATGCACTACAAGGGCACGAGCGAGACGCTGCCGCGGATTGCGAAGGAACTCGGGGTCGACGGGATCGTCGAGGCGTCGGTGGTGCGGTCCGGAGACCGGATCCGTGTGAGGGCTCAGCTCATCGAGGCGCGGCACGACCGGAACGTTTGGGCGAGTCGCTTTGAGCGCGAGATGACGGATGTGCTGGAGGTGGAGTCGGAGCTGGTGAAGGCGATTGCGGGGGAGATCCGGACCGAACTCACGCCGCAGGAGAGCGGGCGGCGGTAGGAGAAGGGGGAGGAGGAAATCCGTCGGGGGACCGGGCGGGCCGGCCGTCTGGATGGCGTAAATCCGGCGCTACGCCTTGCCTTCGAGAAAGGGGCCGGAGAACTGCCAGATTTGGTCGAGGACGTTGGTGAGCTGGTGGTCGGAGTCGAGGAGGTGGAGGCGGACGTTGGGGTGGGAGACCGAGTATTCGCGGGAAAGGGAGGGAGGGACGACGGAGTCGTGGAGGCCGTGGGCGAGGATGGCGGGTTGGGTGAAATCGGGGAAGTCGTCGTACTGGCGGCCGTCTTCGACGATCGCGTAGCTCAAGTTGCGGGGCTCGCCGTGGGCGTAGTGGAAGACGGGGAGGAGGCCGGTGCGGCGCCAGTTTTCGGCGGTTTCTTTGCCGAGTTCGGCGGGGAAGCGGGAGGGGAAGCAGAAGGCGGGGGCGAGGAGGAGGAGGCGGGTGACGTGGGGGTGTTGGGCGGCGTAGAGGGCGGCGAGGTAGCCGCCGAGGCTGGAGCCGATGAGGACGCATTCCTGGCCGGCGGTGGCGCGGTCGATGACGGCGAGTTGGCTGGAGAGGGTGAGGTGTTCAAAGTCGCCCTGGGCGAGGTCGGGGATTTCGAGGGGGATGCCGCGTTCGCGGAGGCGCTGCTCGAAGAAGCGGGCCTTGGCGGAAGCGGGGCTGCTGGCGAAGCCGTGGAGGTAGAGGTGGCGCATGAGGCTCTTTGTTGAGGGTCGCACGCCGGGGAGCGATGTGGGGATTCCGGCGTGCGGCAGGCAGAGGAACGGGGGCGAAAAAAAGGTTGGACAGGCGCTCGAAAACCCCGGATAATCTTGAGATACCGGACTGATTGCGCGAGGCCCTGTTAGCCCTTTTTTCGGTGAAGGCAGCGGTTTTTTCGTTGGATAACGGCCACCGGAGCATGGTGCGCCCCGGCTACCGAGGGCTGGGTAGTGGAAATTTGGTGTTGGCGGCCGGCCTGCGCCTGGTGGAGACACAACTTAAGAAAGCTGGTGAGGGTTAACGGACTGTATTTCAAGAAACTGCCCCGAGTTCAGAGAGTGGGCATTGTAAAATTGAACGATCCTCCATGCCACTAACGGCCGGCACACGATTGGGAGACTACGAAGTTGTCGCGCCGATTGGCACGGGCGAAGCGCGAGAGTCGTACCGGGCGAAGGATGTGCGGCAGGAGCGGGAGGTTGCGCTGCGAGTGCTGCCGGCCGAGATCGTGCACGACCCGGCGCGGATGGTGCGGATCCAGCGCGAGGCGGGGGCGCTGAAGTCGCTGGACCATCCCAACATCGCCGAAATATACAGCACGTCGCCGATGTATGGCACGGGGCAGTACAACGGCGTGCGCGCGCTGGCGGTGGAACTGGTGGAAGGTCCGACGCTGGCCGAATGCATGGCGCGGGGGGCGATTCCGCTGAAGGAGGCGCTCGGAATTGCGCTGCAGATTGTGGATGGGCTGGAAGCGGCGCATGACAAGCGGGTGGTTCACCGGAATCTGACGCCGGCGAACGTGAAGATCATGGCCGACGGCCGGGTGAAGCTGCTGGATTTCGGGCTGGCGAGCCAGGAATGGATGACGCCGTACGGGGCGGCGTATACGGCGCCGGAGCAGGCGAGCCGGCAGGAGGCGGACCGGCGGGCGGACATCTGGTCGTTCGGGTCGATTTTGTTCGAGATGCTGACCGGACGGCGGGCGTTTCCGGGGGAGACGACGTCGGACGTGCGGATGGCGATGCACGTATTCGAACCGGACTGGAGCCTGCTTCCGGCCGGGACGCCGCCGGCGATTGTGACCCTGGTTCGGCGATGTCTGACGAAAGATCGCGATCAGCGGCTGCAGTGGATTGAAGCGGCGCGCACGGCGATTGCGAGTACGATGGCGGAGTTGTGGCCGGAGGAGGCCGAGCCGGAGCCGGAGGGAAGCGAGGTTCCGGCCGAGGCGGCGCCCGCGGCGGCGGCCGGAGCGTGGAACGGGGCGGTAGGATCCGAGCCGAAGGCGAGCGCGATTCCGGCTGCGGCGCCGGCTACGGTGGCGGTTCCGGCTGCGGGCGACGGGGGCCGGGCGGCGCAGCCCGGGCCGATAGCGAGCGTGGCGGCGCCGGCGGAGACGAAAGAAACGATTGCGAGCCTGCTGCGGCGGTGCCTGACGCTCGACGGGGAGCGCCGGAAGCAGGCGATCGGCGAGGTGGGGCGGGCGATTGCCGACGTCATTGGGGAGACGTGGCCGGTAAGCCGGGGGCCGAAGGGGCTGCGGATCGACTGGCGGTGGGCGTTGGCCTGGAGCGGTCCGGGCATCCTGGCCGGCGCGCTATTGACTTGGGGCGTTTTCCGGATCGTGACGGGGAACGCGGCGCCCCACGTGAGGCGGCTGAGCATCGCGCTGCCTGCGGGGGAAACCGGCGGGGATCCCGCTCCGGAGCTGGCGTTGTCTCCGGATGGGAGCCAGTTGGTGTACTCGGCGGTGGAGGGCGGGAAGAGGCGGCTGTATCTGCGTCCGCTGGACGCGATCGATGCGACGGCGATTCCGTGGACGGAAGGGGCGATGGCTCCGTTTTTCTCGCCGGACGGGGAGTGGATCGGGTACTTCGCCCAGGGGAGCTTGAAGAGGGTACGGGTGGCGGGGGGACTGGCGGAGACGCTTTGCAGCGGGCCGTTTTCCGAGCGCGGGTTGGGCGGGAACTGGTCCAAGGACGGGAGCATCTTTTTCGAGGAGAAACGGGGGCTATTCCGGTTCCAGGAGAAGAAGAGTTTACTCGGGTTGGGGGATAGCGAACGTGTGTGCGAGAGCCTGGTGACGCCGGACGCCAACGGGCGGGCGCCAGGTTGGCCGGATGTGCTTCCCGGGGGCAGAGGGCTGTTATTCAGCGCGTACGGCGGGTACGATTTCAACAGCGCGCCGATTGCGGCGCTCCGGCTGAAGGAGCGGAAGTGGGAGGCGGCGGGGCAGGAGGGGACGAACCCGCATTATGTGGCGGGAGGGTACGTGGTGTATGCGCAGGGCGCGTCCCTGATGGCCGCGAAGTTCAGCCTTTCGCGGCTGAAAGTGACCGGGCCGGCGGTGACGATGGTGGACGGCGTGTTGACGGACGATTGGGAGGGGAAGGCACGGTTTGCGATCGCCGACGACGGGACGTTGGCCTATATTGCGAACCGGGGCGGCGGGGCGGGACGGAAGGTGGTGCTCATCGACGATTTCGGAAGGGTGAAGGATCTGACAGCGAGCGACGAT
The DNA here is from genome assembly GCA_021813825.1 of Acidobacteriota bacterium. Taxonomy (GTDB): domain Bacteria; phylum Acidobacteriota; class Terriglobia; order Bryobacterales; family Bryobacteraceae; genus JAJYKC01. The sequence continues at coordinate 4,271 of JAKAJI010000068.1, read as the reverse complement.
GTTTTCCTGGACCCGGCCATGTCGCCGGACGGCCAGCGGATTGCGCTGCGGGGGGAAGGGGCGCAGCAGGGCCTGTGGATTTACGAGGTTGGGCCGGGGACGCGGTCGCGGCTGACCTCGGGGAACGAAGTGGATCCGTGCTGGACGCCCGATGGGAAGCGGCTGATTTACAGCGCGTACCGGAATGGGGAGTATGGCCTGTACTTGCGGCCGGCGGATTGGAGCGAACCGGAGGAGGAACTGGTGAGCGGTCCGGATGTGCTGCTGGCGACCTCCGTGGCGCCGGACGGGAAGGAGGTGGCGTACTTCGAGCGGAGCGGGGAGATCGGGGGTGGGAGCCGGATCATGATATTGCCGCTGGGAGGCGGCGGGCCGCGGGCGTTTGTTTCGGGCAGCGGTCACGCGGAGATGCCGAAGTTTTCTCCGGACGGCAAGAGCCTGGCGTGGGAGTCGGACGAATCGGGGCAGATGGAGATTTATGTTGAGCGGTATCCGGGGCCGGGGGAGAAGCGGCGGGTATCGAACGGAGGCGGGCGGACGCCGGTGTGGTCGCGGGATGGGCGCGAGCTGTTTTACCGCAATGGCGACAAGGTGATGGCCGTGCCGATGGAGACGGCGAGCGCGAGCGTGGCTGGGGCGGCGCGGGTGGTGTCGGAGGGCGGATATGGGATGGCGTTTCACGATTACGACGTGATGCGTGGGGGGAAGCGGTTTCTGGCGGTTCAGGATGCGGCGCAGGCGCAGGGGGCGCGGCAGATCCGGGTGGTGTTCAACTGGGTGGAGGAGATGAAGTGGATCGTGGCGCGGGGAAAAAATAAATAAGAGCTGCGGGGCGGTGAAAATCGGGCATAATTTGGGGGTATGCCGGATCCATTAAACGAGGCTCTTCGTCACACGATTATTACGGCGTGGGGCAGCGCAGACGCGATGATGCGCTTTAAGCAGATCGATGCGGAGGTGCTGCAACTCAGTATGGAGGCCGACAATTGGCAACAATCGCGGCTTGCGTACCTGAAGCAGGCGCCGATGGGATGCGGGGACAGCGCGCCCCGATTATGCGAAATTTTGATCGGCGACGGGCTGCGGGAGACGCCGAACTCGGGGATCGATATTTCCGACAATGCGCGGATGAAACAGGCGTTTCTGGAAATGCAGAAGACGCTTGGGTATTTCGCGGTGCGCATTGACGTCATCGGCAAGGGCGTTGGCCACGCCTATGTTTTTCTGAGCACGAACCGGACTTCGGTGGGGAATCCGCTGGAGGGTTACGTGTACCAGACAAATATCGGACCGGAGGCGGAGAACCGGTTCGATCTGATCGAGTGGGTGAACGATAAGAAGTCGAGCGAGAAGGTTTTCCTGCCCGGGTACTTATTGGAAATTCAGGCGCAGCTCGCGGGTTTTCTGATTGGCTCGGACGGGAGGCGGGTGGAATTGAACCGGCGGGCGGCGAAAATTTACGAGCAGAACTTTTTGCTGACGGGCAAGACGTTGGGCGAGGAGGACCGGGCGAAAGCCGAACGGGCGCCGACGAGCGATGGGGGTGGTGTGGTGGTGAAGATTGCGTGGCGGCCGGTGGGCCTGGTGGGAGCCATGGAGCGGCTGAGGGTGCTGCGCGAGGGGTAGCTGGGGTTAGTGGTGTGACGGAGGGCCGAGGGACTGCCAGTTGGAGTAGGTGAAGACGTCCTGGTAGAGGGTTTTGCCGTCCTGGGTGCGGCGGTGGACGACGGAGACGGGGACGAGGGCGTGGGGGGCGATGGAGGTGTAGTCGACCTGGGCTTCGTCGTGGACCTGGTGGTCATTGACTTTGCGGTCGGCGGTGAGGCGGATCTGGAGGACGGAGCCGTCGGCGGGTGAGACCATGATCTGGCCGTGGAGGGGGGTATCTTGTTCGTCGCCGCCGGATTCGGAGATGTGGAGGCCCTGGTCGCCGGTTTTCTGGGTGAAGTCGATGCGGGCGGCGGTGAGGGCGCCGATGTGTTCGGTCGGTTTGAGTTCGTAGGAATACTGTTTCTGGCGGGGGCGGGTGAAGAGGAGGATGAGCTGGCCGAAGTCGATGAGGATGCCGGACATGGCTTGCTTTTCGAAGTTGTCGCGGAGGCGGCGGAGGCGCTTGGAGTCTTCGGAGGTGAGGGCGTCGACGAATTGCTGGCGGAGTTGGGCGGGGTCGCCGGAAGGTTTGCCGTCGACCGAGAGGACTTGGCGGAATTCGAAGAGGGATTCGGCGCGGCGGTTCATGGGGGCGAGGGCGTAGAGGGAGACGATTTGGCGGGTGACGGTGGCGGTGGATTCGGCGGGGGTTTTGGGCGGGAGGCCGAAGTGGAGGCGGCGTTTGCCGGGCTTGTGTGGGGCGGCGGTGGAGTATTCGGTCCAGGTTTCGGTACCGAGGTAGGCGGGGGCGCCGCTGCGGAAGCGGCCGGCGTCAGTGCCGATGCCGGAGAGGAGGCGGGTGAGGGCGGGATCGGGAGGAGTTTGCGCCGTGGAGGAGGCGGCGAGCATCCAAACGGGGGAAGCGATGAGGCCGAGGAGAAGCCGGGGGATGCGGGGAGCGGACGGCAAGGCTGAACCCATGCTACAACGGGTGTTGGACCGCGCACAACGGATCCGCGCGGCTGACGCCGCCGGCGGTGCTGTGCTCCGGTGGGTGGGAAGTTGCGGTAGCGCGGCGGGATCGCTAGAATCAATGGGTTTGTAGCTATTGCCGAAGAAGCGTACGCGGGAGAGGCCCGAGGGGCGACGAGTGCGCATTTGGGAGGATTCATGCCGGTTGAACAGAAAGTAAAGCAGATCATTGTGGAACAGCTTGGGGTAGACGAGAGCCAGGTGGACAGCACGGCCTCGTTTGTGGACGACCTGGGCGCCGATTCGCTCGACATTGTGGAGCTGGTGATGGCGTTTGAAGAGGCGTTCGAGATCGATATTCCGGACGAAGACGCCGAGAAGATCGGGACCGTGAAGGACGCCATCGACTACATCGAGGCGAAGAAGAAGAAGTAGGGGCGGGGAGCCTGACGTTTGGCGCGCAGAGTTGTAGTAACCGGGGTGGGCCTGGTCTCCGCAGTGGGGATCGGGACCGAGCAGACGTGGCAGGCGATTCGCGAGGCCCGGAACGGCATTGGGCCGATCGGGCAATTTGACGCGACGGAGTATAACTGCCGGATCGCCGGCGAGGTGAAGGGTTTCGATCCGCTGTTATATGTAGAGCGGAAAGAGATCAAGAAGACGGCGCGGTTCATTCAGTTTGCGCTGGCGGCGAGCGAGTTCGCGATGGAGGCGTCGAAGTACGAGGTGACGCCGGAGAACGCGGAGCAGACGGGCGTATACATCGGCAGCGGCATCGGCGGGTTCGAGGTGATCGAGCGGGAGCACAAGACGCTGCTCGAGAGGGGCCCGAGCCGGCTGAGCCCGTTTTTCATTCCGGCGACGATCATCAACCTGGCGAGCGGGTATGTATCGATCCGGTTTGGAGCGAAGGGTCCGAACTCGGCGACGGCGACGGCTTGCACGACGAGCGCGCACTCGATCGGGGATTCGTTCCGGCTGATCCAGCACGGCTATGCGGACACGATGATCTGCGGTGGGGCGGAGGCGTGCATTACGCCGCTGGGAATCGGCGGGTTTGCGGCGATGCGGGCGCTTTCGCAAAGGAACGACGATCCGGAGCACGCGTGCCGGCCGTGGGATAAAGACCGGGACGGGTTCATTGTGGGCGAGGGCGCGGGTGTGCTGGTGCTCGAAGAGATGGAGCAGGCGGTGAAGCGCGGGGCGCCGATTGTGGCCGAGATCGTCGGGTATGGGATGAGCGGCGATGCGTATCACATCACGAGTCCTTCGGAAGACGGGGACGGGGCGTACCGGGTGATGAGGAACGGGCTGAAGGACGCGAAGCTCGCGCCCGAGCAGATCGACTACGTGAACGCGCATGGGACGTCGACGCCGATTGGAGATCAGATCGAGACGTTTGCGCTGAAGCGGGCGTTCGGCGAGCACGCGAAGAAGCTGGCGGTTAGCTCGACGAAGTCGATGACGGGGCACTTGCTGGGCGGAGCGGGCGGACTGGAGGCGGGGATCACGGTGCTGGCGATCCGCGACCAGATTGCGCCGCCGACGATCAACCTGGTAGAGGCGGATCCGAAGTGCGACCTCGACTATGTGCCGAACCAGGCGCGGGAGATGAAGATCGAGTACGCGCTTTCGAATTCGTTCGGCTTTGGCGGGACGAACGGGTGTTTGATTTTCCGCCGCTGGGAAGGGTAAGGCGTTTTTCCCCC